>NZ_CACVCE010000001.1:0-323312 GCF_902729445.1 Magnetospirillum sp. LM-5 | reverse complement strand
TGCCCTGGATATAGGTGCGATCCTCGAGTTTTGGGTCCGGATCGACGCAGGATTTCTGATTGCTGCGAAAGCCCCGCAGTCTGGGATCGGCGGTGGCAACGAAACGGCAATCGCGATCGTAGACGGTCAGTCCGATCACGCCGGGAAGGGTCGCCACTTTCTCCGCCAACCAGCGGTCCATCCGGACGACCTGCTCGGGGGCCGAGGCCAGCCGGCCGAGCTCCTCCGCCGATACCCGCCCGATGACCTCGCGCAGGACGTAATCGGCGGAGACGATGGTGGTGCCGAACCACTGGCTCATGAATTGGCTTTTCTGGACGGCCAAAGCCTGGCGTTCGACGAGGATGCGATTGCGCCCTTCGGCCAGGTCGAGTCCCAGCCACAGGCCGGCACAACCGAGCAAGGCAAACATCAGCACATAGACGACCGGCGACGAACTCTTTCCCCCCCACCCCGGCTGCATGCCCCCCCCTTCTCAACCTTAGGCGACTCGTGACTTTAGCGGTGTCCAGAGCCGAAATGAAGGCGCAACGGCGCCCAGTCCCCCGCAACTAGGCGTACCTTACCGCCCGCCATACGGCCATGGCCTGGGCGGTCTCGGCGACATCGTGAACGCGGATGATCTGGACGCCGGCATCCAGCCCGGCCAGATGCGCCGCCAGCGAGCCGGCCAGGCGCTGCTTGGGCGGCTCGCCCCGGCTTAAGCGGCCGATGAAGCTTTTGCGCGACGCCCCCAGCAATACCGGACAAGCCAGGCCATGCAGCAAGGCGAGCGAGCCCAGAAGTTGAGCGTTGTGATCGTCGTTCTTGCCGAAACCGATGCCGGGATCGATCGAGATGCGGTCGCGGCCGATGCCGGCCGCCTCGCACGCCGCCACGCGGCCGGCCAGATAGTCATAGACATCCAGGGGCGCGCAATCATAGACCGGCTCGGCCTGCATGGTCTGGGGCTGGCCCTGCATGTGCATCAGGCAGACAGACGCGCCGGAAGCGGCGGCGACCGCCAGGGCGCCCTCGCCCGCCAGGGCGGTGACGTCGTTGATGATGCGCGCACCCGCCTGGGTGGCGACCTTCATCACCGCGGCGTGGCGAGTATCGATCGACACCACCACCCCTTGGGCGGCCAGGGCCTCGACCACCGGGACAACCCGGTCGATTTCCTGCTGGTTCGATACCGGCTGGGCACCGGGCCGTGTTGATTCGCCGCCAACATCGATGATGGCGGCGCCGGCCTCGACCATCGCCAACCCGCTGTCGATGGCCACCTTGGCTTCCAGCCGGTCGCCGCCGTCGGAAAAGCTGTCCGGCGTCGTGTTGACGATGCCCATGATCGCCGGAGCATCCATCGCAACCGTACCCCAGGACGGGCGCTTGGCGCCGACCCGATGGATCAACCGGCCGACATGGCGGGCGACATCTTCACTTTCGGCTTCCGACCAAGCCAGGATGTCGGCGAATGGGGCCAGGGCCGCCCACACCTGGCCACCCTCGCGCCAGATGATGGTGGCGGCGGTGAAGGCCAGCGCGGTATCGCCGATCGGCCAGCCATTGCCCGAAACCACCGCCGCAGCGGCCTGCTCGCCCCACACCAGACCGGCCGGCAGCAGGTACAGGTCGGCGGGCGAAAACGCGAAGCCCCGCGGGAGAGCGGGGCTTCGACGCCAAGCGGAACGGATCACGGTCACGGGCCGGGTTGCGGCTCGGGATCGAAGCCGCCGGTGGTCGGGATGCCGGTGCTGGGCACCGACGAACGCCGGCCGCTTTCCTTGGGCTTCTCGGAACCGTCGCGGGTGATGGACTCGCCGCGGATCAGGGCTTCGACCTCGTCCTTGTTCAGGGTCTCGTATTCCAACAGGCCGCGCGCCACCGCTTCCAGGGCGTCGCGATTGCTGGTCAGGATCTCGCGGGCCTTCTTCTCGCCCGCCTCGACGAAGCGGCGGACCTCGGCGTCGATGGCCGAAGCGGTGGCGTCGGACATGGTCTTGTGCTGGGTCACCGAATGGCCCAGGAAGACCTCTTCCTGGTTATCGTTATAGCGCAGCGGCCCCAGCAGATCCGAGAAGCCGAACTCGGTGACCATCTTCTTGGCCATGTTGGTGGCCTGCATGATGTCGTTCGAGGCCCCCGAATTCAGGTGGTCCTCGCCATAGATCAGCTGCTCGGCGACGCGGCCGCCGAAGCACACCGCCATGCGGGCTTCCAGGAACTTCTTCGACACCGACAGCCGGTCGCGCTCCGGCAGCGACATGGTCACGCCCAGGGCGCGACCACGCGGGATGATCGTGACCTTGTGCAGCGGATCCGAGTGGGGCATGTGCAGGTTGACGACGGCGTGGCCGGCCTCGTGATAGGCGGTGGCCTCCTTCTCGGCTTCGGTCATCACCATCGAGCGACGCTCGGCCCCCATCATCACCTTGTCCTTGGCCGACTCGAACTCGGCCATGGTGACGACGCGCTTGCCGATGCGGGCCGCCAGCAGCGCCGCCTCGTTGACCAGATTGGCCAGGTCGGCGCCCGAGAAGCCGGGCGTGCCGCGCGCGATGATGCGGGCATCGACGTCGGGACCCAGCGGCACCTTGCGCATATGGACCTTGACGATCTTCTCGCGCCCGGCGATGTCGGGATTGGGCACCACCACCTGGCGGTCGAAGCGGCCGGGACGCAGCAGCGCCGGGTCCAGCACGTCGGGGCGGTTGGTCGCCGCGATCAAGATGACGCCTTCGTTGGATTCGAAGCCGTCCATCTCGACCAGCAGCTGGTTCAGGGTCTGCTCGCGTTCGTCATTGCCGCCGCCCAGACCGGCGCCACGATGGCGGCCGACGGCGTCGATCTCGTCGATGAAGATGATGCACGGAGCATTCTTCTTGCCTTGTTCGAACATGTCGCGCACGCGGCTTGCGCCGACGCCCACGAACATCTCGACGAAGTCCGAGCCGGAAATGGTGAAGAACGGCACGTTGGCCTCGCCGGCGATGGCGCGCGCCAGCAAGGTCTTGCCGGTGCCGGGCGGGCCGACCAGCAGGCAGCCCTTGGGAATCTTGCCGCCCAGGCGCTGGAACTTCTGCGGGTCCTTCAGGAATTCGACGATCTCTTCCAGTTCGACCTTGGCTTCATCGATGCCGGCGACATCCTCGAAGGTGACGCGGCCGGTCTTCTCGGTCAGCAACCTGGCTCGGCTCTTGCCGAAGCCCATAGCCTTGCCGCCGCCGCCCTGCATCTGGCGCATGAAGAAGACCCACACGCCGATCAGCAGCAGCATGGGGAACCACGAGACCAGGATGCTCCACAAGGTCGGCTGATCCTCGGCCGGCGGCTGGGCCGAGATGCGGATGCCCGATTCGCGCAGGCGCGGCACGATGTTGGCTTCCGGCGGCAGATAGGTGGCGAACGAGCGGTTGTCGGTGTAGTGGCCGGTGACGTGGTAGCCCTGGATGGTGACGTCGGCCACCTGACCGCGATCGACCTCGGCCATGAATTCCGAAAAGGCGATCTGGCCCAGTCCACGCTGCGGGCTGGAGGTCTGGAACAGGTTGAACAGCATCACCAACAACAAGGCGATGACGATCCAAAGCGCCAGATTCTTGCTGAAATTCAAGGCTCGGTCCTTCCTGTGTCCAACCCCGCCGATTTTTGCGGGCACGTATTAGATAATGCCGCCCCCGGCCGGAACAAGGCAATGGCGCATCGGCCCTTCCCACACGATCCATTCGGCGGAAATGACGCCTCCGCCCCGTTTATAGCCCAGGTGGGGCACGGCGAAAACACCATCTCGGTCGATCAGGGCCGGCAGGCTGGCCCGTGCCGACGCAGGAACCGGCGCCACCTTGCCCAATGGGCGCCAGCCCGATGCCCCCAGCCCGGCCAGACGCAGCCCGGCGGGCAGATCGTGCGGCACCTCGACCCGCAGGCGGCCGTCCCACAGCAGGCGCTCGCCCGGCACCAAGGTCACCGGCGGGGCCTGGCGCGCCGCCTCGCGGGCGAATACCACCGAATCCGCGCCGATGGCCAAGGTGCAGCCGGCCAGGGTCGCCTTTCCGGCATGGCCCTGGGCCAGGCGGCGGAACAATCCCTCGGTGCGCTCGGCGCGCGGCGGATAATCGCCGCCGCCTGCCGCCTGCAGCAGGCGAACCAACAGACGCAGGCCGATTTCCTCGGGGGGCTCGACGAAGGCGGCCAGGTCCACCGTGGCAAAGCCGGCCGGATGCAGGCGCACAGAGCGGCCGGCACGCTGGGCCACCATCCAGTCCAAAGCGTCACGGGCCCGGCGCATCCGGGTGGCGGTCTCGGCCAGGCGGGAAACGGTCAGCCCCTCGCCGGCCAGCACCGGCAGCAGGCGGCGCATCCTGACCCGGGCGAAGGCCGGATCGGCGTTGGAGGGATCCTCGATCCAGTCCTGGCCCCGGCTTTTCAGGAATTCGCGCAAACGCTCGGCCGGCACATCCAGCAGCGGCCGCAGCAGGACCACACCGTCCCGCGAGGTCATCGGCCCCATCGCCGCCAACCCATCGACCCCCGAACCGCGCCCCAGGCGCAGCAACAAGGTCTCGGCTTGGTCGGCCTGGTGGTGGGCCAGCAGCAGATGGCTCACGCCCTGGGCGCGGCACCACTCGGTCAGCAAGCCATAGCGGGCCGAACGCGCCATCGCCTGCAAATCGGCGGGGGGGCGCGCGCCTGCGCGGACCAACGTGACATGGGGAATGTTTCGCGCCGCCAACCACCGCCCGACCTGGGCGGCCTCGGCGCCCGATTCCGGACGAAGGGCGTGATCGACGGTCAAGGCGGTAACCCGCCCGCCCCGGGCGGCGGCCCACTCGGCGGTCAGCAGGGCCAGCGCCATACTGTCGGCGCCGCCCGATACAGCCACCGCCAGATGGGGCGGTAGTCCCGGCCCCAGGCGGTCCAGAACGGCGGCCAGCGCCGCCGCCGGGTCTACTTGCACTCGTATTTCTGCTTCTCGGCCTGGGCCGCGCGCTTGACGCGGTCGGCCATGCCGGGATGATCCTTGAACAGGATCGAGAAGGCGACGCAGGCTTCCTTCTTCTTGCCCTGCTGACCGAAAGCCGAACCGGCCTTGTAGATCATGTCCGGCGCCTTGGCATGCTTGGGATAGGTCTTGTAGGCTTCCAGGAAGGTGCGCGCGGCGGTGTCGAAATCCTTGCGCGAGAAAGCGATGTCGCCCAGCCAATAGCTGGCATTGCCGGCCAGTTGGTGGTTGGGATTCTTGGACAGGAAGTCCTGGAACCCCTTCTCGGCGACGGCGAAATCGCCGCGTTGGGCGGCAGCATAGGCATCGTCATACTGACCCTGGGCGTCCTTGGGGGCGGCATTGGCCGCCTGGGGCGGGGTCAGCTTCTTCATGTCCTTGTCGGACATGGTGCCCAGCACCTGCGGGCCGGGGGCGCCGCCGGGGGTTTCGGCACCGCGCGACGCCCCACCGGCCGCCGGCATCGACAGTTGGTTGGACCCGCCGCCGGCAGCCGGCTGCTGGGCACCCTGCAAATCGCGGAAGCGAGCGTCGATGTCGGCCTGAAGCCGTTCCAACGCCTTGTTGGCCTGCTGGGCCTTGAAGGTGGCTTCCTCGATCTTGCCGGTCAATTGGCGGACCATGTTTTCCAGTTCATCGACCCGTTCGTCCAGGCGCACCGCCAGGCCGGCCGGCATCGGCGCCGCGTCGGGCGAACGGACCACCGTCTGGCCGCCGCCCAAGGCCGGCGAGGTGATCACCGTCGAGCCACCGCTGCGGGCCATCTGGCCCTGCATCATCTGCAAGTCGCGCTCGAGCCGCTCGATGCGGTCGTACAAAGCGCGGTTTTCGAATTGGGCCTGGGCGGGAGCGGCCAAACCGGCCAGCAGGACGGCGATGGCGGGAACGATCAGCAAACGGCGCACGGGCGAACCTCGAAACGAAATGAACCAGAAACGGTTTAGACCGAGATCACGGCAAAAACAAGGCGCCCGCCACTTCCGCCGACCCTGGGGTCGACGGAAGGGCGGGCGCCCGCATCACGATCGTGATTGTCTTGGGCTTACTTGCCCAGGACGGTCACGCCACGACGGTTCTGCGACCAGGCCGCTTCGTTCGAACCCAGAGCGACCGGGCGCTCCTTGCCGTACGAAATGGTCTTGACGCGGTCCTTGGCGATGCCGGCACCGACCATGTAGTCCTTCACCGCGTTGGCGCGACGCTCGCCCAGGGCGAGGTTGTACTCACGGGTGCCGCGCTCGTCGGCATGACCTTCGATGGTCATCTTGTAGGTCGGGTACTTCTTCAGCCAAGCGACCTGCTTGTCCAGACCGGCCTTGGCGTCGGCGCGCAGAGCGAACTTGTCGTAGTCGAAGAAGACGCGATCGCCGACATTGGCGATGAAGTCCTGCTCCGAGCCCGGAACGATGCTGGGCTTGGCGGCGGCCGGAGCCGAAGCGGTGCTGGCCTGGGTGGCGCCCGACTCAGGGGCCGATTCGCAAGCGGCCAGCATGGCGGCGGCGGCGAAGATGCTCATAAAACGCAGTTTCATATTTGAGGACCCCCTCAATGGAACGCTGGAAGAAAAGGGAAAGGCAATTTGGACCTATCTTAGAGACGCCGCAGCAACCCTTTCAAGGGCCGACACAGCCTTCCTTAGGCATCGAAACAGGACCCGATACCTTCGGAACAAATCCTAATCGCCGCGGACTATACTGGTCTTCACCTAGGGAATCAAGGGGGACCAAGCAGGATCCGAACCATCTTGTGGCGTCAAAACCTGCCTTTCGTTGAATCCGGTCAGGTCAATGGTGTAGAGACGGGACGAAATTCCGCGTCCGCGCTCGTCGCTGGGGCCTTCCTTCCAGAAGGCCAGCACGCGGCCGTTGGGGGCCCAGGTCGGGCCTTCCACCAGGAATCCCTGGGCCAGCAGGCGCTCGCCCGAGCCGTCGGGATGCATGACGCCGATGAAGAACTCGCCGCCCTTCATCTTGGTGAAGGCTATGAGGTCTCCGCGCGGGGACCATACCGGGGTTGCATAGCGGCCGTCGCCGAAGCTGATGCGCTGCACGTTTCCGCCGTCGGCATCCATGGTGTAGATCTGCTGGGCGCCGCCGCGGTCGGAATTGAACACGATGCGCGTGCCGTCTGGCGAGAAGCTGGGCGAGGTGTCGATGGCCGGATGATTGGTCAGCCGCCGCTTCTGGCGGGTCATCAGGTTCATTTCATAGAGTTCGGTATTGCCGTCCTGGGCCAGGCTCAGGATCACCTTGTTGCCGTCGGGCGAGAAGCGCGGCGCGAAGGTCATGCCGGGAAAATCGCCCAACAGCTCGCGCCGGCCGGTATCGATCTGCAGCACATAGACGCGCGGAATGCCCTTGAAATAGGACATGTAGGTGATCTCGCGCGCGGTCGGCGAGAAGCGAGGCGTCAGCACCAGATCCTCGCCGGCGGTCAGGTAGCGATGGTTCTCGCCGTCCTGGTCCATGATGGCCAGACGCTTCTTGCGGTCGGTCTTCGGCCCCGATTCCGAGATATAGACGATCTGGGTATCGAAATAGCCGTCCTCGCCGGTGATCCGCTTGTAGATGGAATCGGCGACCAGATGGGCGATGCGGCGCCAACCGGACGGCGAGGCGGTATAGGCCTGGCCGGCCATCTGGCCTTCCGAGAACACGTCCCACAGGCGGAACTCGACCCGCATGCGGCCGTCGGAGCCGATCTCGACCTTGCCGCTCACCAGGGCTTCGGCGTTGATCTGCTTCCAATCGGCAAAGCGCGGACCGGCCTGCAGCGACGCCACATTCTGGATGAAGGCGCGTTGGTCGATGGGCTTGAACAGGCCCGAGCGCTCCAGGTCGGCGGCCACCACCCGGGCGATGTCCTTGCCCAGTTGGCTTTCCTGCGGCTGACCGCCGAACATGTCGGGAATGGCGATCGGCAGCGGCCGCATATGGCCGCGGGTGATGTCGATGCGCACTTCCGCGGCGGCGGGCTGGATGGCCACCAGGGCCAGGAAGGCGAAGGCCGCCAGCAGGGCGGCAGGGCGAAGTCGGCTCAGCATGGTCATGTTCCCATATCGTTGCAGGGAGCGAGAAAGTCGTGGAGCCCGCTTCGGGCACCATCAAAATCGCCGTCATGGCCGGGCTTGACCCGGCCATCCACGCGCATCCGCATAACGCGCTGTTTCCATTCGATTTTTGCGCGGCGCCACATGGATGCCCGTGTCAAGCACGGGCATGACGGAGTGTGGGGCGACGACTCGCGTCCATTCCGGGCTCGAGGCTCTGAAAGGCTCGCGCCACAAGCGTTTGCGGCGGGACGCCAAAATTTAAACCGGACAGCAGAGGGCTTGACGGAGTTCGGAAAGGCTGTGCCGCGCATCACCGCCTCCCCATCGCCTTGGCGACGTCGAAGGCCAGGATCAGGTTTCCATTCGTCAATGAATGGTATTCGTCGGGTCGGATCGGCAGCGGGCTGCACAGGCGAACGGCGCGCCGGGCGCTATCGACCGCAGCCTGACGGCCTGGGTTGGATGGCACCACCGGGTCCATATCCTTGGCCTCGACGACCGAGCCGTCGGGCTTCAGATACACACGGAGCCGAACAGCCTGTGCGCCGTCCCCGGTCGGCGGCACCCAACATCGGGCTACATGAGCGTGGATGCGGTCCACTAACGGCAACGATGCCTGCTTCTGCGGGTCGATCCCGTTCGGGGAACTCCGCATCGGCTTCAGCAAATTATCGATGCCGTCTCCAGCAAAGGTTGATGACATCGTTCCGAAAACGCCCCCTGCAGCCACCGCAACGGCCAAAGAAATTTGGAACAAGGCAAGCCCCGTCCCGTCTGGTCGATGACGGAAGAAATCGCGCAGAGTTCCCATCACCGCCTCCCCATCGCCTTGGCGACGTCGAAGGTCAGAACAAGGTCACCGTTCTTCAAGGTGTCGTACTTGTCCCTGGGGATCGGCAGCGGGCTGCAGGTGCGCACGGCGCGCCGGGCGCTGTCGGCGGCGGCCTGCCAGAAGCCGTCGGCGAAGATCGGCTTATCGACGATCTGGGCATCGGTGACCGAGCCGTCCGGCTGGATGAACACCCGGATCGCCACCACCAGCTTGTCGGCCTCCTTGGCTCCGGCCGGCGGCACCCAGCACTTCTCGACATGGGCGCGGATACGGTCCATCTCGGTCATCGACACCGGCTCCAGCGGGTTATGCTGGTCCGAGCCCTTGACGCCCTGGGGCTTGGGCTGATTGCCGGTTTCCTGGGTCTTGGGCGTGGGCTTGGCGTTCTTGGTGGACTTCATCAGCTCGTCCAAGGGATCGACCTTGGGCTTGGGCTTGTCCAGGGTCTTCAGCAGCGAATCCACATCGGTTTGCGGCTGCGGCTTGGGCGGCGGCTTGATCTCGGACAGCTTCTGTTCCGGCGGCTTGGGCTCGGGCTTGGGTTCCGGCTTGGGTTCCGGCTTCGGCTCGGGCTTGGGCAGCGGCGCCGGTTCGGGCTTGGGTTCCGGCTTGGGCGGCGGCGGCGGGGCCGGCGCAGGCGTCGGCTCGGGCTTGGGCGGTTCGGGCTTGGGCTGTTCCTTGGGCGGCTCGGGCTTGGCCGGTTCGGGCTGCGGCTCCTCGGCCTGCTTGGGCGGCGGATTGGTCTTCAGGCCGATCGGCACCAGATCGACGACCATCGGGGTTTCCTGCGGCGGCGGCTCGCGGAAGAAATGCGGCAGGCCGAACACGGCCAGCAGCGCCACCGTGACATGCAGCACGCCGGAATAGATCAGGCTGTCGCGACGCAGGACTGCCGACAAGGTCTACTTGCCTCCCTTCTTGCCGGCCTTGGCCGGCTCGGCCTGCTTCATCTCGGTGACCAGGGCCACCTTGGTAAAGCCGGCGCCACCCAGGGTGCCCATCACTTCCATGACCCGACCGTACTGGATGCCCTTGTCGCCCCGGATGAAGATGCGGGTGTCGGGCTTTTGGGCGGTGATCGCCTGCAGCTTCGGCACCAGTTCCTCCATGGTCACCTTGGTCTCCTGGATCCACACGTCGCCATTGGCATCGACGGTCACCGAAAGCGGCTGGTCGTCGCCCTTGATGGGGGCGGCCTCGGATTTCGGCAGGTCGACCTGGACGCCGGCGGTCAGAAGCGGCGCGGTCACCATGAAGATGACCAGCAGCACCAGCATCACGTCGACCATCGGGGTGACGTTGATGTCGGCCATCGGGCGATGGCGCTGGCGTCCGCCCTTCCTGCCTCCGATGGCGGCGCCCATCAGGCCTTCTCCTCGAGCTGACGCGAGAGGATGGCGCCGAATTCACCCGAGAAATTCTCGAGCCGCTTGGAATAGCGGTCGAGGTCGTTCGAGATCTTGTTGTAGGCGATCACCGCCGGAATGGCCGCGACCAGGCCCAGTGCGGTGGCGAACAGCGCCTCGGCGATGCCCGGGGCCACCACCGCCAGGCTGGTGTTCTTGGTCGCGGCGATGGACTGGAACGAGTTCATGATGCCCCACACCGTGCCGAACAGACCGATGAACGGCGCCGTCGAGCCGACCGAGGCCAGCACGCCCAGATTCCGCTCCAGGGTATCCATCTCGCGGCCCAGGGTGACATGCATCACCCGGTCGATGCGCTGCGGCAGGCTGACGCGGCTGGATTCGCGGTCGGCCAGGCCCTTGGCCGCCGAACGGCGCCATTCGCGCATGGCCGAGACGAAGATGGCGCTCATCGGATCGACCGGGCGCGAGCCGATGCGGTCGTAAAGCTCTTCCAGCGAGCCGCCCGACCAGAAGCTTTCCTCGAACTGCTCGGCGCGCTGCCACAGCGAACGCAGGCGCATCAGCTTGTCGAAGATGATCGCCCAGCACCAGAACGAGGCGATCAGCAACGCCACCATCACCGTCTTGACGATGAAATCCGCCCGCAGAAACAGCGCCCACATCGAGAGATCATGCTCTGCGATCGAGCCCGCCAGCTGCACCGACTGAACAGGATCCATAATGATTACCTTTCGCTTACCAAAGCCCGCAGGGTGGCCCGCATGTCCGCCGGAATGCGCGCCGCGCGCCCGTCCAGGCTGATGAAGGCCAGTTGGATGTGCAGACGCACCAAATCGGCGCCGTCGTCAAGTCGTCTGATGGTCTGGACCATCGAAAGCGAGGCGCCGCCGGCCAGGATGACCTTCGATTCCACTTCCAATCGGTCCATCAGTTTGGCCGGTTTCAGGAAGTCCATCTCGGCCCGGCGCACCGCGAAGGCAAAGCCCTTGCCATTGTCGGCCAGGGCGCGCTGGTCGATGCCCAAGGCTTCGACCATCTCGGTCCGCGCCCGCTCGGCGAAGTTCAGATAGTTGGAATGATAGACGATGCCGCCGGCATCGGTATCCTCCCAATAGACTTTCAGCGGATGGCGGAAGATCATTCCTCGTCCTCCATCCGGGCCAAAAGGTCCAACTGCACCAAGACCTCTTTCGGCGGGTTGAGGCCGATATGCTTGAAGCCCGAGGCCGACAGCATGCGGCCCCGGGGGGTGCGCTGGATCAGGCCTTGCTGCAGCAGATAGGGCTCGACCACCTCTTCCAGGGTGTCGCGGCTTTCCGACAGGGCGGCGGCCAAGGTGTCGACGCCGACCGGCCCGCCGCCATAATGCTCGGCGATGCAGGCGAGATAGCGCCGGTCCATGGAATCCAGGCCGATGCGATCCACTTCCAGCCGGGTCAGGGCGGCGTCGGCGATGGCAGCGTCCACCGGCGACTTGCCGGCGACGGCGGCGAAATCGCGTACCCGGCGCAGCAGCCGGCCGGCGACGCGGGGCGTGCCGCGCGAGCGCCTGGCCACCTCGCCCGCCCCATCGGCGGTCAGGTCGAAGCCCAGCACGCGGGCGCCGCGCGCCACGATCAGCTCCAGCTCCTCGGGGGTGTAGAAATTCATCCGGCAGGGAATGCCGAAGCGTTCGCGCAAGGGCGTGGTCAACAGACCCGAGCGCGTGGTCGCGCCGACCAGGGTGAAGGGCGCGAGGTCGATGCGGACCGAACGGGCGGCGGGTCCCTCGCCGATGATCAGGTCGAGCTGAAAATCCTCCATGGCCGGATAGAGCACTTCCTCTATGGCAGGATTAAGGCGATGGATTTCGTCGATGAACAGAACGTCGCGGGGTTCCAGATTGGTCAACAGCGCCGCCAGGTCGCCGGCCCGCTGGATCACCGGCCCCGAGGTGGCGCGAAAGCCCACCCCCAGCTCGCGCGAGACGATCTGCGCCAGGGTGGTCTTGCCCAGGCCGGGCGGGCCGTAGAACAAGGTGTGGTCCAGCGCCTCGCCGCGCGCCCGCGCCGCCTCGATGAAGATCTTCAGATTCTCGCGCACCTGCTTCTGGCCGATGAAATCGTCCAGCACCTGCGGGCGCAGATGGGTCTCGATATCGCCGGGCCGGCTTTCGGGCGAGACTTCGCGGCTCATCGGGGGCGGCTCATCGGGTCAGGTCCTTGGCCAGGCGCTTCAGGGACAGCCGGATCAGCGTGCCGGCATCAGCCCCCTCGCCCTGCTCGCGCATGGTCTGCCCGACCGCCTCGAAGGCTTCCAGGCGGCGATAGCCCAGATTGACCAGGGCGGAGATGACATCCTCCATCACCCCGCCGCCATCCGCCGGCATCGGCGCGGCGCCGGCGACCGCCGCCGGGACGAAGGTGCCCATGGCCATCTTGCCGGCCTTGTCCTTCAACTCGGTCAGGATGCGCACCGCCAGCTTCGGCCCGACGCCCGACGCCCGGGTCAGGCTGGTCTTGTCCTGCGCGGCGATGGTCTGCAGCAATTGTTCCGGGCCTGCCACCGACAAGATCGCCAGCGCCACCTTGGCGCCCACCCCTTGGACGGTGATCAGCAGGTTGAACCAATCCTTCTCGCCCACGTCGGAAAAGCCGTAGAGGTGGATATGGTCCTCGCGGACATGGGTCTCGATCTGCAAGGCCGCCGCCTGGCCCACCGCCAGCCTGGACAGCGTCTTGGCGGAACAGAACACCAGATAGCCGACGCCGCCCACGTCAACGATGGCGAAATCGTCGCCGACCGCATCGATCAGCCCTTTAAGCTTGGCGATCATGATGTGCCCCTCAGGCGCCGGGCGCCGCCTCCGGCGGCTTGGCTTACGCTCGCATTGGCTCGCGGGGCCTCAACGGCCCAGTCGCTACGCTCCGTCATCGCATGACCTTCCGGAGGGTGGCGCGGTGGTGGGCATGACAGATCGCCACCCCCAACGCGTCGGCGGCATCGGACTGGGTGGTCAGGCAGCCCGGCAACAAGGCGCGCACCATCATCGCCACCTGATCCTTGGCGGCCCGGCCGGTGCCGACCACCGCCTGCTTGACCGCGGCCGGGGTATATTCGCCGACGAACAGACCGGCCAAGGCCGGAGCCAGCAGCACCACGCCGCGGGCCTGGCCCAGCTTCAGGGTGCTTTCCGGGTTGACGTTGACGAAGGTCTGTTCCACCGCCGCCTCATCCGGCTTCCATTGGTCGATCAGGGCGGCGACGCCCTGGTGCAACTGGGCCAGCCGCTCGGGCAGCGACAATTTGTCGGTCGAGCGCACCGTGCCGTCGGCGACATAGCGCAGATGATGGCCGACCATCTCGATCACCCCCCAGCCGGTCACGCGCAGGCCGGGATCGAGACCGAGAACGCGCATGATGATCCCCCGTCAGCCCAGCTTGGCCATGATGTCGTCGGGAATGTCGAAATTGGCCGACACACGCTGGACGTCGTCATTGTCGTCCAGGGCGTCCAGCAACTTCATCAGGGTCTTGGCGGTGTCCTCGTCGGCGACCGGCACGCTGGTCTGCGGGCGCCAGTCCAGGCGGGCATGCTCGGGCGTGCCGAAGACGGCTTCCAGGGCATCGCGCACGGCGGCCAGATCGTCGGGGGTACAGGTGATCTCGTGGCCGTCCTCGTCGGAGTCCACGTTGTCGGCGCCGGCTTCCAGCGCCGCCTCGAACATGGCGTCGGCCCCGGCGGCCGAGGCCGGATAGCGGATCGAGCCGATACGGTCGAACATGAACGACACCGAATTGCTTTCGCCCAGGGCGCCGCCATTCTTGTTGAAGGCGGTCCGCACTTCCGAGGCGGTGCGGTTGCGGTTGTCGGTCAGCGCCTCGACGATAATCGCCACCGAGCCGGGGCCATAGCCTTCATAGCGCACTTCGTCGTAATTGGCGCCGTCATCGCCGCCGGCGCCGCGCTTGATGGCGCGATCCACGGTGTCCTTGGGCATGTTGGCGGCGCGCGCGGCCTGGATGGCGGCGCGCAGACGCGGATTGGCGGCGGGGTCGGGCTGGCCGGACTTGGCCGAAACGGTCAGTTCGCGGATCAGCTTGGTGAACACCTTGGCGCGCTTGGCATCCTGCGCGCCCTTGCGGTGCATGATGTTCTTGAATTGGGAATGACCAGCCATGTTCGGAGGAGCCCTGGATGCGATGATACGAACGCGCCGACATACCACATCTTGTGAGCCAGGGCTACCCGATCTGCAATCCCAGGCGCGTGCCGTCCTCGATGGCGCGAAGGGCGTCGATCCCCGACGCCTGACGGGCGCCGCCGATCCTGTGGACGATCCGCCCGGCGGCGGCCAAATACTGGGCCAGGCTGTCGTCACAATCCTGGCCGGAACAGACGATGATGGTGTCGGCCTCGATCAGGCGGTCGGCGCCATCGACATGGATATGCAGGCCGGCATCGTCGATATGGCGATAGGCCACGCCCGCCAGCATGACCACCCCTGCCCTTTGCAGCTTGGCCTTGGCGATCCAGCCGGTGGTGCGGCCCAGATCGGCACCTGGGCGGCCGGGCTTTCTTTGCATCAAGGTGATGGCGCGGGCCGGCGCTTCGGCCGGTTCGACCACCGCCAGGCCGCCCGGCTGCAACAAGGTGCGGTCGATTCCCCATTCGGCATCGAAGGGGGCGGACGGCCCCAGCAGGTAAAGGGCGACGTCGAAGGCGATCGGCCCGGCGCCGATCAAGGCCACCCGCTGGCCGGCGACGCGCCGCCCGGACAGGATATCGTCGTAAAGGGCCACCATCGGATGGTCGATACCGGCGATGTCGGGACAGCGCGGCCGGACCCCGGTGGCGATGACCACCTGATCGAACCCGACCAGATCCTTGTGGGTGGCGGCACGGCCCAGCTTGACCGTCACACCCAGGCGGTCCAGTTCGGCGGCGAACCAATCCAGCGTCGCCACATAGCTTTCCTTGCCGGGAATGCGTTCGGCCAGGGCGAACTGGCCGCCCAGGTGATGGCTCGCCTCGAGCAAGGTAACGTGATGACCGCGCGCCGCCGCCTCGAGGGCACAGGCCATGCCGGCCGGGCCGGCGCCGACCACCGCCAGATTCAGCGGGACAGCGACAGGAGCGGCGACGAACTCGCCTTCCCGGCCGGCCCGCGGATTGACCAGGCAGCTGGCCGGGCGGCCGTCGAACATCGCGTCCAGGCAACCCTGGTTGCAGGCGATGCAGGTGTTGATGGCGCCCGCCTGGACGCCGGTGGCCTTGGCGGCGAAGGCCGGGTCGGCCAGCAGCGGCCGGGCCAGCGAGACCAGATCGGCGGCGCCCGAGGCCAGGATCGCCTCGGCCCGTTCCGGCGTGTCGATGCGGTTGCTGGCCGAGACCGGAATCGAGACAACCGCCTTGACCCGGGCGGTGGCCCAGGCCCAGGCGCCCGCCGGCACCGGATGGGCGATGGTGGGAACCCTTGATTCGTGCCAGCCGATGCCGCTGTTCAGCAGATCGGCGCCGGCTTGCTCGGCCACCAGGGCGGCGGCGACCACCTCGTCGCCCGACAGGCCGCCCTCGACCAGATCGACCATCGACAGGCGCACCGACAGCAAACCCTCGCCGATGGCGCCCCGCACCGCGTGCACCACGCGATCCAGAAAGCGCAGGCGGTTGGACAGCGGCCCGCCCCACTGGTCGGTGCGGTGGTTGGTGGCCGGAGCCATGAATTCGGAAATCAGATAGCCTTCCGAGGCCATCACCTCGATCCCGTCATAGCCGGCCTGGATGGCCAAGGCAGCGGTGCGGGCGTAATCGGCGATGGTCGCCTCGATCTCGGCCTCGGTCAGTTCGCGGGGCGTGGCGCGCGAAATCGGCGCCCGGATCGCCGATGGCGCCACCGGATCGTCATGGCGGGCATAACGGCCGCAATGCAGGATCTGCAGGATGATCCGCCCGCCGGCCTGGTGCACCGCATCGGTGATCGGCAGGTGGTGATCCAATTGCGACGGATGATCCAGCACGGTGCCGTCGGCGCCGAAGCGCCCCCGCGGGTTGGGGGCGACGCCACCGGTGACGATCAGCCCGACGCCGCCCTTGGCCCGCTCGCCATAGAAACGAGCCAGGCGCTGGGGGGCGTCCGCCTCGGTCTCGCAGCCCAGATGCATCGAACCCATGATGATCCGGTTGGGCAGCACGACATGACCGACACGGACGGGGGTGGCTAGCAGACGGGTCATCGACCGGCTCCGATTAATTCGGTAGTCGAATACCATAATACGCCAACCATCGCCAGGGCTTGCGCTTCACCGACGGGATTCGGCCAGCAGCAGCTGGGCGACATGCTGGACCGGCCGGCCGTTGGCGGCGGCGATGGCGACCAGCGACCAAGCCGGGTCGGCCTGCTTGATCCCGCCGGCTTCCAGCCGCTGCACCAGGGCCGAAGCCTCGACCCCCAGAGCCGGAGCCAGTTGCACCAGCGGCGCCTCGACCATCTTTCCGGCCAGGGCCATCATCGGATTGCCACCCCGACCGCTGCCTGTCACAGCAGGGGCGACGAAGGCCGCCAGGGCCAGCCCGCCGGCCACCAGCAAGACATGGGTGCGCCGCTGCTTGATCAGGACGGCGAAGCCCCGCCAATGGCGGGCGAGATGCAGCAGCACGGCGGCGACGAAGGCCAGGCTCAGCCATTCATGGGCGCCCTTCAGGAAGCGGTCGCCAACATGAAAAAAGATCGGCACCCCGGTCACCACCGCCACCGCGAACAAGGCCGCTGTCATGGGGGTCGAATAGAGATTGAGGAAATTGCGCATGGTGAAGGCCCGCTTGCTTGGAAAGACGGGCGCACGCTAGCAAGCCGATGTTGCAGGCGTTTGACGGGCCGGTAACACAGTGTAATCAGCGCTTCTCGAACACCACCATCTCGTCCTCGCGGCCCATGTTCAACATGGCGCGGGCGCGTTCTTCCAGCATGTCGGGGTCCAGATGGTCGGGGCGCAGCAGCAGCACCCGATGTTCCAGCACCTGGCGCTCGGTGGTGACCTTGGCCAACTGCATCTCGGCGTCCAGAATCTCGTTCTTCAGCCGCACCCAGGCCAGCACGCCGCGATCGCCTTCCACCGTGTGGTAGGCGAAATACGCCACGGCACAGGCCCCGATGACGGGGCCGATGACGGGACGAAGTCGACGGGCCAGTTCCTTAAGCATGAAGCGGATGGAATCACCTAAGATTCATGACGTCAACAAGTCATGAACGAGATGATTCATTTTTCCCGAGCAGAAGTCGTCGCTGTTGCAGAAATGACTCAGTTTTCTGGCTTTATCGAGTGCTTTACCGAAAGAAAAGCGGCCGAAGGATTTCTCCCCCGGCCGCCCATCAACAGAACAATTCAGAAACGGATCAGCGCTTCATGATGGCCTTGCCGGCATAGCGCGCCGCCGAGCCCAGCTCTTCCTCGATGCGGATCAGCTGGTTGTACTTGGCCAAGCGGTCCGAACGCGACAGCGAGCCGGTCTTGATCTGGCCGCAATTGGTGGCGACCGCCAGGTCGGCGATGATCGAATCCTCGGTCTCGCCCGAGCGGTGGCTCATGACGGCGGTGTAGCCGGCCTTGTGGGCCATGTCGACGGCTTCCAGGGTCTCGGACAGCGAGCCGATCTGGTTGACCTTGACCAGGATCGAGTTGGCCAGGCCCTTGTCGATGCCCATGGCCAGACGGGCCGGATTGGTGACGAACAGATCGTCGCCCACCAGCTGGACCTTGCCGCCCAGTTCCTCGGTCAGCATTTCCCAACCGTCCAGATCGTCCTCGGCGCAGCCATCCTCGATCGAGATGATCGGATAGGACTTCACCAGCTTGGAATAGAACTTGACGATGCCCTTCTGGTCGAAGCTCTTCTTGGCGCCTTCCATCTCGTACTTGCCGTTCTTGAAGAACTCGGTCGAGGCGCAGTCAAGGGCCAGCATGATGTCTTCGCCGGGCTTGTAGCCGGCCTTCTCGATGGACTGCATGATGAAGTCCAGCGCCGCTTCGGCCGACTTCAGGTTGGGGGCGAAGCCGCCCTCGTCGCCGACATTGGTGTTGTGACCGGCGTCCTTCAGCTGCTTCTTCAGGGCCTGGAACACTTCCGAACCCATGCGGATGGCGTCCGAGCAAGTCGGCGCGCCGACCGGCATGATCATGAATTCCTGGATGTCGATGGGATTGTCGGCGTGCGCCCCGCCATTGATGATGTTCATCATCGGCACCGGCAGGATCGAGGCGAAGGCGCCGCCGACATAACGGTACAGCGGCAAGCCGGTTTCCTCGGCGGCGGCCTTGGCACAGGCCAGCGACACGCCCAGGATGGCGTTGGCGCCCAGGCGCGACTTGTTCGGCGTGCCGTCGAGCTGGATCATGGTGTGGTCCAGCAGCACCTGATCCTCGACATCCATGCCCGACAGGGCGTCGTAGATCTCGCCGTTGACGCTTTCCACCGCCTTCAGCACGCCCTTGCCGCCATAGCGCTTCTTGTCGCCGTCACGCAGCTCGCACGCCTCGTGGGCGCCGGTCGAGGCGCCCGACGGAACGGCGGCGCGGCCCATCACGCCGCTTTCCAGCACGACGTCGACTTCAACGGTCGGATTGCCGCGCGAGTCCAGGATTTCGCGAGCGTGGATATCGATAATGGCGGTCATCGGGTCTCTCCGAAAAGTGCGGACAGGGGTTAATCGATTTGGACGGGATAGCACTTGGCCGTCGCGTCGAACTTCATCAGCATTTCGATCAGGGCCGGCATGTCCCTCAGCGCGATCATGTTGGGGCCGTCTGACGGCGCATGATCGGGATCGGGATGGGTTTCGATGAACACACCAGCGATACCCAAGGACACCGCGGCGCGGGCCAGCACCGGCGCGAAGCGGCGGTCGCCGCCCGACGATCCGCCCTGGCCGCCCGGCGATTGCACCGCGTGGGTGGCGTCCATGATCACCGGATAGCCGGTGCGCGCCATGATCGGCAGCGCCCGCATGTCGGCGACCAGATCGCCATAGCCGAAGCTGGCACCGCGCTCGGTCAGCAGGATGCGGCTGTTGCCGGTGCTTTCGATCTTGGCGGCGACGTTGGCCATCTGGTCAGGGGCCAGGAACTGGCCCTTCTTGACGTTGACCACCGCGCCGGATCGGCCGGCGGCGATCAGCAGGTCGGTCTGGCGACACAGGAAGGCCGGCACCTGGATGATATCGACCACGCGGCCCATGACGGCGCATTGTTCTTCGGTGTGGATGTCGGTCAGGACCGGCAGCGCCAGCTTGGACTTGATCTCGGCGAAGACCGGCAGCGACGCGTCCAGCCCCAGCCCGCGCCTCCCTGAGATCGAGGTGCGGTTGGCCTTGTCGAACGACGACTTGTAGATCAGCTTGATGCCGGCTTCCTGGGCCATTTCCTTCAACGCCGCTGCGCATTCCAGGGCGTGTTCGCGGCTTTCCATCTGGCACGGCCCGGCGATCAGGACCAGCGGCAGATCGTTGCCGAAGACGACGTCCGGGGAAACGGCGACGTGATGGAAAGGGGGCATGGCGTCAGACCAATCGCGATTGCCGCACCGCGGCCTTGATGAAGCTGGTGAACAGCGGATGCGGGTCGAACGGCTTGGACTTCAGTTCGGGATGGAACTGCACGCCGACGAACCACGGATGGTCGGGAATTTCCACGATTTCCGGCAGCACCCCGTCGGGCGACAGGCCCGAGAACGACAGGCCGGCCTTTTCCAGCTGCGGCCGGTAATCCATGTTGACCTCGAAGCGGTGACGGTGGCGTTCCGAGATCATGTCCGAGCCATAGATGTCGGCGACCCGGCTGCCCTTTTTCAGCATGCAATCATAGGCGCCCAGGCGAAGGGTTCCGCCCAGCTCGCCATCGGCGGCGCGCTTTTCCAGCATGTTGCCCTTGACCCACTCGGTCATCAGGCCGACGACGGGATGCTCGCACGGGCCGAACTCGGTCGAGTTGGCGCCCTTCAGGCCGACCAGGTTGCGGCAGGCCTCGATCACCGCCATCTGCATGCCGAAGCAGATGCCGAAATAGGGCACCTGGCGTTCGCGGGCGAACTTGACCGCCTCGATCTTGCCCGACGCGCCGCGTTCGCCGAAGCCGCCGGGCACCAGGATGCCGTGGCAGGGCTCGAGATGCAGCACCGCGTCTTCGCGCTCGAAGATCTGGCTGTCGATCCAGTTCAACCGAACCTTGACGTTGTTGGCGATGCCGCCATGGGTCAGCGCCTCGGCCAGCGACTTATAGGAATCCAGCAGGCTGATATACTTGCCGACCACGGCGATGGTCACCTCGCCTTCCGGCTGGCGCACCCGCTCGACGATATTGGTCCAGCGCGACAAATCGGGCTGCTTGGATTCGATGCGGAAATGGCGGCACACCTGCTCGTCCAATCCCTCGGCATGGTACGAGATCGGCACCTGATAGATGCTGTCGACGTCCAGAGCCGGGATCACCGCCTGGGGGGCGACGTTGCAGAACAGGGCGATCTTCTTGCGCTCGCCTTCCGGAATCTCGCGATCCGAGCGGCACATCAAAAGGTCGGGCTGGATACCGACGGACAGCAATTCCTTGACCGAATGCTGGGTCGGCTTGGTCTTCAGCTCGCCCGCCGTCGGGATATAGGGCAACAGGGTCAGATGGACGAACATGGTGCGCTCGCGCCCCAGTTCGTTGGCCAGCTGACGAATCGCTTCCAGGAACGGCAGGGATTCGATGTCGCCGACGGTGCCGCCGATCTCGCACAGGCAGAAATCCTCGTCGGTCAGGTCCGACTTGACGAATTCCTTGATGGCGTTGGTGACGTGCGGGATGACCTGGACGGTGGCGCCCAGATAGTCGCCGCGCCGCTCGCGGGCGATGACGTCGGAATAGATGCGACCGGTGGTGATGTTGTCGCTTTTGCGCGACGCGACGCCGGTGAAGCGCTCGTAATGGCCCAGATCCAGATCGGTCTCGGCGCCGTCGTCGGTGACATAGACCTCACCGTGCTGATAGGGGCTCATGGTGCCCGGATCGACGTTGAGATAGGGGTCGAGCTTCCTGAGCCGGACCTTGAAGCCGCGCGCCTGCAGGCACGCCCCCAGAGCCGCCGAGGCCAGCCCCTTGCCCAGGGACGACACCACGCCGCCGGTAATGAAGATGAAACGCGTCATGGGCCCCTTGCTCGCGCGAAGTGTCTGGCTTGACCAGGTGGCGGCCGCCGCCGGCGACCGCGTTCCCCAAACGGATGAACCTACTTCGAAATCGGCGCCGCCGGCTCGGCCGGAACCGCCGGCTGGGCCGGAGCCGCCGCCGGAGCGGCAGCCGGCACCTTGTCGAAGGGCGAGCCCCCGCCGGTGCGGTTGTTGGCGATGATGGCAAGCGCCAGGCTGGTCAGGAAGAACGCCCCGGCCAGGATGCCGGTGGTGCGGGTCAACAGATTGCCGGCCGCCCGGCCGGACATCAAACCGCCGCCACCGCCGCCCATGCCCAGCGCGCCGCCTTCGGAACGCTGCAGCAGCACCACGCCCACCAGGGCGACGGCGAGAAGCAGGTGAATGACGAGAATGATCGGAAAGAAGTCCATTGGCACACCACGAAATGACCCGACCCAGAGCGGTCCCGATGGGACAGCCCTGGGGGCGGGTGAAATTGTTCGACGCGATATTTAGCCCCCTCGGCCGAGGATAGCTAGTGCAAAAATGGACGCCCCGGGTTCAAAGCCCGGCGGCGCGTGAGACGGCCCGGCATCGGGCGCGCCTCGCGCAGAAGCGCCTTGCGCCTAAGCGCAATTGCGAGCGATGGCCCAGAAATCCTCGACCTTCAGCGAGGCGCCGCCGATCAGGCCGCCATCGACGTCGGGCAGGGCGATCAGCTGGGCGGCATTCTCGGGCTTCATCGAGCCGCCGTACAGAATGCGCATCTTGCCGGCCTCGGTCTCGCCCACCAGCTTGACCAGTTCGGCGCGGATGGCGGCATGGACTTCCTGCGCCTGTTCCGGCGAGGCGACCCGGCCGGTGCCGATGGCCCACACCGGCTCGTAGGCGATGACGGTGTTGTCGGCATTGGCGCCCTCGGGCAGCGAGCCCTTCAACTGGCGGCGATTGACCTCGAGCGTCTCGCCTCCGTCGCGCTGGGCCAGGGTCTCGCCGATGCAGACGATCGCCACCAGGCCGGCGGCGTGGGCGGCGGCGGCCTTGGCCTTAACCTGCGCGTCGGTCTCGCCGTGGTCGGTGCGGCGCTCGGAATGGCCCAGGATGACGTGGGAACAGCCGGCATCCTTCAGCATCACCGGCGAGGTGTCGCCGGTATGGGCGCCGGAAGTCTTGGCGTGGCAATCCTGGCCGCCGACCGCCAGCCCCGAGCCGGCGACGGCGCGGGCGACATCGGAAACCAGCAGGAAAGGCGGGCACACCAGCACGTCGCAGGCCAGATCCGGCTCGGCCCGGCGCTTGGCGGCGACACCCTCGGCCAGGGCGATGCCGTCGGCCTTCAGGCCGTTCATCTTCCAGTTGCCGGCGATCAGCGGACGTCTGCTCATGGAGGTCTCCCGTTCTCTATGAATTGTGACCCGGTCTATACCATCGCCCCCAAGCCCTTGTCGCCACCCAATCGGAGCGATTCCAGGGTGGGTTAAAGCAGTTGCCACCCCTTCCCCCCCCTCTTATTATGCCGGCACTTTTGCCGGAGCCCGCTTGCGCCCGGCCCCTCGAACCCGCCGGATGCCATGCTCGATTCCTTTCGCAATGCCTCGAAGTCCTGGGTCGTCAAACTGCTGTTCGGCCTGTTGGGTCTCAGTTTCATCTCGTGGGGCGTCGGCGATGTCTTGAGGGGCGGATTGTTCGGGCGCGGCCCGGCCATCGAGGTGGGCAAGGTCCAGGTCACCGCCGCCGAGGTCAACGCCGAGTTCAAGCGCGAGGTCGCCCGCCTGCAGCCGCTGTTCGGCGGCAAGCTGAGCGCGGAAGAGGCCCGCAAGATGGGCCTGCTGGACCGTACCATCCAGACCATCGTCACCCGCACCCTGATCGACGAGGCGGCTCGCCGCCTGGGTCTGTCGGCGTCCGAGGACGCGGTGGTGGCCCAGGTCGCCGCCGACCCCAACTTCCGCAACGAACGGGGCGAGTTCGACCGCGAGCTGCTGCGCCGGGCCTTGAACCGCGCCAATCTGAGCGAAGCCGACTACATGCGGATGGAAAAGAGCAACATGGTCCGCGCCCAGATGGCCGAGGCGCTGTCGGGCGGATTGGTGGCGCCGGTGACCCTGGCCGATCCCCTGACCCGCTGGCGCGAAGAGCGCCGCGCCGCCGAGATCGCCCAGATCAAGGACGAGGCGGTGGCCCTGCCCGCCGCCCCCGACCAGGCCGCCATCGAGCAATATTACAAGGACAATTCCCAGCGCTTCATGGCGCCGGAATTCCGCGCCCTGACGGTGATGCTGCTGCGCCCGGCCGATGTCGGCGCCCTGGCCGAAATCACCGACGCCCACATCGCCGAGGCCTATCAGCTTCGGCTGGACGAATTCGTCACCCCGGAACGGCGCCAGGTCGCGCAGGTGGTGCTGGCCGACGACGTCGCCGCCGCGCGGGCCACCGATCTGGTCAAGGCCGGCAAGGACCTGGCCGCCATCGCCAAGGATCTGGGCGCCTCGGTGGTCGATCTCGGCACCGTCGAAAAGGGCGAGCTGCCCGACGAGCTGGGCGCCGCCTTGTTCGCCCAGAAGCCCGGCACCATCAGCCCCCCGGTGCGGACCGCGCTGGGCTGGCACGTCGCCCAGGTCGGCCAGGTCACCCCCGGCCGCACCCGGCCGCTGGCCGAGGTCAAGTCGATGCTGGAGCAGGATCTGCGCCGCGAGCGTTCGACCGACCTGTTGAGCCAGCTGGCCAATCAGGTGGAAGACACCCTGGGCGCCGGCACCAGCCTGGAAGAGACCGCGTCGCGGTTCCAGTTGAAGGTCCTGCGCATCCCGGCCATCGATGCCAAGGGCCAAGGCCCCAACGGCAAGCCGGTCGCCGACGCGCCCAAGTCCGACACCTTCCTGGATGTCGCCTTCCACACCGAACAAGGTGCCGAAAGCCAGCTGACCGAGAAGGAAGGCGACGGTTATTTCCTGGTTCGCGTCGATCGGGTGGTGGCGCCGGCTCCGCGCGCCCTGGCCGACGTCCGCGCCGAAGTGGTCGCCGGCTGGCAGGCCGAACGCCGCCATGAAAAGGCCGGCGAACTGGCCCAGGCCATCGCCTTGCAGGTCAAGGCCGGCGAGCCGCTGGCCAAGGTCGCCCAGGCCCACGGCATCAAGGTCTCGACGTCGTCCCCGTTCACCCGGGAAGGCGCCGAGGCGGCCAAGCTGGCCCCGGCCGTCGTCGCCGAGCTGTTCCAGGGCAAGCCCGGGACGGTGGCGGTCAAGGCCGAAAAAGGCGGCTGGGTGGTGGCCCGCCTGGCCCAGGTGATCGCCTTCGAGCCGGCCAAGGATGCCAAGGCCGCCGAGACGGCGCGCCGCAAGATCTCGTCCACCGTGGCCGGCGATCTGGTCGACCAATACCTCGCCGCCCTCAACGTCGAACTGGGCGTGCGGGTCGATCGCAGCCAGATTTCCCGCGAAGAGTGACCATGACCGTTTATCCCGACTACACCGCCTTCCAAGCCACCTACGACAGCGGGCGGCCGCAATTGGTGTGGCGCACCATGGTCGCCGACCTGGAAACCCCGGTCTCCGCATTCCTGAAGCTGGCCAGCGGTCAGAAGCACGCCTTCTTGCTGGAATCGGTGGAAGGCGGCGCCGTGCGCGGCCGCTATTCGGTGCTGGGCATGAAGCCCGACCTGATCTGGAAGTGCCAAGGCAACATGGCGTGGGTCAATCGTGACGCCCGCACCCAGCCCGAGTCCTTCGCGCCCTGCCCGGTGGCCGAACGCGACGGCACGCTGGCCTCGCTGCGAGCACTTTCGGCCGAAAGCCTGGTCGACATCCCGCCGAACCTGCCGCCCATGGCCGCCGGCCTGGTCGGCTATCTGACCTATGACACCGTGCGGCTGGTGGAAAAGCTGCCCGATGCCAATCCCGACGTCATCGGCATCCCCGACGGCATCTTCATCCGCCCGACGGTGATGGCGGTATTCGACAACGTCAACGGCACATTGACGGCGGTGGTGCCGGTATGGCCGCGCGCGGGCGTCGATTCGCGGGCGGCCTTCGACCTGGCCAACGAGCGGCTGGACCATGTGGTCGAGGCGCTGGAGCGCCCATTGCCGCACCTGGATGCCGGCCTCGAGCGCCACACCCACGCGCCGGTCCCGGTGGCCTCGATGACGCCTGAGGAATATTGCGCCAAGGTGCTGAAGGCCAAGGAATACATCGCCGCCGGCGACATCTTCCAGGTGGTGCTGTCGCAGCGTCTGAAGGTGCCGTTCCGGCTGCCGCCCTTCTCGCTGTACCGAGCGCTTCGGCGGATGAATCCCAGCCCGTTCCTGGTCTACATGAATTTCGGCGAGTTCCAGCTGGTGGCGTCCAGCCCGGAAATCCTGGTGCGCCTGCGCGACGGCCGCGTCACCATCCGCCCGATCGCCGGGACCCGCAAGCGGGGTATCGACCAGGCCGAGGACGAGGCCCTGGCCGCCGACCTGATGGCCGACCCCAAGGAACTGGCCGAGCATTTGATGCTGCTGGATCTGGGCCGCAACGATGTTGGCCGGGTGGCCAAGATCGGCTCGGTCAAGGTCACCAAGAAGATGTTCGTCGAGTATTACTCGCACGTCATGCACATCGTCTCGAACGTCGAGGGCGACATCCGCGACGGCTGCGACGCCATGGACGCGCTGATGGCCGGCTTCCCGGCCGGCACCACCTCGGGCGCGCCGAAGATTCGCGCCATGGAGATCATCGACGAGTTGGAGCCCGAGCGGCGCAGCTTCTATGCCGGCTGCATGGGCTATATCTCGGGCAACGGCAACATGGACACCTGCATCGCGCTTCGAACCGCGCTGATCAAGGACGGCACCATGTACGCCCAGGCCGGCGCCGGCATCGTCGCCGATTCGGTGCCCGAGAAAGAGCACGAGGAATGCATGAACAAGGCCCGCGCCCTGGTCCGCGCCGCCGAGGAAGCGCTGGAATACACCCTTAGCCGGCAATAGCGGCCAGCAGGTCTTCCCATTCCCGGGTGAAACGGGCGCTGTCGTTCAGACGGCTGGCCCGCACCCGGTCGCGCAAGCTTTCCCGCAGTTTGGCGCGCAAGGGCCGGTCGGCGGCCAGACGCACGGCGCGGGCGACGTAATCGTCGGCATGGACAGCGATGCCGTCGGCGAAGCCAACCTCGGTCAGCAGCGAAAGCCCATAGCGGTCCAGGATACGCTGGCCCGGCAGGGTCACCACCGGCACCCCCATCCACAGGGATTCGAAGGTGGTGGTGACGCCGTTATAGGGCACCGGGTCCAAGGCCACGTCCAGTTCGCCGAAGGCGGCCAGATGCTCGCCATAGCCCGCGGTCGGAGGCAGGAATTCCAGGCGGTCCGGGCCGATGCCGTGGGCGGCGAAGCCGTCCTTCAGGCGCGGATGGTCGAAGGCTGACTGCACCATGCCCTTGACCCGAAGGCGCGAGCCGGGACAGGCGGCCAGCACCCGGGCGAACAAGGCGATGGATTCAGCCCCGATCTTGGCCAGGGTGTTGAAGCAGCCGAACCGGACGGTCCCGTCATCGGGGCGCAAGGGCAGGCCCGGCACCGCCAATTCGTCCACGGCGAAGTGATAGCTGCACGGCAGGCGGTAGACCCGTTCGCGATAATCACCCTCGGCGCCGGGCGGCAGGGTGCGGGAATCGGCGACCAAGCCGTCCATCGCCGCCATGCCGGTGGTGGTCATCGGCGGCCAGTGCAGGTGGATGCGGGCCGGGCGGCGCGCCACCGTCAGCAGGCGGTGCCCCTTGGGGAAGCCCAGACCGTCGATCAGAATGTCCAGTCCGTCGGCGGCGATCAGCTGGGCCAGTTCGGAATCCGACAACCCCCGGGTCATCCGCACCGTCGCCAGGGCGCAAAAGCGCTCCAGCCGGCGATGGGCCGGGTCGCCGTCGAAATAGACGATCACCTCGAACCGGCTGCGGTCATGGTGGGCCAGCACCGCCAATTGGGTGCCGTCCAGGGTGAACAGACCGGCGGCGAGATAACCGATGCGGATGCGCCCGTCGCCGGCCACGGCCGGCCGGGCGACCGGGGCCAGCGGATCGGCGTAGGTCTTGGCCCATGCGGTGGCGACTGCCAGGGTGTCGGCGGCGGAAAACGGCGCCAGATTCATCGCCAGGATGCGGGTGGGCGCAAGATTGGCGGCCGGTTCCAGTCCCTCGACCCGAGCGTAATCGGCGACGGATTCGGCGTGCCGGCCCATCTCGGCTTCCAGGTTGGCCTTGTTGCGCCAGGCCGCCGCCAGATCGGGTTGCAGCTCCACCGCGCCTTGATAGGCCGCAAGGGCGGCCGCGCCATCGCCCGCATCACGCAAGGCGTTGCCCAGGTTGAAGCGCAGCAGGGCGTTGCGGCGATCAAGGGCGATGGCGGCCGTCAGCGCCTCGACCGCGCCGGCACAATCGCCGCGCTGGGCCCGCAGCACCCCCAGATTGGCCTGGGCGTCACGGTCCTTGGGCGCCCATTTCACCGTCTCGACCAGGATCGCCTCGGCATCCGGCGATCTGCCGAAAGCGGCCAGCGCCAGGGCGTGATCGTTGGCAAGGCCTGCATCCTTGGGGGCACGGGCGCGGATTTCGGCGAACAGCGCCAAGGATTGCGGCCCCTGCCCGGCCCGCGCCAGCGCGACGGCCAAGGCGTGGCCGGCGGCCAGCCGGGCGGGAGCCAACTGACGGGCACGACCCAGAATGGTCGCAGCCGCCGGCCATTGGCCCAGCCGGGCCGCCGCCAGCCCCAGGAACAGGCAGGAATCGGCGCAAGCCTGGGCGTGGCTGAAGGCCGCCGACAGCATCTGGCTGGCGGCCTGGGCCTCGCCCCGGCCGATCATCGCCTCCAGCCTTTCGGGAAGGTCGGCCAATCCTGCGCGCCGAACCTTGGCCCGCAAGCCCTTCAGCGCCGCGTCGAAATCCATCGGCGGCGGATCAGGCCGCGCCCAGGAAGGTGAAGCCGGCCTCGTCGACCGCCTTCTTGACCTGATCTTCGCTGGCATTCTCGACGGTGACGGCGGCCGAGCCCAGATCGACGGTGACCTTGGCGTCGGGGGCCACGCTCTTGATGGCCGATTCCACCGAACGGGCGCAGCCGCCGCAAGTCATGCCGGTCACTTTGTAGGTCGCGCTCATAAGATCAGCTCCTGTGCCATAGGGTTCGATGATGGAAGTTTGGACCTTCCAGCGACGGGAAGGTCAAGGGGGTGTTTGCGCCTTGACGATGGTGGTGACCGGCACCAGCAGGAAGCCCCGGGCTTCCAGCCCCGGCAGCCAGGCGGCCAGGGCCTCGATGGTGGAATCGTGGGGATGGCCGATGGCGATGGCGGCGCCGAACTTGCGGGCATGGGCCTCGGTCTTGGCCAGCTGCGCCTTGACCGACGCCACCGATTGCTCGTTGTCGAGAAAGACGCTGCGCGCCGCGAACGGCACACCGTGGCGTTTGGCCAGTTCGGGGGCCACGCTTTTGTCGGTGGTGACCGAATCCAGGAACAACAGGCCGCGCCTTTTGACCTCTTCCATCACCACCTTCATGCCGGTGCGGTCGGCGGTGAAACGCGAGCCCATATGGTTGTTGATGCCGACGAAGCCCTCGAAACGATTGAGCCCCCAGGACAGGCGACGGCGATTCTCCTCGGGGTGGACGGCGACTTCCAGCACGTCGGGGCCGGGATCGTAGGATTCGCCCTGGGGCTGCATCGGCACATGGACCATCAGTTCGTGGCCGCGCTTGCGGGCGAGCTGGGTGATCTGCGGCAGGTTCTCGGCATAGGTCATCCAGGCCAGCGTCAAGGGGGCGCGCAATTCGACCACCTTCTCGCTGCGCTTTCGATCGACCCCCAGATCGTCGATCACCACGGCGATCATCGGCTGGCTGCCGGCCTTGGGCGCCGGCACGGCATAGCGGACCCAGGCGGGTGCGCCCTGCTCGACCGGCTTGACCGAGGGCTGCGGCAGGATCAGCGGCACCGAGGCGACCTGTTGGTCGGCCACCTGGCCCTCGGCTTGGTCGGCATCGAAACCGTCATCGGCCGGGCCGCCGGGACGGGCCGGCGGCAGCGGCACCAGCGGGATCACCGGCGGCTCGGCGGCAGCGGCCGGTTCCAGCAACGCCTCGCGCCGGGGCGGACGATCGACCGCCATCTCGGCCCGTTCCCAGTCGCGCGCTTCCTGATCCGGGCGGCTGGCCATGATGCCCAGCCCGACGCCCACGCCGATGGCGATGCCACCCAGCAGAACCGCCGCCATCAGGGCCAGCACTGCCCAGGAACGCGACGAACTCGACCGTCGCTTCGGTTCCATCAGCAGCCGCCGGATTTCACGCCGCGACACGAAATTTCGCCTTTCACCGCACAATTCAACAGATTAGTGGCCTGCTCATCTTAGAAATTCACCTGCGAATTTCTGGGGCAGGGCACTTGATCGACGCCGGTTATAGCCCTGCCGCCCGGCCCCGGCAAAGCCTTCAGTGGCAGCAGGTGTCGGACAGGCCTTCCAGGATCGGGCAATCGGGGCGGTCGTCGCCCGAACAGCGCTCGACCAGGGCGGTCAGGGTGCGGCGCATCTCTTCCAGTTCGGCGATCTTGGCCTCGACGGCGCGGACATGGCCCTGCGCGATGGCCCGCACGTCGGCGCTGGCCCGCTCGCGGTCGCACCACAGCGCCAGCAGGTCGCCGACATCCTTGACCGAGAAGCCCAGCGAGCGGGCGCGCTGGATGAATCGCAGGGTCTCGACATCGGTCGAGCCGTAATCGCGATAACCGGCCGCCGTGCGCCCGGCCGGCGGGATCAGGCCGATTTCCTCGTAATAACGAATGGTCTTGGCCGGCACGCCCGACCGTTTGGCGACCTGACCGATATTCATGGCATCCTCCAGCGGCGCAGCAGCAGGGAATTGGTCACCACCGACACGCTGGAAAAGGCCATGGCGGCACCGGCGATGGTCGGCGACAACAGCCCGGCGGCGGCCAGCGGCAGGGCCAGCAGATTGTAGAAGAAGGCCCAGAACAGGTTCTGGCGGATCTTGGCATAGGTCGCCCGCGACAGCGAAAAGGCGGCGGGCAGCAAGGCGGGATCGCCCTTGACCAGGGTGATGCCGGCGGCCTGCATGGCGACGTCGGTGCCGGTGCCCATGGCGATGCCGATATCGGCCGCCGCCAGGGCCGGGGCGTCGTTGACGCCGTCGCCGACCATGGCCACCACATGGCCATCGGCCTGCAGGCGGCGGATTTCCGCCTCCTTGCCCTCGGGCAGCACCTCGGCCAGAACCATGGAAATGCCGACCTGCCCGGCCACCGCGGCGGCCGCCCGGGCATTGTCGCCGGTCAGCAATACCGCCTTGACCCCCAGGGCCTCGAGCCCGGCCACCGCCGCCCGGGCGCTGGGCTTGACCGGATCGGCCACCGCCAGCCAGCCGGCCAGCCTTCCATCGACCGCCACCAGCATGACGGTCCGCCCCAGCTCTTCGTGGGCTTTCATGGCTTCAGTGGCCGATTGCCAATCCACCGCCCGTTCGTCCATCAGCCGGGCCGATCCGACCAGCATGGCCCGGCCCTCGACCATGGCCTCGATGCCGCGCCCCGGCAAGGCCTTGAAGGCGGTCACCGGGGCCAGGTCCAGACCCGTCGCCGCCGCCCGCACGGCGCGGGCCAGCGGATGCTCGCTGCCGGCCTGGGCCGAGGCGGCCAGGCGCAGCACTTCCGTCCCGCCCTCGCTGGCCACCAGGGCCGGGTGACCCTCGGTCAGGGTGCCGGTCTTGTCGAACACCACCAGATTGGTGTGATGGGCCCGTTCCAGGGCGACGGCGTCCTTGATCAGGATGCCGTGGCGGGCCGCCACCCCGGTCCCGACCATGATGCCGGTCGGCGTCGCCAGCCCCAGCGCGCAGGGGCAGGCCACCACCAGAACGGCGACGGCCGCCGCGAAGCCTTGGCCCGCATCGCCGCCGATCAGCGCCCAGCCCAGGAACGACAAAGCCGCGATGGCCACCACCACCGGCACGAAGATGGCCGACACCTGGTCCACCAGCTTCTGTACCGGCGCCTTCGAGGCCTGGGCACCCTGGACCATGCGGATGATGCGCGAGATGGTGCTGTCGGCGCCGACCCGGGTGGCGGTGACCCGCAGCAAACCGTCGCCGTTGATGGCGCCGGCCACCACCGCGTCGCCGGTCTGCTTGGCCACCGGCAGGCTTTCGCCGGTGATCAGGGATTCGTCGGCCTGGCTTTCGCCATCCTGCACGATGCCATCGACGGGAAAGGCCTCGCCCGGGCGGACCACCACCAGATCGCCGGCCACCACGGCCGAGGCGGGGATTTCCACCACATGGCCGTCTCGCTCGACGCGGGCAGTGTCGGGGCGCAGCTTCATCAGGGCGCGAATGGCCCCGGCCGCCGAGCGCTTGGCCCGGGTCTCGAGGATCTTGCCCAACAGGACCAGGGTGACCACCGCCGCCGCGCCTTCGAAGTAAAGACCGCCATGGCCCTGGGCGACCACCCAGGCCGACATGCCATAGGCGGCCGAGCTGCCCAAGGCCACCAGCACATCCATGTTGCCGGCGCCCCCCCTCAGCGAGGCCCAGGCGCCGCGATAGAAGCGCCAGCCGGCGCCGAACTGCACCGGCGTCGCCAGCAGCCATTGCCAGCCGCCCGAAAGCATCCAATCGCTCCCGAACGGGGCCAGGATCATCGGCGCCACCAACGGCAGGGTCAAAACCGCCGACACCCAGAACCAGCGCCACTGGTGGGCCAGATCGCGGGCCTGCTGGGCCTCCTCGGCGCTGGTGGAATCCTCGCCGTCGGCGATCAGATGGGCGGTGAAACCGGCCTTCTCGACCGCCACCACCAGCTCGGCGGCGCCGGCCCGGCCGATGATGGTGGCGCGTTCGGCGGCAAGGTTGACACTGGCCGCCTCGACGCCGGGCACGCGGCCCAACACCTTTTCGAGCCGGGTCGAGCAGGCGGCGCAGGTCATGCCGCCGATCCTGAATTCCAGCGACGGCGACAAGGAGGCGGTAAGGGGGTCGGCAACCATGAGCGTGTTTCCTGAGAAGCGATCCATGGAAACAAGGATCGCCCTTCCAGTCACTGGAAGGTCAAGGGCTTTGTTATATGCACATTTCCTGGATATAGACCATATTTCCGCTTCCTTTGCCGATGGCACACGGCATAATTGATGGAAATGACGAGACCCGGATGGTTGGGGCAACCGGGCATGGGCATCACCCAAGGGAGGTTTTCTTCATGCCCGATGGCTCCAACGCCTCGCAGACCAGCGACCGCGCCCAGTTCGCGCAGGCCGTGGTCCAGCGTCTGACCACCATTCAAACCGAAGTCACCGAAATCGCCGGCAGCGTCGATGAAGTGGCGGTCTTCCTGGAAGACCAGATGGGCAAGTTCCAGGCGCTGAGCGCCATCGCCCAGCAAATGGCCGAGGCCATCGATGCCATCGATTCGGCCAGCAAGACCACCGACCACGTCTCGCGCGAAGCCGCCGACCGGTCCACCCACTCGCTGACCACCGTCGAGACCGCCGTTTCCAGCATTCGCGGCCTGGCCGAATCGGTTCGCGCCATTCAGGCCAGCCTTGGCGAATTGGACACCCACCTGGCCAGCGTCGGCGCCTCGACCAAGGACATCCAGGACATCGCGCGCCAGACCAACCTTTTGGCCTTGAACGCCACCATCGAATCCGAACGGGCCGGCGAGGCCGGCAAGGGCTTCGCGGTGGTGGCCGGCGAGGTCAAGGGCCTGGCCCGCAAGGCCGGCGAGGTCACCCGCACCATCGAAGGGTCGGTGGAATCGCTGACCGCCTCGATCGCCGACCTGATCGTCGCCACCGGCCAGACGGTGACCAGCGCCGGCCAGGTCAGCAACGGCGTCGGCATTATCTCCGAGACCATCAACGGCTTCGGCGACTCCCTGGAGAAAATCCACGGCCGCGTCGAGGAAATCAGCGAAGCCGCCGCCGAAGGCAAGGTCCAGTGCGAGGACGTGATCGATTACATCGATACTTTCATGATCAGCCTGTCCACCACCGGCGAGACCTTGGGCGAGGCGCGCGAGCGTATTCACCATCTGGTCGATCAGGCAACGTCGGCCGTCGAGTTCGCCAACAAGCAAAGCTGATACATGCCCAAGGAATTAGGCTGTTCGATTGGGCAAAGAGCACCTATGGCCACGCCCAACGACTAGGCCGAAAGTACGTGTGGCGAGAACAATTCTTACTTCCAACCAACGAATGGCGGAGGGATGACACCAAAGTCGCCCCGCCGTTAACAATCTGTTCTTAACTGTCACAACTTTCACCAATTCGCCCGTTTTCAGCTGTGCGTGACTTTGCCAAAATATCTGAAGCTAAATGTTTCAAATATTTTGGTTTCGGGCACCACGTTGACACACAAGCATGGTAACCACGACGAGGGAATCGTCTCGATTTCCGATCTCCGCAAGGGGGGCGGCTACGTCGCCACCGCGTCGATCGTCTTGAACGTTCTGGCCTTGGCGTTGCCGCTGGCCCTGTTGCAGGTCTACGACCGCATCATTCCCAATTCCTCGATGGGGACCTTGCTGCTGCTGCTGGCCGGCGTCGCCGGGGCGGTGTTCCTGGAATCGACCCTGCGGGTGGCGCGGGCGGAAATCATCAGCTGGATCGGCGTCCAGTACGAACACAAATCCGCCTGCAACGCGTTCTCGCGCATCATGAACGCGCCGGCCGACGAGCTGGAAAAGATCGGCCCCGGCGAATTGATCGAGCGGCTGGGCGGCCTGCCCACCGTGCGCGAGATCTTCGCCGAGAACTGGACCCTGGTGGTCTGCGACCTTCCCTTCGTGCTGCTGTTCCTGGGCGGCATCGCCTATCTGGCCGGCTGGCTGGTGGTGGCGCCGTCGGCCGTGCTGGTGGCCTTCGTCATCGTCACCATGGCCGGCAAGGCCAGGTCCGAGAAGGCGCTGGCCGACTTCAATCAGGTGCGTGACCGCCGCCAGAACTTCTCGATCGAGGTCATCCACGGCGTCCATTCCGTCAAGGCCCTGGCGATGGAGGCGCAGATGATCCAGCGCTACGCCCGCCTGCAGGCGGCGGTGGCGCAGCATTCCCATCAGGTGGTCCACATCAACGCCAACGCGCTCGGCATGGCCGGGGTGTTCTCGCAATTGCTGACGCTGTCGGTGGTGGTGTTCGGCGGCCTGATGGTGGTCGACAACGCCCTGACCGTCGGCGGCCTGTCGGCCTGCACCCTGCTGGCCGGCCGCGCCCTGCAGCCGATCCAGAAGGCGGTGGGGCTTTACACCCGCTGGCGCCAGGCGCTGATGATGCGCGACCGCTTCGAGACCATCTTCACCCTGCCGGGCGAGCCGCGCCCCGCCGCCCCGGTGATCCAGCCGCTCAAGGGCAAGATCGAGCTGAAGGATGTCCACTTCAATGCCGGCCCCGAGGCCGAACCGCTGTTCACCGGCCTGAACCTGTCGGTCGAGCCGGGCGAACGCATCGCCATCGGCGGCGAGAATGGCGGCGGCAAATCGACCTTGCTGCGCCTGATCCACGGCAGCATCGCGCCGCACCAGGGCCAGGTCCTGCTGGACGGCATCGCCGTCGGCGATTTCGACCGCGACCATTTGCTGCGCCAGGACGGCGTCGCCTTCATCCCGCAGCGCGGCGAATTGCTGCGCGGGACCATCCTGGAAAACCTGACCATGTTCCGTGCCGACCGGCGCAAGGACGCCTTGCGGCTGGCCTCGGTGCTGGGGCTGGACGACGTCATCTACCGCCTGGCCAACGGCTACCACACCCGCGTCGGCGACGGATCGTCCGACATTCTGCCGCGCGGCGTGATCCAGCGGGTGGCGGTGGTGCGCTCGCTGGTCAGCCGCCCCCGCATCTTGCTGTTCGACGAGGCCAACGCCGCCATGGACGGCCCCGGCGACGAACGCCTGCGCCAATATTTCGAATCCATGAGCCGCGACACGAGCCTGATCATGATCACGCTGCGCCCGTCGCTGCAGCGCCTGGCCGACCGCATGTACCGCATCGACCAGGGCCGACTGGTCGAGGCCGCGGTGCCGGTGGCGCCGCCCCAGCCGGCCGCCCCCCTGCCCGCGCAGGTGCCGGCATGATCTCGCACATTCACCCCGACATCGGCTGGGGCGTCCCGCCCCGGCGCGTCGAACTGGACGAACAGCAATCGGCCAGCGGCACCCTGGGCGGGTTCGAGGCGGTGACCGACCTGGCGGCGACGGTGTTGCCGCTGTTGTCGGCGCTGGGATGGGAAGGCGAACTGGTCCACATCGCCGAATCGCTGCCGCATTTCGCCGACGGATTGGACCTGACCGACCTGTTGAACGTGATGGCCAATCTGGGCTTTTCCAGCCAGTCGATCGACATCGCGCCGGCCCGCATGGACCCGCGCCTGATGCCCTGCCTGTACCTGCCGCCCCATGGCAAGGCCGAGGTGCTGGTCCGCGTCGAGCCCGAGGGCATCGTCGCCTTCGACACCGACACCCGCACCTATCGCCATATCGCGCCGCCCGCCGAGCGCGGTCGCGTCTATCTGTTCCGCACCCTGGACGAGGATGCGCGCCAGCAATTCGAGGAGGCGCCGAAGAACTTCGTCGGCGCGACCCTGCGCCGCTTCATCCCGCTGTTCGTGCGGATGCTGGGCGCCAGTCTGGTGTCGAACCTGTTGGTGCTGGTCACGCCGCTGTTCATCATGGCCATCTACGACCAGTTCCTGCCGACCGGGTCGGTGCCGCTGCTGGTGTCGCTGCTGGCCGGTTCGGCCATCGCGGTGGCCGGCGATTATGCCATCCGCTCGGTGCGCTCGAAGATGATCGCCTATATGGGGGCGCGCCTGGATCACCTGCTGGGCCTGGCGGTGTTCCGCCGCCTGATGCTGCTGGCCCCGCCTTATACCGAGCAGGCCAATTCCAACGCCCAGATCGCCCGCCTGCGCGATTTCGAGATGGTGCGCGAATTCTTCACCGGGCCGCTGGCCACCACCCTGGCCGAGGCCCCATTCATCGTCGTGTTCCTGGTGGCCATGGCCATCATCGGCGGGCCGCTGGTCTTCGTGCCGCTGGCCGCGCTGATCTTGTTCGCGGCGACGGCGGTGATCGCCCGGCCGGTGGTCGAAACCCGGGTGACGGCGGCGACGCGGGCGTCGTCGCGGCGCCAGGAATTCCTGGTCGAGGCCTTGTCCAAGCCGCGCGCCATCAAGGAGGCCGGTGCCGCCGGCATCTGGTCCGATCGGTTCCGCGAATTGTCGGCCGACGCCTGCCTGAAGAACCACCGGACCGCCCGGGCCAACCTGATCGTCGCCACCGCCTCGCAGGCCCTGGTGGTGATCGCCGGCCTGTTCACCCTGGGCTGGGGCGTCGAGCGGGTGATGACCGGCCACATGACCACCGGCGGCCTGATGGCGACGATGATCGTGGTGTGGTGGATCTTGCGCCCGGTGCAGACCGGCTTCTCGCTGGCGTCGCAGGTGGAACGGGTCCAGGCCTCGGTCGCCCAGATCAACCGCCTGATGCATCTGAAGGCCGAGCGGGTGCTGGCGCCGTCGGTGCAGGCGGTGCCGCACTTCAAGGGCCGGGTCACCTTGTCCAACGTGTCGCTGCGCTACAGCCCCGACGCCGACCCGGCGGTCCTGGGCCTGACCATGCAGGCCGAACCGGGCGAGGTGGTGGCGCTGGTGGGCCCCAACGGATCCGGCAAGTCGACGCTGCTGAAGCTGGTGCTGGGGCTTTACCGGCCGCAGACCGGCGCCGTGCTGATCGACGACATCGACATCCGCCAACTCGACGCCATCGAGCTGCGCCGCCTGATCGCCTATGTGCCGCAGCAGCCCGACATCTATTTCGGCACGGTGGCGCAGAATCTGCGCCTGGCCCGGCCCGAGGCGTCGCTGGAGGAACTGCATTGGGCCTGCGGCGAGGCCGGCCTGCTGGACGAAATCCTGGAATTGCCGCAGCAATTCGACACCAAGCTGGGCGACGGCACCACCGACCGGCTGCCGGCCAGCTTCCGCCAGCGTCTGTCGCTGGCGCGGGCCTACCTCAAGCGGGCGCCGATCACCTTGTTCGACGAACCGGCTTCCAGCCTGGATTTCATGGCCGACCGCCAATTCATGTTGACCCTGGAGCGCATGCGCACCCACTCGACCGTCTTCCTGGTCACCCATCGCCCCAGCCACCTGAAGCTGGCCGACAAGGTGGCGGTGCTGGTGCAAGGCCAGGTGCGCATGTACGGCCCGGCCAAGCAGGTGCTTGACCGCCTGCCGCCGAACTTCTTCTGAAAAGCGATGTGACCATGACCGCCAACGCCCAACTCGCCCCCGCCCCCGTCAAGCTGGAAAAGGCCTCGCGCCAGATCCGGCACCTGGCCCAGTTCGCCATCGTCGAGGAAGCCGGCATCTCGGTGGTGTCGCGCTCGGCGGTGCTGATCGTGACCGCGGTGGTGGTGGCCTTCCTGGTATGGTCGGCGCTGATGCGCATGGACGAGGTGGCGGTCACCTTCGGCTCGGCGGTGCCGGCCAAGTCGGTGCAGGTGGTCCAGCATCTGGAAGGCGGCATCGTGCGCGAAATCCTGGTCGAGGACCGCGCCATGGTCGAGGCCGGCCAGGTGCTGGTGCGGCTTGACCCCATCCAGGCCGCCGCCGAGCTGGAGCAGGCGCAAAGCCGGCGCATGAGCCTGCTGATCAAGGTCGAGCGCCTGCGCGCCTATGCCGAGGGCCGCCAGCCCAACTTCGCCGACATTCCGCCCAAGTACCAGCCGCTGGTGACCGACCAGATGGACATTCTGGCCGCCAATTCCGATCGCTGGGTGTCGCAGCGCAAGGTGTTCGAGGAACAGATCCAGCAAAAGCGCGAGGAAATCCGCGCGGCGCAGCAGCAGCAGAAATCGGTGACGGAACAGCTGACCCTGGTCACCGAGGAAGTCGGCATGCGCGAGACCCTGTTCGCCGCCGGCCATTCCAGCAAGGTCGATTATTACGCCGTGCGCCGCCAGCGCGCCGCCATCGAAAGCGAGCTGTCGCGACTGAAGGGCCAGGAAGGCACCGCCGCCAAGTCGCTGGAAGAGCTGAACCGCCGCATCGCCGACCTCGACAACAACCAGCGCCAGGACGCCCGCGGCGAGTTGGGCACGGTCAGCGCCGAGCTGGCCCAGGTCGAGGAATCGCTGGGCCGCCTGAGCGACCGGGTCAACCGCCTGGAAGTGGTGTCGCCGGTCAAGGGCTATGTCCAGAACCTCAAGGCCAAGACCGTCGGCGCGGTGGTGCCGGCCGGCGGCATGCTGATGGAAATCGTGCCGGTCGATGACAATCTGCTGATCGAGACCAAGATCAGCACCCGCGATGTCGGCCACCTGCACCAGGGCCAAAAGGTCATCGTCAAGGTGGCGTCCTACGATTTCGTCCGCTTCGGCAGCATCGAGGGCCGGTTGAAGGACATTTCGGCGACCACCTATGTCGATGAAAAGGACAACGCGCCTTATTACAAGGGCTGGGTCGAAATCCCCCATCCCTGGGTCGGCCACAATCCCGGCGAGAACCGCATCCTGCCGGGCATGACCGTGCAAGCCGACATCATCACCGGCGACAAGACCTTGCTGCAGTACCTGTTGAAACCGTTGCAACAATCGTTCTCGCAGGCATTCCGCGAACGGTGATCGAACGATTGTGCCTTTTGGGGCCCGTGGGAGGGAAACATGGCTGAAGACAACCTGAACCAGACCGAGAGCCAAAGCCCGGAATCCGGCGGCACCGAAAATGTCGCGACGCTGGACGCGCTGCACTTGGACGGCAAGGGCCTGGACGGCCTGGAAGACGCCCAGGAACAGGAACTGACCAACACCGACGAGGTCGAGGGCGAGGACGTCAAGGCCTTCGCCAACGTCCAGAGCGCCGGACGCGAGACCTTCGAGAAGATGGTGGCCGGCGCCCCGGCCGAAGAGGGCGCCATTCCGGTCGGCGACCAGGTGGTCCCCGAACCCTACGCCCCCAGCGAGCCCGACAATCAGGTCGAGGCGCAATTCTCGAACCCGTTCCCGGCCTTCCCGCAGGAGGCCGAGGCCGATTCCGCCGAGGAGGCCCGCCCCGCCCTCGAGGCCGCCCCGCGCGAGGAAGAGCGCCCGACCGACGCGCCGCCGCCGGCCGACCCGGACGTCGGTGACGAGGACCCCGCCCCCGCCCCGGCCGAGACCTCTGCGGCGCCGCTTCTGCCGGTCGAACCGCTGCCGGTCACCGATCCCGTCGAGGTTTTGCCAGGCATCGCCCAGGCGCCGACCCTGACGCTGGAAACCGTGGCCAACGGCACCGAGGACCAACTGACCCAGCTGAAATTCACGGTCGATACCAACGATACCGATGGCTCGGGCGACGTCTTTTCCCGGATCGAGATTTCCGGCATTCCCACCGATTTCGAGATCGTCAATTCGAACGGCAATCCGATCGGCATCCGTGACGGCGACAGCTGGGTGCTGGACAACCCCACCGCGCTCGATTTGGCCGACATCTATCTGAAGAACACGGATTCCGACGACGATTCCGACTTCTCGGGCGACTTCACCCTGCGGGTCACCGCCACCGCCGCCGATCCATCGACCACCGCCGCCACCACCCTGGACGTGCCGGTCCATATCGAGGCGGTGGCCGACATTCCGGTCATCGCCGTCGAAGACACCTTCGGCATGGAAAACCAGTGGCAAGACCTGGACATCGACCTGACCTCGAAAGACCAGGACGGCTCGGAATACCAGCAGATCTATGTCACCGGCCTGCCCGACGGCGCCCAGTTGAATCACGGCACCGTGCTGACCAGCCCGGTGGTGATCGACGGCATCACCCTTCCGGCCGGCTCGGTTCTGGTCGATGCCGCCGACATCGCCGACCTGAAGGTGCTGCCGCCCACCAACGACAGCCATGACTTCACCCTGACCGTGCGCGGCATCAGCACCGAGACCCCCAATGGCGACCAGGCCATTTCCGACCCGCTGACCATCCAGGTCGATGTCGGCATCGTGGCGCCTTCTGCCTCGGGCTCGGGCGTCGGCGATGAAGACGATTGGGCGCTGCTGGACCTGGGCGCCTCGGTCAACCTGCCCGACGGGACCGAGGTGCTGACCGTCGCCCTGACCGACCTGCCGGCCGACGCCCAATTGGCGACCCGCGACGGCACCGTGCTGGTCCCTGACCAAAACGGCGCCTATGCCATCGCCCTGACCGATCTGGATAATCTGAAGGTGCGCTGGACCAATCCAGCCCACACCGATGCCGACATCAATTTCAATCTGACCGCCACCGTCCGCGACGGCGACACCGACAGCGATTCGGCCGCCGTTCAGGCCGGCGCGCCCGACGTCAATGCCGTCACCGTGCCGGTCACCGCCATCATCCGCGCGGTAGCCGACGCGCCGACCCTGTCGGCCTCGGCCATCGGCGTCGAGGATCAGTGGCACGCGTTGACCATCAATTCGGCCCTGGTCGATGCCGACGGCTCGGAAAGCCTGGCGATCACCGTGGCCGGGCCGGCCGGCTTTTCCTTGAATGTCGGCACCGAGACCAGCCCCGGCACCTGGAGCCTGACTCCGGCCCAGTTGACCGGCCTGCAATTCAAGCCGCCGCAAGACAGCGATGCCGACTTCAACCTGACCATCACCGCCACCACCACCGAGGCGGCCACCGGCGACCAATTGGCGGTCAAGACCGCCAGCACCACCAGCACCATCACCGTCAAGGTGCTGTCCGACGCCGACGCCCCCATCGTGGCGGTGGACGAGCCGGCCAAGCATGTGGCCGAGGACGGCTTCTACAATCTGCGCACCGTGCTTGAAGACGGCGGCTATGCCGTGACCGGTTCCTTGGGCGAACTGGGCGCCACCGACGGCCAGACCGCCAGCCCGGACGGATCGGAAAGCCTGACCTTCCAGATCGATCCGGTCGAGGCCATCGGCCTTCGCCTGCAGACCTATGATGCCGGCACCGGCACCTGGTCCGACCTGGCCCTGTCGGGCGGGGTGTGGACGGTCTCGGCCGCCCAGGTGTTCGGCGGCCAGGTCCGGGTCGGCGGCCCGGCCGACTGGGCGTCTGCCAGCAATGCCGATTCCATCCATTTCGACATCCGCACCATCGCCACCGAAGCCAACGATTCCACCGACGATGCCCTGCAGGCGGCCAATCCCGGCCTGACCCGCGACGGCCAGGCGACCAGTGCCTGGGACCGGCTGACCCTGGTCATCGATCCGGTCGCCGACACCGCCACCCTGGTCGATGCCAATGCCGGCAACGAGGATCAGGCGGGCGGCATCACCATCGACCCGGTCGCCACCTTCACCGACACCGACTTCTCGGAACGGCCCGATCCCAACGGCACGGTCACCATCGTCTCGTCCGATCCCGACATGACCAGCGGCCATTTCGAGCTGACGCTGAACGGGGTCACCACCACCATCGCCCCCACCATCGGCGGCGACGGCGCCTATAGCTGGGCCATCCCCGGCTCGGCCTTCGAGCAGTCGGGCGCCAATGCCAACCAGTGGACGCTGGCCGGGCTCAAGTTCTTCCCCGCCACCCATCTGGCCGAGGACGCCACCTACACCATCAACGTGCCGGCCTATGACACCCAGACCGGTGTCGCGCGCGTGCTGACCGCCACCGGCTCGGTGACGGTGGAGGCCATCGCCGACATCCCCGACCTGGCGGCCGGGCGGACCTACGGCATGGAAAACACCGCCATCGCCGTCGATATTTCCGCCTCGCTGGTCGATCTGGACGGGTCCGAGACCCAGTGGGTCTATGTCGCCGACTTCCCGGCCGGCGCCGTCTTCAACCACGGCACCGTCACCACCCAGGCCGTCACCGTCGATGGCATCACCATTCCGGCCGGCGCCTTGAAGGTGGCCCCCGCCGACCTGCCCAGCCTGACCGTCACCCCGCCGGCCAATTATTCCGACGACATGACCTTCCGGGTGTGGTCGACCACCGCCGAGACCCGGAACGGCGACATGGCCATCAACGGCCCGGTCACCGCCATGGTCGATGTCGGCATCGTCGATCCGTCGGCCGCCGGTTCCGGTACCGGCACCGAGGGCCAGTGGACCACCTTGGCCTTGTCGGCCAACGTCAACGCCGCCGACGGCAACGAAACCCTGCGCGTCTTCATCGAGGATCTGCCGACCGGGGCCGAACTGGCCCGGGTCGATAATGGCGGATCCTTCACCCAGGTCACCTATACCGGCTCGGACGGCCAAAGCCACACCGGCTACGAGGTCACCGGCAACCTTGCCAACGTCAAGGTGCGCTGGACCGACACCAATGCCGATGCCGACATCGCCCTGAATCTGCGCGCCGTCGCCGTCGACCGCGACGCCGATGCCGCCACCGATTCCGGCGGCATCGACCGCGCCACCGCCATCACCGATCCGGTGGCCCCCGATACGTCCGACGTCGTGGTGCCGATCAGCGTCACCATCAAGGCGGCGGCCGACGCGCCGACCCTGTCGGCCTCGGCGGTCGGCGTCGAGGACAAGTGGGCGGCGCTCAACATCACCACCGCGCTCGCCNGGATCTGCCGACCGGGGCCGAACTGGCCCGGGTCGATAATGGCGGATCCTTCACCCAGGTCACCTATACCGGCTCGGACGGCCAAAGCCACACCGGCTACGAGGTCACCGGCAACCTTGCCAACGTCAAGGTGCGCTGGACCGACACCAATGCCGATGCCGACATCGCCCTGAATCTGCGCGCCGTCGCCGTCGACCGCGACGCCGATGCCGCCACCGATTCCGGCGGCATCGACCGCGCCACCGCCATCACCGATCCGGTGGCCCCCGATACGTCCGACGTCGTGGTGCCGATCAGCGTCACCATCAAGGCGGCGGCCGACGCGCCGACCCTGTCGGCCTCGGCGGTCGGCGTCGAGGACAAGTGGGCGGCGCTCAACATCACCACCGCGCTCGCCGATACCGACGGGTCCGAGACCCTGGCGGTCTATGTCAGCAGCCTGCCCCCCGGCACCACCTTGTCGGCCGGCACCTATCTGGCCGGCGGCGAGATTCTGGCCGACGGCAGCACCATTCCCGCCGGCTCGTGGAAGCTGAATGCGGGCGAACTGTCCGGCCTGAAGATCGCCAACCTACCGACCGACAGCGACAGCGACTTCCAGATCACCGTGCGCTCGGTGGCCACCGAGCAGGCCAGCGACGGCCAGGTGGCCGCCAAGGTGGCGATCAGCACCTCGACCTTCAACGCCACCATCTTCGCCGACGCCGACAAGCCGGTGACCTGGGTCGATCCCGACACCCAAATCATCAACGAAGATTCGATGTTCCAGCTGCGCAGCGTGCTGCCCGGCTACGACCCGGCCACCGCCAAGTCCGGCGAGACCGGCAGCGCCTATGGCACCAGTGCCGCCAGCGCGGTGTCGGCCGACGGCTCGGAAACCGTCACCTTGTTCCGCATCTATCCGACCGAGACCGGCACCCGGCTGGCGATCAGCGCCGATTCGACCATCTCGGCCGGCGAGTACCAGACCCTGCCGGCGTCCGGCTATTGGGAGGTTTCGTCGGCCGATGTGTTCGCCGGCAAGGTCTATGTCGGCGGCAAGGCCAATTGGTCGGCCGCCACCGATGGCGACACCATTCATTTCGACGTCCGCACCGTGGTCCGCGAGAGCGACTTTGCCGCCAACACGTCGTCGCTGTCCGGCACCGGCCTCTCGCGCCTGACCGAGAATGTCAGCGATCCCGCCACCTTGACCCTGAAGGTCAACCCGGTGGCCGACGCCCCCACACTTTCGGTGTCTGGCGTTGGCGTCGAGGACAAGTGGGCGGCGCTCTCCATCTCGACCGCGCTGACCGACACTGACGGCTCGGAATCCATCGCCGCGATCTATGTTTCCGGCATTCCCGCCGGGGCCAGCCTGTCGGCCGGCACCTTGCTGGCCGCCGACGAGACCCTGGCCGACGGCACCACCATCATTCCCGCCGGCACCTGGAAGCTGGCGAGCGGCGATCTGGCCGGCCTGAAGGTCACCAACCTTCCCACCGATTCCGACGCCGACTTCACCATCACCGTCAAGTCGGTGGCGGTCGAGAACGCCGCCGGCACGCCAGCCTCGGGCAAGATCGCGGTGACCACCGCCAACGCCACCGTCACGGTGTTCGGCGATGCCGACAAGCCCACTGTGCGGGTCGATGCCGACACCCAGATCATCAACGAAGATACCATGTTCCAACTGCGCTCGGTGCTGGCGGGTTACGACCCGGTCAGCGGCACCCTGGGCGAGGCCGGCAGCGCCCTGGCCACCAGCGCCGCCACGGCGATTTCGGCGGACGGATCGGAAACCCTGACCCTGTTCCGCATCTACCCGACCGAGACCGGCACCCGCCTGGCCATCAGCCCGGATACGACCATCGCCACCGGCGAGTACGTCGCCCTGCCCGCCTCGGGCTATTGGGAGGTGTCGGCGGCCGACGTCTTCGCCGGCAAGGTCTATGTCGGCGGCAAGGCCAACTGGTCTTCCGCCACCGACGGCGACACCATCCATTTCGACATCCGCACCGTGGCGCGCGAGGGCGACTATGCCGCCAACACCTCGGCGCTGACCGGCACCGGCCTGACCCGCGCGACCGAGACCGTGTCCGACCCGATGACCTTGACCTTGAAGGTGACCCCGGTGGCCGACAGCACCACCGTCGGCACCCTGTCGGCCGGCAACGAGGATGTGGCCATCGCCTTCAACCCGCAATTCACCCTGAACGACCAGGACGGGTCGGAGCATCTGGCCGGCACGGTGGACATCCTGATCCCCAAGGCCACCGCCCACGGACAGTTGACCGACGCGGCCGGCACGCCGCTGTCCTTCACCGACGACGGCACCAACTATGTCTATTCCTTCCCGGTGGCGTCGCTGACCACCACCCAGACGGTGGCCGGCGTGCCGGTCAAGTTCCGCCTGGACGGCGTCAAGTTCGACAATGTCGAGCATTCCGACACCGACCTGATCTACAAGATCCGCGTCACCAGCGAGGATAGCGGCGGCACCCGGAACACCTACACCACCCCCAACCAGACCCTGGTGGTCAAGGCGGTGGCCGATGCCCCGGTGGTGGCGGTCGGCAACGCCGTCAACGGCGTGGTGACCGGCACCGAAGACACCCGCATCGACCTGGATCTGTCGGCTTTGCGGGTCGACCTGGACGGTTCGGAAAGCCTGTCCAAGGCCGAACTGTGGAGCGTCGATGACGGCTGGGAGATCGGCTATGTCAACGGGTCCGGCCAGTATAGCGCCGCCACCAGCCTGGGCGGCGGCAAGTGGCAGCTCGATACCGCCAAGCTGGACCAGGTGGTGGTGACGGCGCCGGCCGACAGCCATCATCTGTCGGCGGCCAACGTGCAGATGGAGTTCCACGCCTGGACGCTGGAAGCCGCCACCGGCAGCCAGTTGGCGGTGGCCGAGGCGACCAGCCAGGTCAGCTTCCAGGTGGTGGTGAACGCCGACGCCGACACCCCGACCCTGCAATTGTCCCACGCCCGCGTCGACGAGGATGCCCGCGTCAAGCTGGAGATCAAGGCGGCGCTGACCGACACCGACGGCTCGGAAAGCCTGAGCTATTTCATCTCGAACCTGCCCGACGGCGGCACCTTGCAGACCTCGGCCGGCGGCCTGGCCGGGACCTTGGTGTCGTTCGACGGCAACAACCAGCCCTATGCCGACGCCAACGGCACCACCTGGATGCTGACCCCCGCCCAGATCGGCAACGTCTATTTCGTGCCCAAGCACGATTCCAACGTCGATGGCAATATCACCGTCACGGCGCGCTCGACCGAGGGCTCGAACCTCGACATCGCCGAGAACATTCAGACCCTGCGGGTCATCGTCAAGGGCATCTCGGACGGGCCGGAAATCCCGGCCGAGCACCTGTTGACCAACGGCGCCGGCCAGCCGGTGCTGGATGCCAACGGGCGCCAGATCCTTTCGGCCGTCGGCATCGAGGACAAGATCACCGACGCCCACGGCACCGCCTCGGGCTCGGGCTCGGGGGCGCTGATCGATCCCGGCTTCGGCGATTACGGCACGCTGGACATCGACAATTCCGAAACGCTGTCCATCGTCATCAAGAACGTGCCGGCCGACATCTCGATCGAGATGGCCAATGGCGGCGAGTCCTACCTGAAATATATCGGCGCCGACAAATGGTCGGTCGATCCCAGCCATCTGGGCGACGTGCGTTTCCGCGCGCCTTCCAATTATGCCGGGACCTTCGACGTCAAGCTGGACCTGATCACCACCGAGGATGATGGCCATTCGCTGGGCCAGGAGCGGACGCTGCGGGTGGCGGTCGATGCCGATGCCGACATTCCGAACGGCTCGATCGGCGCATCGGTCGCCGAGGATTCGTGGCGCTCGGGGGCCACCGACAACGGCATCGCCATCAACGTCTCGGCCTCGGTCGCCGACACCACCGGCGGCGTCGAGCATGTCAGCGCCCTGGTCATCGACCTCGACACCAGCCTGCTGGGCGGCATCGATCCGAACGGCGTGTCGCTGACCTTCGGCGGCCAGACCTATACCGCGATCAACGGCCACATCACCATCAGCCTGTCGGAAACCCCCGGTGCCGGCCAGTTGAACCTGGCCAGCCATTTCACCGACAATACCGCCAACGGCCTGGCCAACGATTCCGGCAGCCTGTCGGCGATGAAGCTGTACGGCGTGCCGGCCGACTGGTCCAACGACATCCCCATCAAGCTGACGGTGACGGCGACCGATATCGACGGCTCGACCGCGACGCGGGTGGTCAACGGCAAGGTGGCGATCTCGCCCGATGTCGATCAGCCGACCTTCACGGTGGATGACAGCACCATCTCGGCCTATCCCGGCGAGGTGGTCGATCTGGCCGCCGATACCGGCGCCAACCTGACCTTCGGCCTGAATGACGACGATCTGTCGGAAGCGGCCAGCTATTTCATGGTCACCGGCGTCCCGCAGGGCATGGTGCTGTCCTACGGCATCAATGCCGGCGAGGGAACCTGGATCCTGCCGGCCAGCGCCGGCACCTTCCCGCCCACACTCAGCACCAACTATACCGGCACCGCGACCTTGAACTTCTATGCGGTGGTCAAGGACACCGATTCCGAGGGCCATGTCGATACCGACCGCTTCGGCCCGGTGGCGGTGACGCTGACGGTCGCCGCCGACGGCACCCATCCCGGCAACGGCCCGTGGCCGACCACGCCCCCGGCCACCATCGGCGCCCCCGACATCGCAGGCTCCCTGGCCACCCCCGAGGATACCGCCTTCACTCTGGGCGGCCTGACCGTGACCGCCGACAATCCGGCCACCGAGACGATCAGCGGCCTGGTGGTCACCGACGTTCCGGCCGGCGCTTCGGTGTCGGGCGGCTATTACAACTTCCTGACCGGCGACTGGGTGGTGCCGGCCGGATCGGCCGCCTCGCTGTCGATCACCCCGCCCGACGATTTCTCAGGGACCATGGCGATCGGCCTGCGGGCGGTGGCCATCAAGGACGGGCTTTACGCCGTCACCGAAACCGCCGCCCTGCCGGTGGCGGTCAGCCCGGTCACCGACGGTGCCTCGTTCGCGCTGTCGGCCAATGGCGGCGGCGCCATCATCGAGGACATGGGCGACATCCCGCTGTCGATCTCGCTGGCCGAACTGGATGCCGATTACTCGGAATCCCTGGTCGATGGCGTGCTGACCATCCGGCTGACCGGCGGCGCCGGCCAGTTGGTCGATGCCAGCGGCACCCCGCTGATTCCGGTGTCTGCCAACACCTATCAGGTCAATGTCGCCGACTTCGCCGCCAACGGCTCGAGCAGCCTGACCGGCCTGTCGTTCCGGCCGCCGGCCCAATATTCGGGCCAGGTGTCGCTCGCCTTCTCGATCACCGTGTCGGACCAGGGGGCAACGGCTGCCACCGCCACCGGCGCGCTCAGCTTCTCGGTCCAGGCCGACGCCGACGCGCCCATCGTCCATGCCAACGCGGTCAGCGGCAACGAGGATACCGCCATCGCCCTGGACGTCATGATGGACGGCAAGGATCTGGTGGGGGCCAACACCTATGGCTCGGAAGGCATCTCGGTGGTCATCGGCAATGTGCCGGCCGGCGCGCTGATCCAGGGCGCCTTCAATAACAATGACGGCACCTGGACGGTCAAGGGCGCCAATATCAGCCTGGTCAACGACCCGACCCACGGCTGGGTCGCCAAGCTGACCGGGGTCAGCTTCCTGCCCGGCCAGGACGATTCGTCCGACTGGAATTTGACGGTCACCGCCTATACCTCGGAGAACGGGGTGAAGAACGAGATCGCCTCGGCCTCGGGCTCTTTCACCGTCACCGTCAACGGTGTCGCCGACCAGCCGACCATCGATCCGCAGGCCGCCTCGGGCTCCGAGGATGTCGAGCTGGCGCTCAACCTCAACGCCCAATTGATCGACCTGTCGGAAGGCCTGTCGGTGACCATCGGCAACGTGCCGGTGGGCGCCACCTTCACCGACGGCGCCGGCCATGCGGTCGGCACCCAGGTTTCGGCCGGAATATGGAAGATCGAATCCGCCGACCTCGCCCACCTGCATTTCAAGGGGCCGCTGAACGCCTCGGGGTCGTGGACCATGACGGCCTATGCCACCTCGACCGACGATGCCTCGACCGCGACCAGCGTGACCAAGTCCTTCGCGGTGATGCTGACCGGGGTGGCCGACCTGCCCACCGTGACCATCACCGATCTGACGCCGGCAACCGCCGGCAACCAGGCCTCGGGGCTGGAAGACACCGCCACCGCGCTGTCCTTCGCCGCCGCCCTGACCGACACCGACGGTTCGGAAACCCTGGCGGTGACCATCACCGGAGCACCGGCCGGCACCAAGTTCCTGGCCGTGGATGGCACCCAGATCGTCGAATCCTCAGGCGGCAAGTGGATCATCGACGCCGCCGACATCGCCGGCCTGAAGATGATCCCGCCCACCAACTGGTCGGGCGACGCGGTGCTGACCATCACCGCCACCGCCACCGAGGCCGCCACCGAGCAATCGGCCAGCAGCCAGTTGACGGTCCACTTCGACGCCGTCAACGACGCCCCCGATGTGTCGCTGTTCACCGTCGCCCAAGGGATCAGCGGCACCGCCACGACCAACCCGATCCATGTGCTGCCCGGGCCGGACACCATTCAGGTCACCGACGTCGATGGCACTGCGCTCAGCGGCATGACTGTCAAGATTTCCGGCGGCTGGGAGATGGGCGACAGCCTGGGGGTGTCGGGCCTGGATCTGGGCTTCAACGCCCAGGGCTCGCTGGTGGTCGAAGGGACCGGCATCACCGTCGCCTATGACGGCGCCAACCATGCGCTGGTGTTCTCGGGCGCCGGCACCTATGCCGATTACGGCGCCATCGCCGCCAAGGTGGTGTTGACCAACGACACCGGCACCATCGATCCCGGGGCGCGGACCTTCAGCGTCACCGTGTTCGATGAAAGCGGTGCCCAGGACAGCGTCCAGACCACCGCCTCGATCGGGGCCAACGGCGCCACCGACCCCATCGCCCTGCAAGGCGACGCCCTGGGCGACATCCGCTGGAACTCGACCGGCGGGGTGATCAACGGCGATTCCTTGTTCATCAGCCCCGAGGATGGCGGCGCCACCTTCAACGGATCGGCCGGCCTGGACATGCTGACGGTCCGCCATGGCGACGGCGGTGCCGGCGACTGGCTGCTGCAGGTCGATCAGAACGATCCGACCATCGTCACCGGCACCTCGGCCAGCGACCAGGATTTCGTCGTTCATCTCGATCCCGGCTCGGGGCCGGCTTCCATCGACGCCAATGGCGATCTGGTGTTCAACGGCGACGCCTCGGGCCGGATCGAGTTCGAGGATCACCACACGGTGGCGTTCAACCACCTGGAAAAGCTGGGGGCATAGAAATAGTCGGGGCGGCCGAAGCCGGCCGCCCCGCATGCGAATGCTTGCACCGAATCCGCCGGTTGCGATGAAAATCGCACCAGCCTAATATCCCGGTCGTCCCGCTTCGCCCGGCGCCCCTGGACCATCCTGGGTGGGGCGAGCAGGCGAATGTCGCCGATTCAAACGGTTAGGTGCAGACTTGTTCCTTCTGATCGATAATTACGACAGCTTCACCTACAACCTTTGGCACTATCTGGGCGAACTGGGTGTCGAGGTCGAGGTGCGGCGCAACGACGCGCTGACCGTCGAGCAGGCGCTGGCGATGGGGCCGGAAGGCATCGTCATCTCGCCCGGGCCGTGCGATCCCGACCGCGCCGGCATCTGCCTGGACCTGATCAAGGCCGCCGCCGGGAAGGTGCCGATGTTCGGCGTCTGCCTGGGCGAGCAATCCATGGGCCAGGCCTTCGGCGGCCGCGTCGTGCGCGCCCCCGAGCCGATGCACGGCAAGGTCGATACCATCCACCATGACGGCACCGGCATCTTCGAGGGATTGCCCTCGCCGTTCCGGGCGACCCGCTACCATTCGCTGGTGGTCGAGCGCGCCTCGCTGCCCAATTGCCTGCACGTCTCGGCCTGGACCGAGGATGGGCTGATCATGGGGCTGGCGCACAACGACATCGCCGCCTGGGGGGTGCAGTTCCACCCCGAAAGCATCGAGACCGAGCATGGCCACGCCATGCTGCGAAACTTCATCGCGCTTTGCCGCAAAGCCCAAGGGAACGCCGCCTGATGTCCACCGCCCCTGCTCCGGTCCCGGCGTCCCTGGCCCTGATGAAGGAAGTGCTGGGCCGTATCGCCGTCGGCCACACCATGTCCGAGGCCCAGGCCGAGGAAGTGTTCGAGGTCATCATGTCCGGCGACGCCACGCCGGCCCAGATCGGCGGCCTGTTGATGGGCCTTAGGGTGCGCGGCGAGACCGTCGAGGAAATCACCGGTGCTGCGCGCATCATGCGGGCCAAGGCGCTGCGCGTCGAGGCCCCGCCCGGCGCGGTCGACACCTGCGGCACCGGCGGCGACGGCTCGGGCACCTTCAACATCTCGACGGCGGCGGCCTTCGTCATCGCCGGCTGCGGCGTGCCGGTGGCCAAGCACGGCAACCGGGCGCTGTCGTCGAAATCGGGATCGGCCGACGTGCTGGCCGCGCTGGGCATCAAGGTCGATGCCGACATGGCGCTGGTCAAGGAAAGCCTGTGGGACAACCATCTGGGCTTCTTGATGGCGCCGCGCCACCACAACGCCATGCGCCACGTCGCCGGCCCGCGGGTCGAGCTGGGCACCCGGACCATCTTCAACCTGCTGGGGCCGCTGGCCAACCCGGCCGGGGCGGCCTTCCAGGTGATGGGCGTGTTCGCCAGCCAATGGGTCGAGCCCATCGCCGAGGTGCTGGGCCGCCTGGGCGTCGAACGCGCCTGGGTGGTGCACGGCCGCGACGGCCTGGACGAACTGACCACCACGGCGCCGTCGCTGGTGGCCGAATGGAAGGACGGCAAGGTCTCGACCTTCGAGATCCGGCCCGAGGATGCAGGCCTGCCCCGCGCCCATGCCGCCGATCTCAAGGGCGGCGACGCCACGGTCAACGCCGCCGCCTTGAAGGCGCTGTTGGACGGCGCCAAGGGCGCCTATCGCGACATCGTGCTGCTGAATGCCGCCGCCACCCTGATCGTCGCCGGCCGCGCCGCCGACCTGAAGGAAGGGGTCGCCGCCGCCGCGCAATCCATCGATTCCGGCAAAGCCCGCGCCGTGCTGGATCGCATGGTCGCCATCACCAACCGCGAGGTTTGATCATGTCCACCGTCCTTGACCGCATCTGCGACGAGAAGCGCAAGCAGGTCACCGAGCAGAAAAGCCGCCGGCCGATCCAGGAACTGTTGAAGCGCGCCCAGGACCAGGCCCCGCCGCGCGGTTTCGCCAAGGCGCTGACCGCCAAGGTCGAAGCCGGCGGCATCGGATTGATCGCCGAAATCAAAAAGGCGTCGCCGTCGGCCGGGGTGATCCGCAAGGATTTCAAGCCGTCGCAATTGGCCCGCGCCTATCAGCGCGGCGGCGCCACCTGCCTGTCGGTGCTGACCGACCAGAAATTCTTCCAGGGCTCGGACGCCGATCTGGGCGAGGCGCGGTCGAACTGCGATCTGCCGGTGATCCGCAAGGATTTCATGGTCGATCCCTATCAGGTGGTCGAGGCCCGCGCCCTGGGGGCCGACTGCATCTTGCTGATCGTCGGCGCCCTGCCCGATGCCGACCTGGCGTCCCTTGAAGACATCGCCCTGGGCTATGGCATGGACGTGCTGATCGAGGTCCATGACGAGGCCGAGCTGGACCGCGCCTTGAAGCTGAAATCGCCGCTGATCGGCATCAACAACCGCGACCTGCGCATCATGAAGACCGACCTGGCCACCACCGAGCGCCTGGCCCCGCTGGTGCCGGCCGACCGTCAGATCGTCTGCGAAAGCGGCATCGACAGCCCCGTCGACATCAAGCGCATGGTTGCCGCCGGCGCCAAGCGCTTCCTGATCGGCGAGGCGCTGATGAAGCGCCCCGACGTCGAGATGGCCACCCGCGTCCTGTTGGCCGGCGCCAAAACGTGAGTTCCGAGCTCACCCATTTCGACGGGGCCGGCAACGCGGTGATGGTCGATGTCTCGGCCAAGGACGAGACCGAACGCGTCGCCATCGCCCAGGGCACCGTGCTGATGGCGCCGGCCACCATGGCCTTGATCCAGTCCCGCGGCCTGAAGAAGGGCGACGTGCTGGCGGTGGCCCAATTGGCTGGCATCATGGGGGCCAAGCGCGCGCCCGATCTGATTCCGCTGTGCCACCCGCTGGCCCTGACCTCGGTCAAGGTCGAACTGGCGCTGGACCCTGAAAACAACGCCGTGCTGATCGAGGCCTTGTGCAAGCTGAAGGGCCGCACCGGCGTCGAGATGGAAGCGCTGACCGCCGTGTCGGTGGCGGCCTTGACCGTCTACGACATGGTCAAGGCGGTCGACAAAGGGCTTCGCATCACCAACATCCGATTGATCCACAAGTCCGGCGGCAAGTCCGGCACCTGGGAGGCCAGCCCATGATCACCGTCGATGTCGCCCTGGAACGGGTGCTGGCCGGCCTGGCGCCGACCGCGACGGAAGTCGTGGCCCTGCCCGCCGCCCTGGGCCGCGTGCTGGCCGAGGATGCGTGCGCCCGCCTGGCCCATCCGCCCTCGGACGTCTCGGCCATGGACGGCTATGCGGTGCGGGCCGAAGACATCGCCCAGCCGGGCAGCCGGCTGACGGTGATCGGCGAATCCGGCGCCGGCCATCCGTTCACCGGCATTGTCGGCCCCGGCCAGGCGGTGCGCATCTTCACCGGTGCGCCGATGGCCAAGGGCGCCTGCTCGGTGGTGATGCAGGAAGACACCAGCCGCGAGGCCGATATCGTCATCATCACCACCACCCAGGCCGCCGGCCGCCATGTCCGCCCGCAAGGGGCCGATTTCTCGGTGGGCGAATGCCTGCTGAAGGCCGGAACCCTGCTGGGGCCGCGCCAGATCGGCCTGGCGGCGGCGATGAACCTGCCATGGCTGACGGTGCGCCGCCGGCCGCGCATCGCCATCTTGTCCACCGGCGACGAAATCGTGATGCCCGGCGATCCGGTCGGCCCCGCCCAAATCGTGTCGTCCAACGGGCCGGCCCTGGCCGCCATGATCGCCCAGGCCGGCGGCGAACCGGTGCAGTTGGGCATCGCCAAGGACAGCCGCAACTCGCTGTCGGCGATGATCAAGGCCGCCGCCGGCTGCGACCTTCTGGTCACCTCGGGTGGTGCCTCGGTCGGCGATTACGATCTGGTTCAGGACGTGCTGGCCGAACAGGGGCTGGAGCTGGATTTCTGGAAAATCGCCATCCGCCCCGGCAAGCCGCTGATGTACGGAAAATTGAAGCATGTGCCGGTGCTGGGCCTACCGGGCAATCCGGTCTCGGCCATGGTGTGCGCCTATGTCTTCCTGTTGCCGATGCTGCGCGCCCTGCAGGGTCTGACCCCGGTGGTGCCGCCGGTCGCCGCTCGCCTGGGCGGCCCGGTCAAGGCCAATGACGGCCGCCAGGATTATCAGCGCGCCAGCCTGGAACGCCGACCCGACGGCAGCCTGGTCGCCACCCCCTTCCCCCGCCAGGATTCGGCGGTTGTCTCGGGCCTGGCCGCCGCCGGCTGCCTGCTGATCCGCCCGCCCCACGCCCCCGAAGGCAAGGACGGCGACCCGGTCCTGGTCATGCCGCTGCCGGACGGGACATAAGCCTGAATTCTTTGCTTGACGCCCACCGGGAACAGGCATAGAACAAAGCCAACAGTTTTGGCTTTGTTCCGCTTTCTGTGCGGTCCAGGTGGGAGTGATCGGCGATGCTGACCCGCAAACAGTACGAATTGCTGATGTTTATCGACGAGCGCCTGCGGGCCTCGGGCATCTCGCCGTCCTTCGACGAAATGAAGGAAGCGCTGGACCTCAAGTCGAAATCGGGCATCCACCGTCTGATCACCGGGCTCGAGGAACGCGGCTTCATCCGCCGCCTGGCCCACCGCGCCCGCGCGCTGGAAGTGGTGAAGCTGCCCGAGAACCAGGGCGATCAGCCGCTGCCGGCGCCGTCGCCGCGCTTCTCGCCCAACGTCATCAAGGGTGATTTCAGCCAGACCGCGCTGGCCGGCGCCGCCATGGTCGCGTCGGCCGCCGACGCGGTGTCGCTGCCGCTTTACGGCAAGATCGCCGCCGGCACGCCGATCGAGGCCCTGCGCGACCATTCCTCGACCGTCGAGGTGCCGGCCGCCTTGTTGGGCGGGGGCGAACATTACGCCTTGTCGGTCGAGGGCGATTCGATGATCGACGCCGGCATCTTCGACGGCGACACCGTGCTGATCCGCCGCTGCGACAGCGCCGAGGCCGGCACCATCGTCGTCGCCCTGGTCGATGGCGAGGAAGTGACCTTGAAGCGACTGCGCCGCAAGGGCGCCTCGATCGCGCTGGAACCGGCCAACAAGAAGTACGAAACCCGCATCTTCCCGCCCGATCGCGTGCGGGTCCAGGGCCGCCTGGTCGGCCTGATGCGGTCTTATTGATCATGCCCGGATTGACCGCCATGCCGATGACCGCCACCCTTCGTTTCCGCTTCGACCTGGATGGCCGCCCGGTGGCCGACGGCCCGGGCGAGATGAACGTCACCTATCTGGGCCGCGTCAACCGCAAGGCCGCCGAGGCCGACGCCCGGCGCCGCTTCGAGGAATGGCGCAGCCTGTCCAACTCGCTGTCGCGCCGCTGGTCCAGCAACCAGGTGGTGGTCAGCTGACAGGCCGCACCAACTGATCCCCGGCCCATGACCCAGACGGGAACGGCGGTGACCTGCGCGTCTCTCCCCCGCTTCCAGCGTCGGATTTGACCCGCTTTGCCCTAAACACAAAATCATGGTGTCAAACGTTCCCCCCTTGGGCATACTTGCAGGCCTGAGTTTGGGGGCTGGCAAAATGCCGGGTACGGCGGCAAAAAAGGGTCACGGCAAGAATCGGGCGCCAATTCAGGCCGCCGCGGCAGAGTCGATGCAGCCCCGCTTTATTCACGATGCTAACCAATGCTTGCATGTCATCCGATTGGCGGCCGAGACATTGCGGCTTGACGCGACCGATGGCCGGTTGGACATCCAGCGCGTGGTGCGCCGCGCCGATGCCATCTTGACTCAGGTCGAGGAACTGGCCGCGCTGATCGCCGAGGCCCGACCGCTGGCCGAAACACCGGCCAGCATTCATGCCGAGGTCGAGGCCGGTGCCGATTCCGATGGCGAATCTCGCCCGAGAATCCTGCTTGCCGACGACGAGGCCTTGTCCTCGATGATGCTGGCGGAATATCTGGAACGGGCGGGCTATACCGTCGATATCGCCTATGACGGTCTGGCGGCGCTGGGTTTTTGCCGTTCGTCGCTTTATACCGCGGTGGTCACCGACATCCGCATGCCCGGACTGGACGGCCACCAATTGATTTCGCAGTTGGCAGAAATTCAGCCGGGCACGCCGGTCATCATCGTGACCGGACACCTGGACCCCGGAGCACCTGGCGATTTGGGCGCCAATGTAACGGGTATTTTGTCGAAGCCGTTCAATCCGGCCGAACTGAAGCGGCGGCTTGACGAACTGGCGGGGCAGAATTCGACGCCTTTTCAGGATCACGCGTGAGGGGGGAGCCATGCACATCCTGTTAGCCGACGACCATGCGATGGTTCGTGATGGCCTGGTCCCGTTCCTGGAACGGGTGGGGCCCGACGTCACGGTGATCGAGGCGGCCTCGCTGGAGGAGGCCTTGACGCGGTGCGCTGGCGGCTCCGATCTGGCGCTGGCGATCCTAGACCTTTACATGCCGGGGATGGATCGCCTGGCTGGCCTGGATCGTTTCAAGGCGGCCTTCCCGTCGGTGCCGGTGCTGATCTTGTCGGGATCGACCAAGCCCGACGATGCCTTCGCCGCCATCGAGGCCGGCGCCGCCGGCTATATTCCCAAGACCATGCGCGGCGAAACCATTATCGGCGTTCTGCGGCTGGTTCTTTCGGGCGAGAAGTACGTGCCGCCGTTCTTGTTCGAACACCGCGACATGGTGCGCAGTTCGGCCGAGCAGGCCGAACCCACCTTGCCGCCGGGTTCGCCGATCGCGTTATTGACGCCGCGCGAACGTGACATCTTGAACCAGATCGTCGACGGCGCGCCGAACAAGGTCATCGCCCGGGCGCTCGACCTGCAGGAAGTGACGGTCAAGGCCCACTTGCGCAACATGTTCCGGAAGTTGGGCGTGGCCAACCGGACCGAGGCCGCCCGAATCGCGCTGATGGCGGGAATTTCCGGAAACAAGGCGAGCTCCGGCCGCCCGGTCTGATCGGAAGCCTGTGCATTGCCCGTTCAGGCAGCGCGCGCACCCTCGACGCATCCAGACACGGCGGACAGATAGGCGCGAAGCGCGATGCGCCCCCGCTCGCCATCACCATCCTCGACCGCCTTGGCCAAACTGGCACGCACCGCGCCGGCCTGATCGACGCGGGCGATGGCGTCGAAGATGTGCCATAGCGTCAGGCCGATTCGGCTCAGAATCGGGTTATGGCTGCCGCGCATCAGCCGCGCGCCCCAATCGCTGCCGGCCAGGATCGCATTGGCGGTTTGGCGTCGTTCGTCCGGGGTGGCCTGGGCCAGATGAACGCTCAGGCGGGCGCCGATCAGTTCCTCGACCGCCTGCAGCAGGGCCAGACCGGCACCATCGACCACGAATACCCCGCAATGGGATCGGCTATGCGCCAACCCCATCGAGGTCAGCTGGCACAAGGCCTCGCGCAGGGGCGTGCGCGAGACGCGAAGGCGCGCCGACTGAACCTTTTCGTCAAGGCGAGAGCCGGGAAGCAGGCTTCCAGTGACGATCTCGATGGCGAGTTGCAGGGCGACCTGCTCCGCCAGGGTCATTTTAGGTTTTGCCTGCCCGCTGCCAATACCAGACATCAAAAAATCGCCATACACAATTGTACCTTAAGGCTGCATTCTTAGCAGGTTTGCACCTCTTTGAGTAGCATTTTTCACCGTTCGCCAGACGCGGCCGCGCTTCGGCTGTCGTTTATTGCTTTATAAATCAAAGTGATCGGGTTATATCTTCTGATGGTGGGTCATACTGGCCATACTTGGAATGCCTGGCTTCGGTGGTTTTCCCGGCATTTCAATGGGTGTATAAGAATGTCGCGCGGGTGAAGGCGGCGGCATGATGTTCGCGCCTTTGGCTTCGAGTTGGTTTCAGGGGGAAGTCTTCTTGTCCGTACAGTCTTTCCGCTCTCTGCTTCTGGCATCCGGTGCGATGGTCGCCGTATTGCTCGCCTCGGCGCCAGCGTCTGACGCGCAGACTCTGCTTGATGAACTGCGTACCGCCGACGAAAACCACCCGAAACTGCAATCCAAGCGCAATTCCGTAGGCTCCAGCACCGAGGGAATCGGCGTCGCCCGCTCCGGCTATCTGCCGACGGTCAAGCTCACTGGCGATTCCGGCCCGGAATATGTCGACAGCCCGACCCGGCGCACCACCGAAGGCCACCGTTACTACAAGGGCCGCGAAACCGCCGGCATCACCGTCACCCAGAAGATCTTCGACGGCTTCTCGACCGACGCCCAGGTCGATCAGGCCAAGGCCGCCAAGGCCATGGCCGAAGCCGATCTGCGCGTCGCCCGCAAGACGGTGTTTTCCGAGGGCATGAGCGCCTATGTCGAGGTCTTGCGCTATCACAAGATGATCCAGTTGGCGCGCGAGAGCGAACGCAAGATCGCCGAGCAGCAGAACCTGGAAGACGAGCGCGTGCAAAAGGGCTCGGGCATCGCCGCCGACGTCCTGGCCGCCAAGCAGCGCCTGCAGGTGGCCAAGGTCCGCCGTCTGGCCTATGAACGCGACTTCCAGGTCTACGCCTCGATCTTCGCCCAAAATTTCGGCCACGCTCCGGAAGTGTCGAAGATGAGCGACCCGCCGATTCCGGCGACGGTCCTGCCGAGCGAACTGGAATCGGCCTTGCGTGCCGCCGAAGACGAAAGCCCGATGGTCGATTCCGCCGCGTTCAAGATCGAATCCTTGAGCGAGCAGAAGCGGGTGATGGAAGCCGGCTACTTCCCGACGCTGGACCTGATCGGCAAGGCCAATTACGAAAACGACAAGAACGCCACCCTGGGCGTGCGCCGCGACTGGTCGCTGCTGCTGACCGCCACCTGGGAACTGTTCTCGGGCTTCAAGACCGATTCCCAGGTCGCCCAGGCCACCTTCAACGCCACCGCCGCCAAGGACGATCACCTGGATGCCATGCGCACTGTCGCCAACGAAGTGCGCAGCGCCTGGCACAAGCTGAACAACGCCAAGGAAAGCCTGGACCTGCAGGACAACGCCGCCATCCTGGCCGAGGAAGTCTGGGAGGCGAAGAAGAAGCAGCGCGACGCCGGCAAGGCCACCGTCCAGGAAGTGCTGGACGAGGAAAACGCCATCATCCTGGCCCAGATCGAGCGCACCCAGGCCTATTACAACATCATCAAGCATTCTTATGAGTTGCTGGCCGGCATCGGCCGCCTGGAATTGCCGGTGATCGAGCAGGCCGCCACGCTTCCGCCGCAATATCCGGGCCGCATGGCTGTCCCGACCGCGCGCGACCTGAACCGTCAGCAATCCGGCGCCAATTCGCTGGCGGCCATGCCGGTGTCGGCCCGCAAGGACGAGGCCGAGGGCGTCCGGTCGCGCATGTCCGATCTGCTGCGTCAATCCGACCAGGCCGCCGCCCGAAAGGGCCAAAGGTAGGCCGGGCCGCACATTTCGTTTGCGTGACGCGCAACCTCGGGCAAGAGTCTGGGCATGAGCGACGCACCATCGAAAAATGCCTGGCTGATCGACATCATCGAGCCCTTGCGCCCGGTGGTCCGCGAGATGCTGGCCACCTCGGCCTTCATCAATATCCTGGCCCTGGCGGTCCCGATCTTCGTGATGCAGGTCTATGACCGCGTCATCGGCCACTCGGCGCTCGAGACCTTGAAGGGCATGGTCATCGGCGTCTTCCTGGTGCTGGCCTTCGACTACATCCTGCGCCAGTCGCGCGGCCGCGTGATGCAGACCGTCGCCTTGCGGATCGATGTCGAGATCGGCACGCGCCTGTTCGACAAGCTGATCCGCCTGCCGCTCAGGACGCTGGAATCCCGGCCGGGTTCCTATTGGCAGCAATTGTTCCGCGACGTCGATACCATCCGCAACACGCTGTCGGGCGGAACCGCCGTGCTGATGGCCGACCTGCCCTATGTGCTGATCTTCCTGGTCGTCATCTTCATGATCGGTAAGCCGCTGGCCATGGTGTTCCTGGCGATGTTCGTAGCCTTCGTGGTGCTGGCCTGGCGCTCGGGCAAAAGCCTGGCCGAATCGTCCCAGCGCGAGAAGAACGTCACCCAGTCGCGCGACGCCCTGGTGGCCGAGATCATCGCCGGGCGCGGCACCGTCAAGGCGGTGTCGCTGGACCGGGCGCTGCGGCCATTGTGGGAGGAACGCCAGGCCGGGGCCATCGAGCATTCCATCGAGCGCGGCGCCATCGGCGACGGCTATGTCAATCTGGGCACCGGCCTGACCACGCTGGCCAGCGCGGCGCTGACCTCGGTCGGCGCGGTGTTCATCATCAACCAGGAGCTCAGCATGGGCGCCCTGGTGGCCTGCAACATGCTGTCGTCGCGCCTTTACGGCCCGATCAATCAATTGGTCGGGGCCTGGCGCACCTTCGGGTCGTTCCGCCAGTCGGTCGATCGCCTGAGCGCGGTATTCTCGGAGACCGAGGAACGCACCACCAGCGCCATCCGCCGCGAGCGCCCCAAGGGTCTGCTGACCGTCGAGCAGGTGACCTTCGCCTATGACGAAAAGGCCAAGGAGCCGACGCTGGAGATCGAGCGCCTGCAGATCCTGCCGGGCGGCATCACCGCGATCCTGGGCCGCAACGGCTGCGGCAAGACCACCCTTTTGAAGCTGCTGCTGGGCCTTTACAGCCCGTCCAGGGGCCGCATCCTGCTCGACGAATCCGACATCGCCCAGTTCACCCGCGCCGAGCTGGCCGGCTGGATGGGCTATGTCCCGCAAGAAACCCTGCTGTTCGCCACCACGGTCCGCGACAACATCGCCTATGGCGCACCCGGCGCCGACGACGACGCCATCCTGGACGCCGCCAAGGCGGCCGGCGTGCACCAGGCCATCGCTGACCTTCCCGAAGGATACGCCACCCAGATCGGCGAGGCCGGCTCGCGCCTGTCGGCCGGCCAGCGCCAGCGTATCGCCATCGCCCGTGCCCTGGTCGGAAACCCGCCGGTGCTGGTGCTGGACGAGCCGTCGGCCAGCCTGGACCGCCAGGCCGAGGAAGCCCTGCGCGCGACACTGATGGAGCTGGCCAAGGAACGCACCATCATCATCGTCACCCACTCGCCGGTGCTGCTGCCGGCCTGCCGCGACGTGGTGGTGATCGATCGCGGCCATCTGGCCGCCGCCGGACCGGCCGCCAAGGTCCTGCCCGAGATCTTGGGGGCACGCCCGCGCACCCAGGCGCCCGGGACCCCCGGGGCTCCGGCGGCCCCGTCGGCTCCGATGCCGGCCATGCCGCCGCAATTGCAGGGCTCGGTGACGCCATGACCGAGGCGCCGCCCCTTCCGCCCGCAGCCCCCCAGCCGCCGCCCGACATGGCCGGCTTGGCCCTGGGCCAGCTTGGGCTGCCCGACCCCGCCCCCGCGCCCCGTCCGACCGGGCCGGCCGCATGGGCCAATCTGGTGATGGCGCGATTGCGCGGCCTGCTGGTCGCCTCGGACCCCGCCGCGCCGCCGCCGCCGCTGGCCCTTGCCTTGGCGCGGATCGGCGCCTTCCTGCGCTGGATCGGGCCGCAATCGGCCATCCCGCGCAAGCACGAGCCGGCCAACCCGCAAGGCGGCCGCCTGTGGACCCTGGGGCAATCCTACCCGCTGCCGACCTGGACCACCTTGTCGCGCTTCGTCATGGGAGCGACGGCCTTGTCGGTGGTGTGGGCGATGTTCGCCCGCCTGGACGAGGTATCGGTCGCCCAGGGCGACGTGGTCCCCGAGGGCAAGGTCAAGGTGATCCAGCACCTGGAAGGCGGCGTCGTGCGCGAGATCTTGGTGTCCGACGGCGCCGAGGTCAAAGAGGGCACGCCCTTGATGCAGCTGGAATTGTCGGCGTCGTCGATGAACCGCGAGGAACTGCAGGTGCGCCTGGACGGCCTGGTGCTGCAGCGCGCGCGCCTGCAGGCCGAACTGGCCGGCAAGGACATCATCGACTTCCCCGCGGCCGAAGCCGCCCGGCAGCCGACCTTGGTGGAATCGGAAAAGCGCATTTTCGACAGCCGGCGCCAGGCCTTGAAGGCCACCTTGTCGGTGATGCAGGACCAGGTGCGCGGCAAGCATGGCGAGGTCCAGGAACTCGACGCCCGCCAGCGCGCCGTGCTGTCCAACCTGCGGCTGGTGCGCGAGCGCCTGGCGATGTCGACCGAATTGATCAAATCGGGACTGACCTCACGCATGGACCACGTCGCCCTGCAGGGCCAGGTCGAGGAGCAAGAGGGCGTGCTTGAAACCTTGCGCGCCTCGATCCCCCGCGCCCAGGCCGCCCTGGCCGAGGCCAAGGGTCGCATCGAGGAGGAGCAGGCCAAGTTCATCCGCCAGGCCCAGGGCGAACTGGGCGAGGCCGAGCTGAACCTGGCGCGCACCCGCGAATTGCTGAGCCAGGCGTCGGATCAGCAGCGGCGCACCCTGCTGACCAGTCCGATCGACGGCATCGTCAAGAATTTGCGGGCCAACACCATCGGCGGCGTGGTCCGGGCCGGCGACCCGATCATGGAAATCGTGCCGCTGCACGAACGCCTGCAGATCGATGTCCGGCTGAATCCGATGGATCGCGGCTATGTTCAGGTCGGCCAGCCGGCGATGGTCAAGCTGACCGCCTATGACTACACCACCTATGGCGGGCTGGAAGGCAAGGTCATCATGGTCGCCCCCGACACCACCGTCGGCCAGGACAATCAGGCCTTCTACCGGGTGGTGGTTCAGACCGAAAAGGCCTATCTCGGCGACGAGGGCTCGAAGCGCTCGATCACCGCCGGCATGCAGGCCACCGTCGATATCCACACCGGCACCCGCACGGTGATGGAATATTTGATCAAGCCGGTCCTGAAGCTGCGCCACGAAGCCTTCCGCGAGCGTTAGACCATCCTTGGCCTAGGCCGCGTCCTGCTGCCTGACCGACACCGGCGCGATCACCCACGGCACATATTTGGGGTCCTCGTGGCGGATGTGGGTCATCCACCAATGGGCCAGGATCAGCAGGGTTTCCGCCTCGATCACCGGGACGCGCTTGTGCTCCCAGCGATCCCTGAGCTCGATGATCTGCCGGCGGAATTCACCGTGCAGGGCGATATGGGCCTCGAGGTCCGGGTATTGGCCGGCCCGCATCAAGGCCTCCTCGCGGGCGAAATGCCGCCTTACATAGCGGTCCAGGCCCGACAGCGCCCAGCTGACCAGGGCGGCGTCGCCATGGGAATCGTTCAGGTTGTTGATGATGTCGACCACGACGCGGTGGTCGTCGTCGATATCGGCATGGCCGATATCGAACCCTTGGCTCCAGACGATCAACATGTCCCCTCCAGAACGCGAAGTTTGTGCCTATCGCACATGCGTCAAAGGGATATGGCGACGGTGCCTGTGCGTACTTACCCCATCCTTGGTATGGTGCGGTGTGCCGGAAAGGTCAGGGTGACGGTGGTCCCCTTATCGACCACCGATTCGACCGACAACGTGCCGCCATGCAGCTCCATGAAGCCCTTCGACAGCGGCAGGCCCAGGCCGGTACCTTCCTGCTTGGGGGCCATCTTGTTCTCGACCTGGCCGAACGGCTGCAGCACGGTCAAGATATCGTCGGCGGCGATGCCGACGCCATCATCCTTGACCAGCACCGTCACCTGATTGTCGATCAGCGTCGCTTCCACCGAAAAATGGCCGCCGACGGGCGTGAACTTGGCGGCATTGGACGCCAGGTTCAGCAGGATCTGCTTCAGCAGCCGCTCGTCGGCCAACACCATGGGGAAGCCGTCGGGAACCGAGCTGGTCACCGACTGGCGCTTGGCCGAGGCGACATGGCCGATCAGCCGGATGGCCGAGCCGATCACCTCGCCGATATCCACTTCGACCTCGCGCAAGGTCACCTTGCCGACCTCGACCCGAGAAACGTCCAGGATGTCGTTGATCACCCGCAGCAGATGATGCGCCGATTCGGTGACATTGGACATGAAGCCGCCATACTTTTCCAACTCGGACGGGTTCATCATGGTTTCGGCCAATTCGGCGAAGCCGATGATGGCGTTCAAGGGCGTGCGCAATTCGTGGCTCATGTTGGCCAGGAAGATGGTCTTGGCGCGGCTGGCCGCTTCGGCGACGTCGCGGGCGGCGCGGGCTTCGCGCTCGGCCTCGGTGCGGCGCTTGACCTCGTCTTGCAGGTCGATGGTGCGCTCGTCCACCGCCTTTTGCAGCTGGTCGTGGGCGTGGCGCAGATAATCCTCGGCCTGCTTGCGCTTGGTGACATCGCGGGCGATGCCGACCAGACCGACGATGGTGCCGTTTTCGTGCAGCGGCACCTTGGTATGGGAGTACCAGGCCTGGTTGCCGGAACCATCGGTGACGCCGACGATGTCGTCGATGCTGGTACCGCCCTCGGCCAGCAGCTGGCGTTCGGCCGCTTCCAGGGCGGCGGCGGCGGCCCCCGGGACCAGCTCCGACAGGGTCCGGCCGACCGCCTGGGCTTCGCCGGCCACCCCGATCAGCGCCGCCTGGATCGGGTTGAGCTGGGTGAAGCGCAGATCGGCATCCTTGAAGAAGATGGCGTCGGGGATGCTGTTCATCAGCGAGCGCAGCAGATTGCGTTCGTGTTCCAGCTTGCGGCCCAGGCGCCAGCGGTCGGCGGCGGTACGCACCACCACTTTCAGCTCCAGCGGGTTCCAGGGCTTGGACAGATAGGCGTGAATCTGGCCCAGATTGACCGCCTTGACCAAGGCGTCCAGATCGGAATAGCCGGTCACCAGGACGCGGGTGGCGTCCGAGGCCTCGCGCACATGGCTTAACAGTTCGGCGCCGGTCATGCCGGGCATGCGCTGGTCCGACAGCACCACGGCCATCTCTTGGGCGGCCAGGATTTCCAGTGCCCGCGCGCCGGTCTCGGCGGTGAAAACGGTGAACTCGTCTTCCAGCAGGTCGGTGATCGCCGTCAGGATCTGCGGTTCGTCATCGACGACGAGAACGCATTCCTTGTGTCCGTGCTCGACCATCGATCCCTCTCCTATTTCGTCAGGCTGTCAGGTTGCGCGGAATCAACACCCGAACCTTGGTCCCGCTGCCGACCTCGCTTTCCACCTCGATCCGCCCCTTGTGGGCCTGAACGATCTTGTAGGAAATCGCCAGCCCCAGCCCGGTGCCTTGCCCGACCGGCTTGGTGGTGAAGAAGGGATCGTAAATCCGTTCCAGGTTTTCCGCCGGAATGCCGCAGCCATTGTCCTTGACCTCGATGACGAACATGTCGTCCTCGATGGCGGTGCCGACGGTGATGATTCCCTGGTCGGGGATGGCATCGACGGCGTTGGCGATGATGTTCATCACCACTTGGTTCAACTGACCGGCGAAGCAGGCCAGGTCGGCCTCGGGGCCGTAATCGCGGACCAGTTCGATGCGGTTGCTCATCTTGTGGCGCAGGAACAGCAGCACCGATTCCAGCGCCTCGCGGACGTCGATGGTCTTGAACTCGCCCTCGTCCAGACGCGAGAAGGTGCGAAGCTTGACCACCAGTTCGCGCACCCGCTCCAGACCCTGGCCGGTATCGACGATGCGCGAGCGGGCCTTTTCCAGCCGGCCGCGTGCCGCTTCGGGCAACGAATCGGCCGCCTCGCCCAGCACCGTGGTCAGCCAGTTCTCGATCGAGAAGACGTTGGACAAGGCGAACGACAGCGGATTGTTGATCTCGTGGGCGATGCCGGCGACCAACTGGCCCAGCGACGCCATCTTTTCCGACTGGATCAGATGGACCTGGGTCTCGCGCAATTTGCGATTGGCCTCTTCCAGCTCGGCATTGGCCTTGGCCAGCCCTTCCGCCAGGGCGGCGCGGGCTTCCATCGCGTCTTTCTCGGCGGTGGCGCGCAGCGCTTCCATCTCGCGCAGGCGGAATTCCTCGATGATCCGTTGGTTCTGTTCCAACAGGAACTTGCGGCGCAACAGGGCGCGCAGGCGGGCGCGCAGCACGCTCATCTCGGTCGATTTGCCGACGAAATCGTCGGCGCCGGCTTCCAGGGCGCGGGCGACGTTTTCCTTGTTCTCGTAGGCCGACAGCATCAACACCACCAGGGGCGATTCGACGTCGGTCCGCTGCTTGGTCAGTTGCTGGCAAAAGGCGATGCCGTCCATTTCCGGCATCACCATGTCGACCATCACGCAATCGAAATCCACCTCGTCCAGGTGACGCAATCCGTCGGCGGCGCTGCCGGCCAGGGTGACCTCGCAGCCCTCGTCGCGCAGCTCGGCGGCCAGGCTTTCCCGATAGGTGTTGCTGTCATCGACGATCAGCACGCGGGCGCGACGGAACATCGAGCGGGCGGCGTCGGGCACGGTGAAGTCGCGAACCGAACGGCGCAGCAGATTGTGGACACGCAGCAGCAGGATTTCGGTGTCTTCGGACTTCGACACGAAATCGTCGGCGCCGGATTCCAGGCCGTGCAGCTCGGTGGTCTGGGTCTCGTCGGCGGTCAGCATCAGGATCGGAATCGAGCGCGTGCCCAGATTCATGTGGATCTGGCGGCACAATTCGTCGCCCTGGATGCCGGGCAGGTGATAATCGACGATGATCAGGCTGGGCAGCAGCCGGTTCATCTCTTCCAGCGCTTCCTCGCCGGAATAGGCGCAGACGCTGGAGAAGCCGGCATTTTCCAGCACCAGCTGCAGACGCAGCGCCTGGGTCGCCGAATCCTCGACCACCAAAATCAATTCGCCGTTGGAAGGATGGCTCATGACTTCTCTCCGCTCACCAGGCGAATCAGACGAGGCCCGATGTCGGGCAGAGGCAGCATTTCCTTGACCGCGCCCAGCTTGGCGGCGGCGGCCGGCATGCCATAGACGACGCAGGTGCTTTCATGTTCGGCAATGGTGTGGGCGCCGGCCTTGTGCAGCGCCGCCATGCCGTCGGCGCCGTCGCTGCCCATGCCGGTCAGCACCACGCCGATGGCGCGCCGGCCCAGGTCGCGGGCCATCGAGGCCAGCAGCACCGAGCCCGACGGACGCTGGCTTTGCACCGGCGGATCATCGACCAGCGCCAGGCGGCCATCCTTCAGCACCATGTGACGATCGACCGGCGGCACATAGACGGTGCCGGGGGCCGGCACCTCGCCGGCGGCGGCGATCTTGACGGCGAACGGGGTGACGCCGGCCAGCCACGACACGAACCCTTCCAGGAAGCTGGCGGTGATGTGCTGGACCAGCAGCACCGGCAGCGGAAAGCCCGGCCCCATGCCGCCCAGCACCTGGGTCAGGGCCTGCGGCCCGCCGGTGGACGACACGATGCCGACCATGGCGTAGCCGTCGGCCGGGCGGCGCGGGCGCACCTCGACCGGCTCGGCGGTGCCGAACGACAGGCCGCGATTGATGCCCTGCCGGACCACCCGGACCTGGCTCATGATCGCCAGCTGCGTGCACAGGCGGCTGGCCATGCCCTCGAAGGCGACGTTGGTGACGCCGACCGGCTTTTCCACCACCGCCAGGGCGCCGGCGCGCAGGGCGTTCATGGCGATGTTCAGTTCGTCATCATCGACATTGGCGGCGACCACCACGATGGGGGTCGGCCGGCGCGCCATGATCTGCAAGGTGGCATCCAGGCCGTTCATGCCGGGCAGGCGGATATCCAGCGAGATGACGTCGGGCTGCAGGCTGTCCAGCAGTCCCAGGCCCTCCTCGGCGCTTTCGACGGCGGCAACCAGGTCGAAGCGGCTGTCCGAGCCGATGATGTGCTTGAGCAATTCGCGGACGACCAACGAATCTTCGACGATGAGAACCTTGATCTTCTTCATAAAATCTGCCCGATCGTGTCGAGGAGTTCCCTCTGGTCGAATTTGCGTTTGACGACATAAGCGTCGGCGCCCAGCGCCAGTCCGCGCTCGCGATCTTCGCGCGCTTCCAACGACGACACCAGGATCAACGGAATTTTCTTGAGCACCGGATCGGCCTTCAAGGCCTGCAGCAGGCCGAAACCGTCCAGGCGCGGCATCTGGATGTCGGAAATGACCAGATCGACGTGCTCGGCCCGAACCTTGCCCAGGGCTTCCAGCCCATCGACCGCCAGGCGGACGATATAGCCGTGCGCTTCCAGGATGCTTTTTTCCAGGGTGCGGGTGGTCAGCGAATCATCGACCACCAGGATGACCGGGGTGCGCGCCTCGGGCGGCTTTTCGACGGTGGTCAGGACGCGGGTGGTGCCGGATTTGCGGAAGGTCTCGACGATCTCGAACGGATTGAGCACCAGGGCGACCGCCCCGTCTTCCAGCAGCATGCCGCCCGCGACCATGGTGCCGATGGCCGCCGGCACGCCGATGTCACGGACCATCGCCTCGCGAATCGACAGGAAATCATCGACGGCGACGGCGACGCGGCGCTCGCCATGCTTCAACACCACCAGCGGCACGACGTTGCGGCTGACCGTCACCGCCGTCTCGCCCAGGGCCAGAAGATGGGCCAGGGACAGCAGCGGCAATTGCTGCCCGCTTAAGAAGACCACCGACTTGCCCTCGACGGTGCCGACGCTTTCCGAGGCTACCCGGTGCAGCCGGTCGATGCCCTCGGTCGGCAGGGCGTAGGTATAGCCCTGGCAGGCCACCAGGAACAGACGCTGGGTCGAGACCGACAACGGCACCGACAGTCGAAAGCGCGTGCCCGTGGGCTGGCGCTCGGACACCTGCACGGTGCCGTTCATCATGGTGGCGGTCTCGCGCACCACCGACAGCCCCATGCCGCGCCCCGACAGGTCGTTGACATCGCGCGAGGTGGAAAAGCCGGGATCGAAGATCAGGTCGATCAGGGCCTGGCGCGGCAGGTCGGCCGCTTCCTCCACCGTGAACATCCCCTGCCCGACCGCCTTGGCCCGAATGGACCCGTAACTGATGCCGCGGCCGTCATCCTCGACCACCACCGCCAGGCGGCCGTCGCTGACCGAAAAGGACAGGCCGACGATGGCAGCCGGCGGCTTGCCGGCGGCGACACGCTCGGCCGGGCTTTCCACCCCGTGTGCCAGCGAGTTGCGCAACAGGTGCATCACCGGGTCCTTCAGACCCTGCAGCACCATGCGGTCGGCTTCGACATCCAGTCCGTGCACCTGGACATCGACCTGCTGGCCGGCATCGCGGGCCAAATCGCGCACCATCTTGCGAAAGCCGGCGAACACGCTGTCGGCCGGCACCATGCGGGCGTCGCGGACCTCTTGCTGCAACTCGGTGCCCAACTGGCGGGTGGCCCAGCCGTTCCGTTGCTGCAGCCGGCGCGAACGGCGCGCCTCGCGGGCGACGACGCGCAATTCCTGTTCCCACGCCTCGGCCTGGCGGTCCCAGGCCTGGGCGCGATCGCGATCGCCCAGGTCGCGGGCCATGCCGGCGGCGAACTTGCGCAGACGGCGCCATTCCTTGTCCATCTCGGTCAGGCGGCGATCGACGTCTTGCAGGGATTCGGTGACCGTGCGCTGGTTCATGCTTTCGGTCAGCAATTCGTTCGAGGTGCGCAGCAACCGGTCGAGATGAACGGCGCGCACCCGCACGGTATCCTCGGCCTGGACGGCGACGCGCGGCGGCTCGGGCTCGGCGATCGGCTGGGGGGCGCTGACCGGTTCGGGCTGGGCTTCGGGTTCAGGAACGGCCGCCGCGGCGACGGCGGCCTCGATCTCGGCGGGAACCATGGGTGCCGCCGGCGGCGGCGGCGGCGGATCGTCGGACAGCGACAGCAGGGCTTCCAGCGCGCCGATGGCCGGCCCCATGTCGGGCGGCTGGGTGCCGCCGGCGAAGGCGGTGACCCAATCCTCGACGGAATCCAGCGCATCGGCGATGCGGGCGGCCAAGGGCGGGTCCATGACCACCGCCCCCGACCGCAGCCGGGTGAACAGGGTCTCCAGCCGGTGGGCCATCTGCTCGACCGGGGCCATGTCGACGGCACGCGCCGCGCCCTTCAGCGAATGGGCACGGCGGAAAATCTCGTCCAATTGCGGCGAGCCAGCACCCTCCGCGCGCATCGCCAGATCGACGATGAGCTTGCGGATAACCCCCAGGTGTTCTTGGTACTCGACCTGGAAGGCGGCCAGCAATCGTTCGCGGATGCCGATCAAAGCCGGTATTTCTCCAGGGTTCGGGCCAATTGTTCACCCAGCTTGGTCAGCTCGACCGACGAGCGTTCCAGATGCGCGGTGGTGGTGGCGGTCTGCTGGCTGGCCTGGCGGATCTCGTGCAGCGCCTGGGTCACCTGTTCCAGGCCGATCTGCTGCTGGTTGGTGGCGCCGACGATCTGCTGGAAGGCATGCACGCTGTCTTGGATGTTGGCGGCCATCTGGCGGATCACCTGCTCCGACAGGTCGGTCCGCTCGCGGCCGGATTCGACGCGCTTCAAGGCCTCTTCCGTCAGCATCACCGAGGTATTGATGCCCTTCTGGGTCTGTTCCAGGATGCCGCGCACCTGGCCGGTGGCTTCCTTGGCCTGGTCGGCCAGATTCTTGATCTCGTTGGCGACCACCGAGAAACGGCGGCCGGATTCGCGGGCATCGGCGGCTTCGATGGCGGCGTTCAGCGCCACCAGGTTGGATTGCTCGGCGATGTCGTTGACGGTGGCGATGATTTCGCCCACCGCCTGGGTCCGCTCGGACAGGGTGATGATGTTCTCGGCCACCGTCTCGGTCTGCTCGCGGATGGCTTCCATCCCTACGCTGGCGTCATGCACCGCCTGCAAGCCGGCGGTGCCGGATGCCGCCACCGCTTCCGCCGTGCCGGCCACCTGGCGCGAGCGCTCGGCCACCTGCTTGGACGACAGGTTGATTTCCTCGACGGTGGTGGTGATTTCCTGCACCGCCGCCGCCTGCTGCTTGGTACCGGCCGCCTGTTCCTGGGTCGAGGTCAGGATCTGGGCCGCCGCCAGCGTCAGGCTGTCGCAGACGCTCCGCGATTGCTGGGCGATCTCGCGCAGGCTGAACAGCATCTCGTTGAAGGATTCCTGCAACTGGCCCAACTCGTCGCCCGAGGTCACCTTTTGCGGATCGATCCGCAGATTGCCCTTGGCGATTTCCAGGGCGGCGACGGCGCACCGGGCCAGCGGATCGACCATCTGATGGCTGATCAGCCAGGAAATGCCGATACCGCCCATGGCCGCCACCAGTCCGGCGATCACCTGCCAGATGATGGATTCGGTGATGTGCTGGTCGGTATCGCGGCTGAATTGCTTGACCGCCTGGTCGGCGCTTTGCAGCACCTGGACCTGCACCGCCAGGACCTCTTTCAGCTTGTCGATCCGGCGCGCATCGGTGGGCGGCAGGGCCAGATAGCGACCGGCCTCGGTCTCGAACTGGCGCAGCAAGGCCGATTGTTCGGTCAGCCGCGCCCTGGTGTCCGAGCTTCGGGCTCCGGCCACCATCACCCGCAGCCCGCTTTCCGGGTTCATCAGAACCGAACCGCCATCGGTCAGCGCCGCCAGGCTTTCGCGCATCAGCCGCATGGTGCCTTCGTGATCCGAGGCGATGCCCTGGGCCGCCAGGATCACCTCCTTGGCGTATTTCTGCGACAGCATGCGCTGGCGCCCGGCCAAATCGGTGACGGTGCCGAAATCGCGCTGGTTGCCGATGGAATAGGCGGAAAGCCCGATCAGCCCGGCCAGGACGCCGGTGAACATCACGGCGACCACCACGAATTTGTGGCGGAGCCGAATGGTTTTCCACAGCGAGAAATTGCCAGAATTCATCAGAGCGTTCCTTCAGGTGGCGCAGGTGTAATCGGGGCGGCGCGGACGCAGGGCGTCGAGCGCCAGAATCTGGTGCGAATCGAGCAAGATCACGGTGTCGGCGGTGATGCCGGCGATGAAGCGCTGCGGCAGGCCGTTGCCGGCCTGGTGCGGCAGGGTCATCTGGTCGGGGTCGAACAGGCGGATGCGCAGGACCTCGTCGACGCGCAGGCCGACCTCGCGCCCGGGGCCGCGGATGAAGATCACCGACATCGGCGCGTCGGGCGCCGGATCGGGCAGGCCCAGCATGTCATGCAGATTGACCACCGGCCTGATCTCGCCGCGCACATTGGTCACCCCCAACAGGTGGCGCGACTGGCCGGGGACCGGCGTGGTCTGCTTCAAGGGCAGCACTTCGGTCAACACGTCCAGCGCGACGGCGTAAATCTCGACGCCGATCCGCACGCACAGGGCCGCCTGGCCGGTAGGGGCCGGCTCGGCCTCGGCGCGCGGGCTGGCCAGCCGCTTGGCCCGCAGCTTCAAGATCTTTTGTGCCAGTGCCGCGTCGTCCAAGGTCATGACGACCCGATCAGCTTAAGATGCATCTCGACACTCTCGCGCAGTTGCGATGCGGTCAAATCGTCGCCGTCCTCGATCGGGTGGTCGTCCGGCAAATCAGCCAACAAGGCCAGCACGTTGCGAAACGATCGACGTGCGCCGTTATTGTCGTCCCCCCGGGCCAGGAACAGCCCCAGGTGATAATGCGGCAGAACCGCCTTGCGGTCGAGATAGATGGCGCGACGCAAAGCGGTTTCGCACCCGGCGCCATCGCCCAGCTGTTCCAGGATCAGGGCGCGCAGCAGGTGAAGGCGCCAATCCAGGCCGGTGGCGGCCAGCAGCGCGTCGCACGAAGCCAGCGCCTCGTTCCATTGTCCGGAATCGGCCAGACGGCGAACCTTGGCCGCCCCTTCCGCCGGCGGAGCCACCGGACGGGGGGCCACAAACGCCGCCTTTTGTCGCGCGGGCGACGGACGCCGGACCGGAGTCGGAGCTGCCGGCCGGCAGGGCGATGGCGGGGGCGGCGCCAACGGCCGGGGCGCGACCGCCATTTGCGCAGGTTCGGCCGTCTCGGGCCGATCGACCCGCTGATACAGCACCGCGCCCGGCACGTTGACGGTGCGGAAGTCGCGGAACAGTTCCATGTTGGGCTCGGCGTGGCCCATGATCAGCCAGCCGCCGTCCATCAGCGATTCGCGGAAACAGGGCACCAGCTGGGCCACCGTCTCGGGGCTGAAATAGATGATGACGTTGCGGCAGATGATGATGTCGAAGGCGGCGATATTGTCGACCAGCGACGGGAAGCGGTTGCGGGTCAGGTTGTGGTACTGGAAGGTCACCAGCGAGCGGAACTGGCTTTTCAGCACCCAGTGCTTGGCCACCTTGTCGAAGCAGTCGCGGCGGATGTCGTCCGGCGTGGTGCGAAAGGCCCATTCGTCATAGCGAGCCTCGCGGGCGCGGGCCAGGAATTTCTGGTTGATATCGGTGGCGATGATCGAGATGTGCCAGTCGGCCAGCTTCTGGCCGAACTCGCGCTTGAGCATGATGGCCAGGGTATAGGGCTCGGGGCCGATCGAGCATCCGGCGCTCCAGATGCGCAGGCGCTTGAAGGCCTGATTGCGGGCGATCACGTTGGGCAAGATAGTGTCGCGCAGCGCGTCGAACTGTTCCTTGTGACGGAAGAAATAGGTCTCGCCGATGGTCAGTTCGGCTACCAGCGCCTCCATCTCGCCGCCATGGCCGGGCTCGCGCTCCAGCAGGGTCAGATAGCTGGCGCAATCGGACAGCTTGCACGCTTCCATGCGGTCGGCGGCGATGCGGGCCAAATCCTCGTCCTTGTCGGAATAGAAGGCCATGCCGGTGGAATTGATCACCAACGATTTCAGCCGCGCGAAGAAGGGATCGGCCAGCAAGGCGGCCATGGCTTCGGTGATCACGACAGCTCTTCCGCCAGGTCGTCGAGCCGCTTGGACATTTGGCCAAGATAGTCGAGGACGCGCTGGCGTTCCTCTTCCAGCAGGATTTTCGGCCAGGACAGCAAGGGGATGGCTTGCTCGCCTATTTCCAGCTGCGCCTCGACGCAGCCCTGGAACGTGCGGGTCTCGTCGATCGGCAAGACCCGGCAGGCCGACAGCGGATAGACGCCATCGACATGCTGGACCAACAGCCCCATCGGCACGGCCCGCTCCTTCATGATCAGGATCGAGGAATCCAGGCCGACCGAAAACGGTTCAAGCCCCAACAGCAGATCGGCGCGCAGCACCGTCACCGCGACGCCACCCAGATTCAAGATCCCCTGGACGATCGATGGCATCCCCGGCGGCTTGGCCAGCCACGGGATCGGCACCACTTCGGCGACGTATTCGACGGAAGCCGCGAAGGGCTGATCCGACACGTTGAACACCACGACCGAATGGGCGTCGTCGCTCATTACCCCCCCTAAGACAGTCCGAAGGCGTCGGCCAACAAACGCACGCCTCCGACTCCGGCGCCGATCACCATCAGGCCGACCAACGCGACCAGAGCCAAGAACACCGCCAGCACGCCCCGATGGTCGATGAAGAAATGGATCAGCGCCAGATGCAGGCGCTCGATGGTGGTGCGGTCGCCATACAGCATGCGGTCCAGCCGCGAGGTCTGCTGCGCCAGTCCACCCTGTTCCGGCGCCGCCAGATGGTCGGCCAGCAGGCTCCGCCAGCCCTGCAGGCGGTCCAGCGCCGCCTGGCGGGCCGGAAACGGCGCCAGTTCCTGACCGGCCTTGGCGGCGATCTTATGATGGCGTTCCAGGAACTCGACGGTGAAGTCCAGGTGGGCCTGAGCGGCCGCCGATTTCGGAGCATAGACGCACACCGGCAGCCGCGAGGCCGCCGCCTCGATCACCATGTTGTCGCGGGGGATTTCCGCCCCATAGACCGTGCCGCCCAAACGGGCGCGGATCAGGTCGCTGATCTTGCGCGCCGCCTTGTGGCGATCGTGGATGGTGAACAGAACGCCTTGCAGCAGCAGCCCCTTGTTCAGCCCTTCCTGCACGTACTTGATCGATGGCAGCGTGCGCAGCAGCCCGTCATTGGCGTAGGGCGTGGCGGTGACCGGAATGATCACCGCATCGGCGGTGGCCAGGGCGTTGATCGGCAAGATGCCCAAAGCCGGCGGGCAATCGATGATGATGTAGTCGCAATCGATCGAGGCATGGCTGACGATGGTGGAAAGCGTGCGCTGCGAATCCTTCAGCTCGGACAGCTTGATCTCGATGCCGGCCAGCGAATAGGTCGAGGGGATCACCCGCAGCCCCTCGAAACGGGTCGGCAAGATGACGTCTTCCAACTTGGCGGCACCGATGAACAGATCATAGATGCCCTGGCGGACATTGGGATCGATGCCCAGGCTTTTGGTCGAATCGCCCTGGGAATCGAGGTCGATGACCACCACCGACTTTCCATGCGCCGCCAGACAAACCGCAAGGTTCGTGCTGGTGGTGGTCTTGGAGATGCCACCCTTCTGATTGAATATGGCCACGATGTACGGTTTCATGCCGTCCAACACCACCCTCGCCCGTCCGCCACCCCGGCGCCAGGGGCCCCACCAAAACCGCGCAGCCCCCAAGCTTACGCGGTCCTTGCGGCCCGAAGCAACCAACCATGCCGCCCCGCAAGGGAAAATCCGATGGGATACGGCAAAAGTTTGGAGACGGTCGACCTAATCAAACCCCATACAATGCATACGATTCCAACCATTACCAAAAGATAAAGGCGCCGCCAGAACACCTCTGGCGACGCCCTTTATCCGGGAAAATCGGCTGGTGGGGTGATTTTGAAGTTCGCGTCAGAATGATGATGGCGAAATCACCACACAACCCCATGAATTAGTGGCCTGCTTATCCCAGAAGTTCGCATGCGGACTTCTGGGGCAGGACACCAGCGATTACGGATAGCAGCCGGCCATGAACAACTGGGCATCGTGGACCTTGACCCAAGTTTGCTTGGGGGCCAGTTTCTTGGTCTCGGGGTGGGTCCAGGTGTACTTGGCCCAACCGCCGTTGGGGGTTTCCTTGCCGACGCGGATCATTTCCTGAATGATCATCACGCCGTTGGTGTCCTTGAGCGCCGGCAGCGCCGGATTGTCGATCAGCTTCGGATTGATGGCGTGCACCTTGAAGATGCCGTCCATGGTGCTGACGATGACGTACAGCTCGCCATTGACCCAATCCTTGTTGTCCTTGTTCATGAAGTCGGCGAACGACTTTTCCTTGCCGGCGGCCTTGTAGTGCGCGATCGACTTGTCGACCAACATCTGGGCCGAGGCGCATTCGTCGGCCTTGGCGGCACCGGCGGCCAGGGTCAGCCCAAGGGCTGCGGCAATCCCAACAATCTTCTTCACGATATCCCCCTATGGATGTGAATGGGTGAACGGGTAGATCAGGCCGTCCGCAGACGGTGGACCAGACTGTCGACCTCGGATTGCAGGCGGGCGAACTCGCCCACCAGCCCCTCGGTGGTGGAATGGACATTGGCGGCGGCGGCGCCGACATCCTCGGCGACGCGGCGGACCTCGCCGATGCCGTCGCTGACGATGCGGGTGCCGTCGGCGGCCTCGCTGACCGAGGTGCTGATCTCGCCGGTGGCGCGCCCCTGCTCGGCCACCGCGCCGGCGATGGCGGCCAGGGCCTCGCTGACCCGGCCGATGGTGGCGACGATGCCGTCGATGGCGCGTACCGCTTCGTCGGTGGCTTCCTTCATGGCGCTGATCTCGCCGGCGATCTCGTTGGTGGCGCGCGCGGTCTGATTGGCCAGGCTCTTGACCTCTTGGGCGACCACAGCGAAGCCCTTGCCCGCTTCGCCGGCCCTGGCGGCCTCGATGGTGGCGTTCAGCGCCAACAGGTTGGTCTGGCTGGCGATGTCGTTGATCAGCTTGACCACCTCGCCGATCTTCTGCGAGGCGGCGGTCAGGCCCTTGACCGTCTCGTCGGTGCGGGCGGCCTCGCTGACCGCGTCCTCGGCCACGCGTGAGGATTGGGCGACCTGGCGATTGATCTCGTTGATGGCGCCGGCCAGTCGCTCGGCGGCCTGGGCCACGGTTTCGACGTTGCCGCTGGCCGCTTGCGAGGATTCGGCCACCTGGGCGCTGCGGCTGGACGCGGTCTCGGCATTGCCGGCCAGCACCTCGGCCTCGCCGCGGATGGCGTCGGCGGCCGACGAGGCGGCGGCGACGGCACCGCGCACGGTGCTCTCGATCTCGGCGGCCAGTTCGGCCATGGTGCGCCGCTTGCTTTCCTCGGCCTCGCGCTGCAGCGCTTCTTGTTCGGCGGTCAACGCCTTGACCCGCACGGCATTGTCCTTGAACACCTGCACGGCGGCGGCCATGGCGCCGATTTCGTCCTTGCGGCCGATGGCGGGGATCGCCACCCCCAGATCACCTTGGGCCAGCTGGTCCATCGCCCGGGTCATGCCGCCGACCGCCGACGAGATGGCCCGGCCCAGGAAGACCGAGAACGCCACCAGCAGACCGATGGCGGCGATGGCGATGCCGATGAACAGCGAGCGGGTCCGCCCGGCGGCTTCCATGGCGGCGGCCTTGGATTCCTCGACCAGCCGGCCTTCCAGCGCGATCATGCCGCGCGCTTCCTTCATCAGGTCCAGGAAGTTGTCCTCGGCGGTCCACATGAAAGACACGGCGGCGGTGAAGTCCAGCGCCTGCATCGACAAGACGTGATGGGTGTTTTCCTTATAAAGGGCCAGGGCCTTGTCAAGCTTGCCCAGCAACTGCGCCTCTTCGGCCGACAATTCATAGCCCTTGCGATAGGCCGCGATCGAGGATTCGGCGGTGGCGACCGCGCCCTTGAAGGCGTCTTCGACCTTGTCCATCTGCTTGGCATCGACGCCGGCCGCGTTCCAGGTCAGCAACCGGTACAGGTCGGAATGGGCGGCCTGGATGATTCCGGACAATTCGGCGGTCTTGACCGATTTGGCGAAGGCGATGTCGGCGATATCGTCGAGCGCACGCTCCTGTTTGGCCAGGCCCATCATGCCGACAATGGCGATCACCACCATGCCCAGGGTCGCCACCACCGGAATGACCGCGATCTTGGCACCAATCCGGACGTCGTCGAATACGCTCATAATCCCCCGCACTGCTGGCCGCGCTTCGTATGCACAGTTCTACCGACTCATTGGGCGAAACCAAAGCGGGACTTTGCTATCCTTAAGAATGTAGGTTATTCACCCCACCCCCAATGATCCTATGGAACGCGACATACCACCGTCACACGAGGGCCGGGCGCTTGCGCTTCGGCGCTTCCTCGGGCTTGGGCGCCTCCTCGCGCGAGATGCGTTCGGACTCGGTCGCGGTCAGATTGCGGCCGTCGCGATAGGCCTTGATCACATGGTCGGCGGCGTCGGCGCCCTCGGCGATGCCGCGATCGAGATTCGACCACGACCAGTCGTAATTGACGTTATAGGCCACCGGGATCTCGATGACCTTAAGGTCGGGGCGATCCTTCTCGACATGGGACTTGAACAGGCGGACATCGTCCTCGCTGGTGGTGGCGGCGAACAGCATCACCAGATTGTTCAGGGCGTCGTACAGATTCTCGGGCTTCCTGACCTGCTTGATGTCAAGGATGCGGCTGACCCACACCTCTTCCAGGTCGGGATGGTTGGTCAGCAGATCCTGGAAGTTGACGGTATCGACGGTGGCGCCCTCGCAATAGGTCTTGTCGCCGATGGTCACCGGGTCCTCGATATAGGGCAGCGCCGAGCAGGCGCACAGGGTTTCGGCCCGGATCTTCTGGTATTTGGGATTGAGGTTGGAAAACAGCTCGAGCCGGTCGTCGGTCAGGTTGTAGGCATTGTGGTAGATGGTCGGCCGCCCCGGCTCGCTTAAGCGGCCAAAGTCGATCTGGGCCAGGAAGGCGCTGTCGGGGTAATAGATGCGCGACAGACCCTTGGTCTCGCTTTTGTAGATCAGGCTGGTCAGGAAGCGCGACCACGGATTGACCGCCAGGATCTGGTTCAACACCAAAGCGTTGACGTTGGCCATCGACCATTGGCGGGGGTCCGCGGCGAAGCGCAGGATTTCCTGCCAGGCCTCAAGGATCGCCTCGGGCACCACCAGATTGTGGTAGCTGGCCGGATTGAGCATGAACGACACCGAGTTGCGCAGGCTGGCTTCGAAGTCGGGCGCGAAGGCGGCGGCGACCGGGAAACGGTCGTAGACATTGTCGGGACGGAAGATCTTGCGAAAGAATGTCTCGGAGACCTCGGCCTCGTGGCCGATATCGGCCTGGTTCCACACGATGCCCAGCCAGGCGCCGATGCACGACAGCGTCCACACGTCGAAGCGGATATCGGGCTCCTGGTGCAGGCGCTTCAGCGCGCCGAGGCTGATTCCCACCGCCGGACCGCCGCCAGCCAACGCAATCGCACGCTTCATGACAAACCCCTCTCTGTGCACTTCTACTTGGAAGTGTAGACGTCGCGACGCTCAGTCGCAACGCCTGCAGGGGTATGGGGTCATATGCCCGTTGGGCTAGCCCAAGCCGCGATCAGATAGGTGACCATCAGGCCACCCAGGATGACGATCAGCATGCCGGAAAAGAAGCCGCGCCAGCCCTTGTCGGCCCGGCGCAGGTCCAGGAAATGGTCCAGCACGGCACGCGCCTTGAAGTAAGACGCCACCAAGGCGATGGCGGCGGCCACCAATCCGGCTTCGGTGTGGCCAAAGACCAGCACGGCGGTCAAGGACACCAGGGTCAGCCCGACCAGCAGCGCCCAGGCGCGGACCAGACGGCGGCTCCACTCGGCTTGGCTTTCGGCATTGGTCATCAGCGCACCAGATAAACGATGGGGAACAAGATCAGCCAGATCAGGTCGACCATGTGCCAGAAGGCCGCCCCGGTTTCCAGATTGTCGACCGAATTGCGCCAGCCGACGATGGCCAGCACCACCAGTCCCATCACCACATGCAGGGCGTGGAAGCCGGTCATCAGATAGAACAGCGTGAAGAAGGTGTTGGTCTCGATGTCGATTCCATGGGCCGCCTTGTCGGCATATTCGACGCCCTTGACCGCCAGGAAGGCGAACCCCAGCACGCCCGCCGCCAGCAGCCAGCGGCGCGACACCGCCCCTTGGCCGGCGTGCCCGGCCTGCACCGCCTTGGCCGCCAGCCAGCCGCTGGTGACCAGGATCAGGGTATTGAGCCCGCCCAGGCGCAGATCCAGCATCGCCTGGCCGGCGCGGAACATCTCGACATCCAGGATGCGAGCGGCGCCGAAACCCAGGAAGAAGGCGCCGAACACCAGCAACTCGCTGATGATCAGCACCCACATGATGGGATTGCCGGGCAGGTTGGACAAAGCGCCCCATTCCTGGGCCGCCGCGTCGGGCGAAGAGGAGGTGTCGGTCATGGCGCCACCCTAGAAGACGGCCATCCCCGACCCATTGATTGCGGTCAAGCGCATCAGGAATGGCTGATATGCCCAACCGGGAGTAGCCAGCCGAAGCGGTTAGGCGCACCATCGGCTGATGTCCCGAGGACGGCAGGGGGGGAACCATGGCCGAAATGGGCGAGGACGTCCTTGACCACGCCTATTTGAGTGAACTGACCGAGTGGGTCGGTGCCGCCACCTTGACCGACCTTGCCGCCAAGGCGCCCGAGTCCTTCGGTGTGGAATCCGACGCCATGCGGGCGGCCTGGCAACAGGGCGACGCCACCGAATTGCGGGCCGCGTCTCACCGGTTGAAAGGCATGGCTTCCAGCCTGGCCTGCTGCCGGCTGGCGCAATTGTGCCAGTTTGCCCAGCACGACCCGGCCCGGGCGATGATCGACCGCGACCTTGGCGCCCGGCTGGACCGCGAGCTGGCCGCCGCCCTGGACGCACTGTCCGTCAGGTTCGGGCTTCGTTGATTTTGTGGGCCGATTCACCAGGCAGACGGTTCATGCAAATGAACCTTCTGTCTGGATCGGACCACTAGCCATAGGCGATCCCGGTCCCCCCCAGCCCGCAATAGCCGCCGGGATTCTTGGCGAGATATTGCTGGTGATAGGCTTCGGCGTAATAGAACGGGCCGGCATCGACGATCTCGGTGGTGATGGCGCCGCGACGCCCGGCATCGAGGCGAGCCTGATAGGCCGCCCGGCTGGCCTCGGCCAGCTCGCGCTGTTGGGCCGATCCGACATAGATGCCCGAGCGGTATTGGGTGCCGATATCGTTGCCCTGGCGCATGCCCTGGGTGGGATCGTGGCTTTCCCAGAACAGCCGCAGCAGGTCCTGATACGTGATGCGGGTGGGATCGAACACCACCTGAACCAGCTCGTTATGGCCGGTGCGGCCGCTGCAGACCTCTTGGTAGGTGGGATTGGGGGTGAAGCCGCCGCCATAGCCGACCGCCGTGCTGATCACGCCATCCTGGCTCCAGAACCGTTTTTCGGCGCCCCAGAAGCAGCCCAGGCCGAACCACGCCAACCCGGCGCCCGGCGGAAACGGAGCCACCAGGGGGGAACCCAGCACGAAATGCCGGTCGGGGACCGCCATCACCTCGTCCCGGCCGGCCAGCGCCTGGTCGCGGGTCGGCATCTGCATCTTGCTTGGTCCGAACAGGCCCATTTTCTCTTGTGCTCCTTTTGCTTCCCGTCCCAAAGATAGGTGTTTCCTTTGCCGCTTGACAGGGGGGCGAGATGCCTTTATATCGGCGCCTCTCGCACGGGATATGGCGGGGTAGCTCAGCTGGTTAGAGCACGGGAATCATAATCCTGGGGTCGGGGGTTCAAGTCCCTCTCCCGCTACCAACCTTCGCGAAACAAAAACCCTGACAGGTCGATGACTTGTCGGGGTTTTTTGTTGCCTGGGCGCATTCTTGCCGGAGCCTTTCCGAGCCCTTGCCACGCTTCCGGGGCACAAACGGGGGCACAAAATCAGTCAGGGGTACATGCCAAAAGATCTCTGAATTTTTCATAACCCCCACCACCCAATCCGCCCCCATCTCGACTCACACGGACGCTGATGCTACCTTCGGTATGCCTACCGGTGCAGCTTTTCACCGAGGCATCGCGATGCCTCCCGAAAGGGAGAAATCCGATGTTTCGGTACGAGAAGCGGCTCGTGTCGAAAAAGGAGCTGAAGAGCGTCTGCGGCATCCCGTACACGCCCCAGCACATCGGGCGATTGGAAGCGGCGGGGAAATTTCCCAAGCGGGTAAATCTCGGGCCGGGTCGGGTCGCATGGGTGTTGGCTGAGGTGGATGCGTGGCTGAGCGAGCGTATCGCCGAACGCGATACACCCTCTCACGATCCTTCCTTTTGACGGGGCGGGGTGGCCGGTGCGCACAACCGGCCACCCCAGTAATATTAATGTGAAGTTTACTCACAAACATTGGGTATGCCATGCAAGCCGCAGAAAAAATAAGGATCATCGCCAATATCAACAGCAACGGCGGCCGATCGTCAACGGTTGCATCTCGCTTAGGAATATCTAATTCTGTTGTTTTGTCTGCAATCGATGAAATCAATGCTGACTGTATATATGATATTAAATCAGGAAAAGGCGGTGGATTGGAGGTTTATGGCAAAATTTCTGATGAGAAGGAATCGTATTCTCACATTGGGAAATGCGCTGAAGATTGGATGGTGAAAAATATTTATGGCCCTCATGGGGTTACAGGACGCATTCTCAGGGCAACGCACGATAAAAAACTGAGTGGAAAGTGGAGTACCCCAGATTTCTCTGGCCTTTGCGTTCACAACTTCCAGCACACAAAAACGAAGCGCGTAGAAATTGTAACATTTGAAATAAAGTACGCGCCAAAGCAATTTAACGTATCATGTGTGTATGAGGCGCTTGCGCACACACGGGCGGCAAATTACGGAATTTTGTTTTTTTACGACGACCCACTGAATGAGAAAATTGATGCTGATGCCTTCGATGAAATTAAAATGGAGTGCTTGAGGCTCGGGATTGGAATGGTGATATCACAATACCCATGCGACATAAGTTGCTGGAATTATGTTGTACCTGCACGCTCTTTTAACCCAGATCCAAGAAGGGTTGATGCCTTCATTGAAGATGCGTTTGGCACTGCGGACAAGAAGTGGCTAAACAATAATTTGTAAGTAAATAATCTATTTCGCCCGGATCACCGGGTCTACACTCCACGTTTTCCCACCTGTAAACCGTTTTGCGATAATGGCGGGGACGGTTTTGGCAAGGTATTTGGGGAAGCCCTGCTCCAGGGCTTCCCGCTCATCCTCCGGCAGTCCGTCTATAAATTCCATGATGGCCGCTTTCTCACGGGCAGCGTCCACCTTGCGTCCTTCCGCTATCTGTACATCACGACGAGATTTACCGTATGCATGCAGACGGTAAATCTCGCATCTCTCGTCAAGGCTGACGTGATCATAGCTCGTCCCATAGCGGTCCCAGCATAGCTGGGTGTTGCGCTTGAGTTCTGAATCTAGGCTCGACGCGCCCGCGTCGATTCGGCCCCAGGTAGCTGACGGTCAGGATGGTGCGTTTGTAGTGGATGAGGACAACCCGCCCGTCGTCCGTCTCTGCGTCCCATTGGGACGGGAGGGCCGGACAAGGGTTTTTTGTTTGCTCGCGCGTCAAAATCTGCCACCACATCATCGGCTGAGGTCGGGATACGCGCGATGGTCGATGACGAGGTCTTGAAGCGGTGGCGCCACGACGTGCAGCAGGCAGGCGGCGGGCCGCAGGCCTGGCTGAACCTGGCCGGCGGGCTGGCCGGGCAAGGCCTGCTCGATGGCGGGGCCATCCCGGCCCTGCAAGACGGCCTGGCCCAGCTCCCCGGCGATGGCGGCCTGATCAAGGCCCTGGCCCTTTACGAGTTCCGCGCCGGCCTTGACGATGTCGCCCGCGCACGCCTGGCCGAGTTGGCCCCCCTTGATGCCGAGGCGGCGCTGCTGCGCCTCAGGATCGACCAGGCCAGCGGCGCCATCGCTCGCGACGACATGGTCCGGGCTGCCGCACTGGTCATCAACGTCACCCCCTGGGGCGAGCCGCACGAGGAATTCATCCGCCTGTGCCGCGAGGCCGACCACCACGATCTGGGGGTGCAACTGGTATCGCAATGGCTCCAGCACCGGGGCGCCAATGTGTGGGCCTATCTGCGGGCCGGCGAGATGATGCTGGAATCCGGCCAGGTGGCGGCTTCCATCCCGGTCTTGCTGGATTTGTGGCAGCAGCGTTATCTGGTCAGCGCCGATATCGGCCCATGGACCGGCATCCCCGACGACAATCCCGCCGACGAGGCCCGGGTGATCGAGGCGATCAGCCACGCCTTCGCGACCCCCGAGAGCGAGCTTCCCCTCCACCCCCTGCCCGACCATGGCCACGACCCGGCGCGGGTGTCGGTGCTGTATGTGGGGTCCGAAAGAACCGGCGCCGGCCTGGACGCCCAGAACGATCTGGCCGCCCACTTCAAGGCCGCCGCCCTGGCCGCCGGGGGACAATGCTCGGTCTGGCTGGACAGCGTGCTGGCCGCGCCCTGGGGCCGGCGCTGCGGCGATGCCCTGGCCCAGGCGCGGCGCCACGCCTTCGTCGCCGAACTGGACCGGACCCGCCCCGACATCGTCTTGTTCGACGTTCAGGCCCTTCCGGGCGGACGCAGCGTCTCGATCGACGACATGAAGGATCTGAAACAGCGCTTCGGGTTCCGGCTGGTGTTCGTCAGCCGCGACACGCTACGGGCCACCCACGGCCTGATCGAAGCGTGGGCGCGGGTCGCCGACAAGATCTTGCTGTTCGACCCCAACGCCTATGTCTTCACCGATCGCAACGCCACCGATCTGGGGGCGCGGTCGCTGGCCATCCCCGTTCCCGCCCTGGGCGCGCCGTTCGCGCCCATCGACGCGCCGGCCGAACACCAATTGCTGTTCGTCGGCAGCACGTCGGGGCCGCACCGTTCCTATCTGGTCGCCGGACTTGCCGCCGCCGATATCGGGCTCGAGGCCGTCATCGGCCGCCGCCGCCGCCAGATCGCCCCCGACCGCGAATCCTATGCCCGCCTGCTGGCGTCCAGCCGGGCGGTGGTCAATGTCGCCGCCCACGCCTATGGCGACGGCGGCTCGCTGGTGACCGGGCGGGTGTGGGAAACCATCGGCGCGGGATCGCTGTTGTTCGAACAATTGTACGAAGGATCGTCGCGATTCTTCGCGCCGTGGCGCCATTTCGTGCCGTGGAGCGAACCCGCCGACATCATCCGCCGCTGGCGGGTGCTGTCCCGTCACGAGGAATTGCGCGCCAAGATCGCCCGCGAGGCCCACGATTGGGCCGAACGCCATTACGGCCCGGACCGGGTGTGGCAAGCCATCCTCAGCCACGCTTTGGCTTGAGCGGCCTTAGCCCGGCTGGATGCTGGGGCAGTCGATGAGCGAGCGGCGGCAGCCATCGGGCTGGGCCGGGGCATAGTCTGGGCAGGTCCGGCAATCGCGGTCGTGGGCCAGCAACAGGCGGTCGCGTTCGGCGATCATCGCCTCGATGTCGCCCTGTTCCAGGATGTCCAGGGTGCGGTTGCGCTCTTCGGCGGCGCGCCCGGACCTTTGGCTCAGGGTCTGTTCCGCCTCGATCAACGAGGCCCGCGCCATCTCGCAGGCCGAATCCACCACCTGATTGAAGCGGTCGAAGGCCACGGTCATCGCCCGCAGCCCGTCGGCGGCGCGCTGCAGTTCGACGGCCGACCGGAACATCAAGAAGCGTTCGTGGCTGATGATCTTGGCGCTCGGCACGGCGGAACGCTCCCACCAATGAAGGACACACTCAGGATAGCAGTTCCCCCCTCGGTCAAGTCGAGAGAAATCGGGGAATGCCAGGCCCGCCCATCGGAGGGGGCTCGGCGAAAAAGTATAAGAACGGAACTAGGCCTATCGCGGGTTCCTTAAGCTTCCGCCACTTTGCTCCCCCACCGATGCTCATTATCCCTGCGGCCTGGTCATGGGTATGCTTCCAATCAGAGAAACGCACACCCAATTCAACCGCACATACGGTTGACATCAAGAGGGAGAGAGACCATGGAAAGCCGCCAGCAATGGATCGAACTGGCCCACATTCTGGAAGCCGAGTGGCGCGGCGAGCGCATCAACCGCAACCAGGCCCGCGATCTGGCGGTGACTTTGCTGCCCAAGCATCCCGAAATGCGCATGACCCTGTCCAGCATCCAGACCCGCATGGCGAGGGCTTGACCGAAGCGCTTGTTTTCGCGCTTGGCCGACCGACATAGTGCACCCGTCGTCGCAAGATTTTCGGGTGTTCCATGAAAAGTATCGTGTTGGCCTTGGGGCTGGTGTTGACCTCGCTTTTCGCCTGGGCGGCTGACGCGCCGCGCCAGGCGGTGGTCTACAAGAACCAAAGTTGCGGCTGCTGCGGCGGCTGGGTCGATTACCTGCGCGACAATGGCTGGCAGGTGGTGGTCCACGATGTCGATGACCTGGACGGGCTGAAGGACCGCATGGGCGTGCCCGATCAGGTGCGGTCGTGCCATACCGCCAAGGTCGGCGCCTATGTGATCGAGGGCCACGTTCCCATCGAAGCCATCGACAAGCTGTTTCAGGCCAAGCTGAAAATCACCGGCATCGCGGCGCCTGGCATGCCGCAGGGCTCGCCCGGCATGAGCGGAATCAAGGAACCCAACCCCATCGTCACCTTCGGCGGCGGCCCCAGCAAACTGATGGGGATCTATTGATCGGCGGCTGCGATCCAGCCGCCGCCCAGCACCCTGGCCCCTTGATAGAACACGCAGGCCTGGCCCGGGGCCACCCCTTCCTCGGGTGCCGCCAGCTCGACCCATGCGCCGCCATCCTCGGTCAGCTCGACCATGGCCGGCGCCGGCGGCCGGGTCGAGCGCACCCGCACCTCGACCGCCACCGGCCCGCAAGGTTCCTCGCCCAGCCAGTTGACCCGCTCCAGCCGGATGCGCCGCCGGCCCAGGGCCGAACGGGGGCCGACCACCACCCGCGCCGAGGCGGCGTCCAACGCCACCACATACAGCGGGTCACCGCCGCCCAGGCCCAGGCCCCGTCTTTGGCCGATGGTGTAATGGATGATGCCCGCGTGGCGGCCCAGCACGCGGCCATCGACATGGACGATGTCGCCGGGCCGCGACCCGCCGGGGCGTAGGCGCTCGACCAGGCCGGCATAGTCGCCGTCGGGGACGAAGCAGATATCCTGGCTGTCGCGCTTGGCCGCCACCGGCAAAGCGTGGCGCGCCGCGATGGCCCGGGTCTGGTCCTTGCTGTCCATGCCGCCCAACGGGAAGCGCAGGAATTCCAGTTGATCCTGGGTGGTGGCGAACAGGAAATAGCTTTGGTCGCGGGCGGGATCGGCCCCTTTCAGCAAGGTCGCCCGCCCGCCTTGCCAGCCCCGCTGGACGTAATGGCCGGTGGCCAGGGCCTGGGCGCCCAAATCCCGGGCAAAGCCCAGAAGGTCGCGGAACTTGACGGTGCGGTTGCACTCGATGCAGGGGATCGGGGTGCGGCCCTGGACATAGGAATCGGCGAAGCTCTCGATCACGTCGGCGCGAAAGGTCGCCTCCATGTCGATGACGTAATGGGGGATGCCCAGGGAATCGGCCACGGCGCGGGCGTCGTGGATGTCCTTGCCGGCGCAGCAGGTATTGGGCCGGCAGATGGCCTGGCCGTGGTCGTAAAGCTGCAGCGTGACGCCCACCACCTCCCAGCCTTCCTCCTGCAAAAGCGCTGCGGTGGCCGAGGAATCGACGCCCCCCGACATGGCGACGACGATGCGCCCCTTCATGCCCGTTCCCCGCCATCGACGATCGAGGCCAGCGCCTTCATGCTTTTGGAATGGAACTCGCGGCGGAACAAGATGGCGGTGACCGCCGCCGCCGCGGCCATGAACACCCAGGAATTGACGAACCAGCCCAGCATGGCCAGCGCGAAGTAATAGGCGCGCAGGCCGCGGTTGAAGCTGTTGGCGGCCAGGGCCTGCAGGCGGGCGGCATGGCAGGCGAAGCGGTCCTTGTCGGCGTCGGCCCCCTCGGGCATCGGCGCCGAGCCCATCAGGATGCAGCAATAATTGAACTGCCGCAGCGACCAGGTGATCTGGAAGAAGGTGTAGATGAACAGGCAGGCCAGCAGCAGCACCTTCATCTCGAACGCCTCGTGGCCGCCATCGGCCATGAAGGGGATGTCGAGAGTGACTTCATAGCCCCTGCGGCCCGAGCCCATCAGCGCGGCCAGGCCGCCGACCACCAGCAGGCTGGCCGAGGCGAAGAAGGCCACCGAGCGCATCAGGTTGCCGATGATGGCGGTGTCGGCGACGCGGTTGTCGCGGTCGCACAAGGATCGCATCCACACCAGGCGGTGGCGGCCCATCACCGCCGACAGCGAGCGGCCCTTCGAGGTGTAATGATCGGCCGCCACGGTATAGCCGACCCACAGCGCCAGGAACACGCCCAGCGCGGCAAGGTCGAGAAGGGGGATGGACTGGATCATGGCGACATCCGAATCATGAAGGGGCCGCAAGCGGCCCCTTCGTCGTCAATCCCGTTCGTCGATCCAGGCCATCTGGATGGCTTCCAGGATCTTTTCGTTGGACTTGGTGGGCTCGTCGTCGAAGCCCGGCAGGGCGCACACCCAGGCATGCAGGTCGGTGAACCGCAGGTTCACGTTGTCGGCATCCGGGTGACGCTCTTCCAGGGCGATGGCGATGTCCAAGACGTCGGCCCACTTCATTCTTTTCTCCGTCACCCTCGGGCTTGACCCGAGGGTCCAGAGGGCGCCATGGATGGCCGGGTCCAAGCCCGGCCATGACGCCCCTATCGGTGCGTCACTTCTTATCGACCATCATGTTGCGGGTCGCCGCCGGCAGGGTGACCACCAGGCCGTCCAGCGCCTTGCTCATGATCACCTGGCAGCCCAGGCGCGAGGTCGAGGTCAGGCCGAACGCCAGGTCCAGCATGTCTTCCTCGTCCTCGGTGGCCTCGGTCAGCTTGGCGAACCATTCCGGCGCCACCACGATATGGCAGGTCGAGCAAGCCAGCGAGCCTTCGCAGGCGCCTTCCAGCTCCAGCTTGTTGCGGTGGGCGATTTCCAACACCGACAGGCCCTCGGGGGCTTCGACCTCGTGGCGGTTTCCGTCGGGAGCAATGAACGTCATCTTGGGCATGGTCAAACCTTCTTCGAGTGCGATCTATTCGCCGCCCCCCAGGGCGCCATCGAGCCGATCCACCGACATGCCGGCCAGGGCGTTGCGGATGCCGCGGTCCATGCGCTTTTCGGCGAAGGACTTGGTGGCGTTCTCCAAGATGTCGATCGCCTGCGTCACCGCGTCGCGGTCCGACCCCGCGCACGCGGCGTTGACCTGCTCGATGGCCGCATCGATAGCCTGTCGTTCGTCCGCCGACAAGAGGTCTTGATCGACCGACAGCGCCGATTGCACCGCCAGCACCGACCTTTGCGCCTCGACCACCGTCTCGGTCAGCAATCTTTGCTCCATGTCGCCTTTGGCGTTGACCAGCGAATCGCGCAGCATGTTGGCCATTTCGTCGTCGGTCAGGCCATAGGACGGCTTGACCACCACCTGCTGCTCGACCCCCGTGGTCATCTCGGTCGCCGACACGGTCAAAAGCCCGTCGGCATCGACCTGGAACTGCACGCGGATGCGCGCGGCGCCGGCCGTCATCGGCGGAATGCCGCGCAGCACGAAGCGGGCCAGCGAGCGGTTCTGGTCGACCATCTCGCGCTCGCCCTGGACCACGTGGATGGCCATGGCCGACTGGCCGTCCTGGTAGGTGGTGAATTCCTGCGCCATCGCCACCGGGATCGGCGTGTTGCGCGGAATGACCTTCTCGACGATGCCGCCCATGGTCTCGATGCCCAAGGACAGGGGCGTGACGTCCAGCAAAAGCGTATCCGAGCCCACCGTCAGGGCTTCGGCCTGCAGGGCGGCGCCGACGGCGACCACCTCGTCGGGGTTGATGTCGGACAAAGGCGGCCGGCCGAAGAATTCGGCGACCCGGGCGCGCACCAGCGGCATCCGGGTCGAACCGCCCACCAGCACCACGCCCTGGATGTCGGCGACATCGATGCCGGCATCTTCCACCACGTCGCGGCAGATCGAGATGGTGCGCTCGACGAAGGGCGCGGCCAGGCTTTCCAACTGTTCGCGGGTCATGGTGTGCAGGCTGGGCTTGCCATCCACCTCGATCATCCATTCGCCCGTGGGCCGGCTGGTCAGGCATTCCTTGGCGACGCGCGCGGTCATCAGGGCCTGCTTGACCTCGCCCGAGGAAATCGGATGATCGCCCACCGCCACCTTGCGCTGGGACAGGAAATGCTCGGCGATGGAATGGTCGATATCGTCGCCGCCCAGCACGGCGTCGCCGCCGGTGGCCTTGACCTGGAACACGCCCTTTTCCATCTTCAGGATCGAAATGTCGAAGGTGCCGCCGCCCAGATCGTAGACGGCGTAAAGACCCTCGACCGAATTATCCAGGCCATAGGCCAGGGCGGCGGCGGTCGGCTCGTTGACCAGGCGCAGCACCTCGATGTCGGCCAGGCGGGCGGCGTCCTTGGTGGCGGTGCGCGCCGCATCGTCGAAATAGGCCGGCACGGTGATCACCGCGCGGCTGACGAACTTGCCCAGCAGGGCTTCTTCGGCGCGCGCCTTGATGGCGCGCAGGATATCGGCGGAAATCTCGACCGGGGTCAGCACCCGGCCGGCGACGCGTAACCGCACCATGCCGCCGTCGGGATTGGGCTCCAGCGTATAAGGCAGCGTGCCGGCCAGGCTTTTGACGTCCTCGATGCCGCGCCCCATCAGCCGCTTGATCGAGGTCACCACATGGTCCGGGCTTTCCAGGATCGCCTCGCGCGCGGCCTGGCCGACCACCACCTCGCCGTCATCCTTGTAATGGACCACCGACGGGATCAGCGCCTTGCCGTCGGCGGCGCGCAGCACCTCGACCTCGGTCTCGAAGGACAGCGCCACCACCGAATTGGTGGTTCCCAGGTCGATGCCGACGGCGGCGCCCTTCTCGGATTCGTGCGGGGCCGGCGTTTCACCCGGCTCGCACAATTGCAGCATGACGAGACCGTCGTCGGACATGGGATTCTTCCTTTTTCTTTGGCGGTCAGCGCGCCTGGCGGGTCAGGCGGGACTTCTTGGTGCGGGCCTCTTCGGCCAGCTTGACCAGATATTTCAGGCGGATGGTCAGGTGCACCGCTTCGTCCAGATTCTCGCCGTTGATGGCGGCCGAGATGTGGCACTGGCACGACAGGACGTCGGTGTCGGCGGCGGCCGACAGCTTGGTGATGGTCTCGACGCTGTCGGCCTCGGCGATGGCCTCGCGCTTTTCCATCTGCTCCATCAGCAGGCTTTTGTCGCTGATGGTGCCGCACGCCGTCAGATCGACCTTGTGGCCCATCAGCTCCAGCAGATAGGCCGCCCGCTTCAGCGGGTCCTTCAAGGTCTCATAGGCCTCGTTCAGGGCGGTGGCCTGCGATTGCGACAGCGCCCGTTCCTTCGGCGTCTTGGCGGCGAAGCGGTCGGGATGCAGCCGGCGCTGGAAGCCGAAATATTGCTTTTCCAGCTCGTCCAGATCGATATCGAAGGTGGCCTTGATGCCCAGCCGGGTGAAATGATCCACCGGCCCCGGCCCTTGGACGGCGCCACAGACCGAGCAGAACAGGGCGCGTGTCGCCACCGGCCCCTTGCAGGACCAGCACGGCATCAGTGCGGGCATCGCCTGGGCGGTCATGTCCATCAGACGTGGAAGGACTCGCCGCAGCCGCAACGACCCTTTTCGTTGGGATTGCGGAACACGAAGCCCGACTTCATCTGCTCTTCCACCCAGTCCATCTCGGTGCCGAAGACGAACATCGCCGCCTTGGGATCGATCAGCACGGTGACGCCTTTCTGTTCGACCACTTCGTCGAACTGAGTCTTCTCGTCGGCATATTCCAGGGTGTACTGCATCCCCGAGCAGCCCTTCGAGCGCACGCCGATGCGGATGCCGGCCGACGGCTTGCCGCGCTTGGCCAGCATGGCCTTGACGCGGTCGGCGGCGGCATCGGTCAGGATGATGGGCGTCTTCATGTCCATACGCAGGTCCCCTTTCTTTCCGGTCAGCCGGCGGCCTGTTCGGCCTCGTCCTCGCCCTGGCCGGACTTCTTGCGATAGTCCGCGATGGCGGCCTTGATAGCATCCTCGGCCAGCACCGAACAATGGATCTTGACCGGCGGCAAAGCCAGCTCGTGGGCGATGTCGGTGTTCTTGATGGCCGCCGCCTCGTCCAGCGTCTTGCCCTTGACCCATTCGGTCACCAGCGAGCTGGATGCGATGGCCGAACCGCAGCCGAAGGTCTTGAACTTGGCGTCCTCGATGATGCCTTCGGGGCTGACCTTGATCTGCAGCTTCATGACGTCGCCGCAGGCGGGCGCCCCCACCAGACCGGTGCCGACATCGCCGGAATCCTTGTCCATCGAACCGACATTGCGGGGATGTTCGTAATGGTCGACGACCTTTTCACTGTAAGCCATGGAAACCTCCAACCTGACCGGCCTAAACCGGAATCATTCTAGAATAGCACGAAAGCGCTTATCAATGCTCGGCCCATTGGATCGACTTGATATCGACTCCTTCGAGATGCATGTCCCACAGCGGGCTCATGGCGCGCAGATGCTCGACCGCCTCGGCGACATGGCCGATGGCATAGTCGATGTCGGCCTCGGTGGTGAAGCGGCCCAGGCCGAAACGCAGCGAGGTATGGGCCATCTCGGCATCCAGGCCCAGGGCACGCAGCACATAGGACGGCTCGAGCGAGGCCGAGGTGCAGGCCGAGCCCGACGACACCGCCAGATCCTTGACCCCCATCATCAGCCCCTCGCCTTCGACGAAGGCGAACGAAATGTTGATGTTGCCGGGGATGCGCTGTTCCAGGTCGCCATTGACATAGATTTCCGGCAGCCGCGCCTTCAGGCCGTTCAGCAGGCGGTCGCGCAGCATGTGCAGGCGCTCGCCCTCGGCCCCCATCTCGGCCTTGGCCAGGCGGCAGGCCTCGCCCAGGCCGACGCACAAGGGCGTCGCCAGCGTGCCCGAGCGCATGCCGCGCTCTTGCCCGCCGCCATTGATCATCGGCACCAGACGCACGCGCGGGCGACGGCGGACATACAGGGCGCCGATGCCCTTGGGACCATACAGCTTGTGACCCGAAATGCTCATCAGGTCGATGTTCATGGCGTTGACGTCCAGCGGAATCTTACCCACCGCCTGGGCGCAATCGGTGTGGAAGAAGGCGCCCTTCTTGCGGCAGATGGCGCCGATGGCCGCCAGCGGCTGGATCACGCCGATCTCGTTGTTGACGGCCATCACCGAGACGATGGCGGTCTTGTCGGTCACCACCGCTTCCAGTTCGGCCAGATCGATCAGGCCGTTGGTCTGCACCGGCAGATAGGTGACGCGGAAACCTTCCTGTTCCAGGTGGCGGCAGGTGTCCAGCACGCATTTGTGCTCGGTGACCACGGTGACGATGTGGTCCTTCTTGTCCTTGTAAAAATGGGCGACACCCTTGATGGCCAGATTGTTCGACTCGGTGGCACCCGAGGTGAAGATGATTTCCTTGGAATCGGCGCCGATGATGTCGGCCACCTGCTCGCGGCCGATCTCGACCGCTTCCTCGGCTTCCCAGCCGTAACGGTGATTGCGCGAGTGGGGATTGCCGAACTTCTCGAAGAAGTAGGGCAGCATCTTCTCGACCACGCGCGGATCGCACGGCGTGGTGGCTTGATAGTCGAGATAGATCGGCTGTCCAGGAGCCCGGGCAAGAGTGGTGTTGGTCATCCGTTCGATCCCTTTTGCTTCACGCGGCCTTGGCCGCCTGTTTAACGTCCAGTCCCTTGCGGCCCGCCAATTCGGTCCAGGCGTTCAGGAACAATTCGATCTCGGTCTTGGTCGTGTCCGGCCCCAGGCTGACCCGGATCGCCGAACCGGCCCATTCGGGCGCCAGCCCCATCGCCTTCAAGACATGGCTTTCGCCCACCTTGCCCGACGAACAGGCCGACCCGGCGCTGACCATCAATCCGGCCAAATCCAGCGCCATGACCTGCAACTGCGCGGCCACGCCGGGCAGCACCAGGCAGGTGGTGTTGCACAGACGGGCCACGCCTTGCGCGACCACGCGGGCCGCCGGCACCCGGGCGAGGGCTTGGGATTCCAGATGATCGCGCAAATCACTCATCTCTAATATGGTATCCTTGCGCAGGATGTCATCGGCGGCGACACCGAACCCGACGATTCCGGGAAGATTCTCGCTCCCCGAGCGCCGACGTCGCTCCTGCCCTCCACCAAGCAAAAATGGTGCCATCGGAAAGTCGGGGTTTTTCAACGCCAACGCGCCGCATCCGGGCAACGCGCCCAGTTTGTGAGCCGACAATGTCAGGAAGTCGACATCCAGGTCCGACATCGACAAAGCCAGCCGGCCGGGGCCTTGGGCGGCGTCGCAATGGACCAGGGCCCCCAAGCGGTGAGCCAGGCGCGCCACCTCGGCGACCGGCTGGATCACCCCGGTTTCGTTGTTGGCCAGCATCACCGAGACGATCGCCGGCTGGTCGGATTCGGCCAGCAGGCGTTCCAGTGCCGCCAGATCGACGATGCCGTCCTGGTCCACGGGGATGATGTCGGTGGCATAGGCCAGCACCGACGGATGCTCGACCGCCGAGGCGACGATGCGGGCCAGCCCGCACCCTTTCAGGGCCAGGGCATTGGCTTCGGTGCCGCCCGAGGTGAAGACGATTCCGCCGGCCTGCCCGCCGACCAGGGCGGCGACCGACATGCGCGCCGCTTCCAGCCGGGCACGGGCGGCACGGCCGGCGGCGTGGACCGAGGATGGATTGCCGGCCTCGCGCAAGAGGTCCGCGACGACCGCCACCACCTCGGGCCGCGCCGGTGAGCCGGCGTTATGATCGAGGTAAGCCGAAACCGTCACGGTCAATCACGCTCCTTTCTACTGGGCCGCCACCGAGCCGGAATTGCCGTGGAACATGCCCGAACTGCCGAGGATACGGCGCTCGCACACGTCGGACAGCGACACCGACGACAGGTACAGGTAAATCTGGTTGCCCAACTCTTCCCACAAATCGTGGGTCAGGCAGCGGCCCTTGTGGTGGTGGCAGCCGGCCGGCGAACCGGGCGAACAGCGGGTGGTCTGGATCGGCTCGTCCACCGCCAGGATGATGTCGGAAATGCGCAACTGAACCGGGGTGCGGGCCAACAGATAGCCGCCGCCGGGACCGCGCACGCTTTTCACCAGGCCGCCCTTCCTGAGCTTGCCGAACAGCTGCTCGAGATAGGACAGCGAGATTTCCTGGCGCTCGGCGATGTCGGCCAAGGCCACCGGACTTCCCTGGGAATGGCTGGCCAGATCGACCATCGCCATCACGGCATAGCGCCCTTTGGTGCTGAGTTTCACGTCTTCGTCTCCCGAGATGGCGGAACCTTGCTTTGGGCCCCGCGCCCGTTGTCGTTACTGCTGCGAGGATGCCGAGAGGGAGCCTTCCTCCTCGTCCTCGCCATGATGGGCCGCGATCACCCGCGGCTTGCGACGGCTGGTGCCGTTCTTTGATTTGGTAGCTTCCAGCTCGGCTTCCAGGTCGCCGACCCGTTCCAGCAGGGCGCCGACCTGGGCGCGCAGCGAATCCACCGCGCGCGCCACCGGATCGGGCAAATTCTCGTCTTCCAGACCATAGGCGCAGAAGGTCGGCTCGCCCTCTTTCGCCTTGCGAAGCACCATGCGGGCCGGGATGCCGACCATGGTCGCGCCCGCAGGCACCTCGGTCAGCACCACGGCGTTGGCGCCGATGCGCGCCCCCTTGCCGACGGTGATCGGCCCCAGCACCTGCGCGCCCGAGCCGACGATCACCCCGTCTTCCAGGGTCGGATGGCGCTTGCCCTTGTGCAGCGAGGTGCCGCCCAGGGTGACGCCGTGATAAAGGGTGACGTCGTCGCCGATGATCGCCGTCTCGCCGATCACGACGCCGGTGCCGTGATCGATGAACAGCCTGCGCCCGACGGTGGCGCCGGGATGGATTTCGATGCCGGTGAACACCTTGCCGATGTGCGACAACACGCGGCCCAGCAGACGCAAGCCCTTGCCCCAGCACCAATGCGCCAGGCGATAAATCAGCAGCGCATGCAGGCCCGGATAGCACAAGATGACTTCCAGCCACGAATGCGCCGCCGGGTCACGGCTGCGGATCGACGCGATATCTTCTTGAAAAGACTTGAAATCCATGGCGGGCAATATGCTAATCTTCCGGCTCGGTCGCGGCAGACCACGGCTTGGGGGGATACCGGCCAAGGTTCTGCAGCGAACGAAAGTGAATATAGGATGTCCGACCAGGCCGGTCAACCATGACCGACCCCAATCCATGAAGGCCTCGATAAGTCTCCGACATCGACGGTGGGAGATTCCCGCCGGTCCCGGCCGGAGAATGCAACGAAGCTGAAGTCAGGGGATACGATGCCCGAGGTTATTTTCAACGGACCAGACGGCCGCCTTGAAGGCCGCTATCACCATTCCAAGGTTCCCAACGCTCCGATCGCCTTGTTGCTGCACCCGCATCCGCAGCATGGCGGCACCATGAACAACAAAGTCGTCTATGGGATGTACCACACCTTCGTTCGGCGTGGTTTCTCGACGCTTCGCTTCAATTTCCGCGGCGTCGGGCGCAGCCAGGGCAAGTTCGACAACGGACAGGGCGAATTGTCCGATGCCGCCTCGGCGTTGGACTGGATGCAAAGCTACAATCCCAATGCCGGCGCCTGCTGGGTCGGCGGTTTCTCGTTCGGGGCCTGGATCGGCATGCAATTGCTGATGCGCCGGCCGGAAATCGACGGCTTCATCTCGGTGGCGCCGCCGGCCAACATCTACGACTTCACCTTCCTGGCGCCCTGCCCGTCCTCGGGTCTGATCGTCCATGGCAGCTCGGACGAGCTGGTGCCCGAGCCCAGCGTCGCCAAGCTGGCGGCCAAGCTGGGCACCCAGAAGAACATCAAGGTCCGCTATCGCACCGTCGAGGGGGCCAACCATTTCTTCGGCGCGCACATGGACCCCTTGAACGAGCTGGTCGACCAGTATCTGGGCGAATCGCTGGACGGCGCCACCCGCGCCGAGCCGGCTCCGGCCCTGGCCGCCGCCCTGCCCTGACCGTAAGACCGCGTTCCGTCATGGCCGGGCTTGACCCGGCCATCCCGAGCGGACCCCCGGGTCAAGCCCGGGGGTGACGGACAGAGAATAGGGCCGTCCCTGGTGTCCTGCCCCCGAAATTCGCATCGCGAATTCCGGGGATGAGCAGGCCACACACGAGGGACGGCCCGTTTCGTTTGGATCAATAGCGCGGCGGCACGGTGGCATAGCCGCGCGGTTCCGGCGGGCTCCAGCTGGGCTGGTTCCAGCCGCCGCCCCACGCGCCGCCTTGCGGAGCGCCGTAAGCCGGCGGCGGCGCATAGTTCCACGCCTGGGGCGCGCCATAGCCCTGGGGGGCGCCATAGGCCGGCGCCGGGGCATAATGCTGATAGGGCTGCGGCCCATAGGAATAGCGCGGCTGCTGTTGGGCGGCATAGGTGCGGTCGGCGCGATCGAGCGAGGCGCCGGCTTCCGAGCCCATCCAGGCCCCCAGCAAGGTGCCAAGCGCCGTGGTGGCCAATTGCCCCTTGCCCTTGCCGAACTGCGAGCCGGCCAGGGCGCCGCCGGCACCACCCAGCACGGCGCCGCCGGTCTGCTTGCTGATGCCGAAACCGTCGCCACCCGGCTGGGCGCAGGCGGCGAGAGACAGGGTCAACGCGGCCGCCACCAGAATCTTGCGCATGATGTCCTCCATGGTCGGGACCCCATGTCGGAAGGTCCCATGGACATCCTATAATACGCCCGGATGGCCGAATTATGGCAGCCCAAACGAAAACGCCCGCCGTTGCCGGCGGGCGTTGGTTCGCGCCAGTGGCCCTTGATTATTCGGCCGAGCCTTCGCCTTCCTCGTGGAATTGCGGCGCCACCGTGCCGGCACGCGGCCGGGCCAGGGCGACGGCCTTTTCCAGTTCCGCCTCGGTGCACAGGCCCAGGGTGACGGGATTGCGCGGCTTGATGTTGGTGGCGTTCCAGTGGGTCTTTTCCCGCACCGACTGGATGGTCGGCTTGGTGGTGCCGATCAGCTTGCACAGCTGCGGGTCCGACAGTTCCGGATGGTGCTTCAGCAGCCAGGCGATGGCGTCGGGGCGGTCCTGACGCTTCGAGACCGGAGTGTAGCGCGCCCCCTTGGGCTTGGCGCGCGGCTGCGGATAGTCGGTGATGTTCAGCTTCAGGTGGGCGTCCTGATCGGCTTCGCAGCGCTCGATCTCGGACTTGGACAGCTGGCCGTTGGCGACCGGATCCAATCCGACGATGCCGGACGCGACTTCGCCATCGGCGATCGCCTGCACTTCCAGGGCATGCAAGCCGCAGAAATCAGCGATCTGCTCGAAGCTCAGAGCCGTGTTCTCGACCAGCCAGACGGCAGTTGCCTTGGGCATGAGCGGCAGGGCCATGTATCTCTCCATCTTGGGGCGCCCGTGCTGGTGGGCGCCGACAATCAATTCCATGTGCGCCGTTGTTATAGGGGAGTGGTCAGCCCGGGTCAAACCGTCAACACGATCTTGCCGATATGGGCATTGGATTCCATCAGCCGATGCGCGTCGGCGGCCTGGGCCAGGGGGAAAGTGGCGTGCACCACCGGGCGGATGGTACCGGCCTCGATCAGCGGCCACACCTTGTCCTTCAGCCCTTGCGCCATGCGGGCTTTGGCATCGTCCGATTGCGGCCGAAGGGTCGAGCCGGTCAGGGTCAGACGCTTCAACATCACCGGCATCAGGTTCAGTTCGGCACTCGACCCCTTCAGGAAGGCGATGTTGACCAGCCGGCCGTCGGCGGCCAGCGAGCGGATGTTGCGGGCCATGTAATCGCCGCCGACCATGTCCAAGATGACGTCCACCCCCTTGCCGCCGGTCAGGTCCTTGATGGCGGCGGCGAAATCGGTGGCGGTGTAGTCGATGGCGTGGTCGGCCCCCAGCGCGCGGCAGGCGGTGATCTTCTTCTCGCCCGAGGCGGTGGCGAACACCGTCGCCCCGAAGGCCTTGGCCAGCTGGATGGCGGTGGTGCCGATGCCCGACGTGCCGCCATGGACCAGGAACTTCTCGCCCGCCTTCAACTGGCCGCGCTCGAACACATTGTGCCAGACGGTGAAGAAGGTTTCCGGCAAGGCCGCCGCCTGCACCAGATCCAGCCCGGCCGGAACCGGCAGGCAATGGCGCTGGTCGGCGGTGACGTACTCGGCATAGCCGCCGCCGGCCACCAGGGCGCACACCGTCTGATCGGTGCCGACAACGGTGCCGGCCACTTCCAGCCCCGGCAGGTCCGAGGCCCCGGGCGGCGCCGGATAGGCGCCCTGGCGCTGCAGCACGTCGGGGCGGTTGATGCCGGCCGCCGCCACCTTGATCAACACCTGCCCCGGCCCCGGCTGCGGCACGGGCCGGGTGGCGGGCTTCAGCACCTCGGGCGCGCCCGGTTCGCTGATCTCGATGCAGGTCATGGTGGTGGGCAGGGTCATGGTCGAAGCTCTTTCCGGGCCTGTTTCGCGCCGCGACAATCTGGTACGGTCACGGGAATATGGCAAGTGGCGCCGGAGGTTCCGATGGATTGGGACGAACCCGAGAAGAAGAAAAAGCGGCTGGAACCAGCCAATCTCGAGGTTTTGGGGGTCGCCGAACTGGGCGAATACATCGCCGAACTGGAAGCCGAGATCGCCCGCGCCCAGGCCGCCATCGCCGCCAAGAAGAATGTCCGTGCCGGCGCCGAGGCGCTGTTCAAGAAATAACCAACGGGGGGAATGACCATGTTGAAGGGACGCACCGCCATCGTCACCGGCTCGACCAGCGGCATCGGCTTAGGCATCGCCCGGTCGCTGGCCGCCAAGGGGGCGGACATCATGCTGAACGGCTTCGGCGACGCCGCCGAGATCGAGGCGATCCGCGCAGGCCTGGAAGCCGAATTCAAGGTCCGCGCCCTTTATAACGGCGCCGACCTCGCCAAGGCCGACCAGTGCGAGGCGCTGGTCAAGGATGCCGAGACCCGGCTGGGCCGCGTCGATATCCTGGTCAACAATGCCGGCATCCAGCATGTCGCCCCCATCGACGAATTCCCGCCCGAGCGCTGGGACGCGGTGATCGCCATCAACCTGTCCTCGGCCTTCCACACCATCCGCGCCGCCCTGCCCGGCATGAAGGCGCGCGGCTGGGGCCGGCTGATCAATGTCGCCTCGGCCCATGGGCTGGTGGCCTCGGTCAACAAGGCGGCCTATGTCGCCGCCAAGCACGGCCTGATCGGCATGACCAAGGTGGTCGGCCTGGAATGCGCCGAGACCGGCATCACCTGCAACGCCATCTGCCCCGGCTGGGTGCTGACGCCCCTGGTGCAAAAGCAGATCGACGCCCGCGCCGCCGCCCAAGGGGTGTCGGTGGCCGATGCCGGCCGCGACCTGTTGTCGGAAAAGCAGCCGTCGAAGCGCTTCACCACGCCCGAGCAATTGGGCGACACCGCCGTCTTCTTGTGCTCGGACGCGGCCTCGAACATCACCGGCACGTCGCTTGCGGTGGATGGCGGCTGGACCGCGCAATGACCAAGCCCGCCCCCCTGACCAAGGCCGATTTCCGCTATTTCGTCGATATCCAGACCCGCTGGGCCGACAATGACATGTTCGGCCATGTCAACAATGTCGAATATTACCGCTTCTTCGAAATCGCCGTGGTCGATTTCCTGATGGGGCCGTGCCAACTGGACCTGTTCAAGGCCCCGGCGGTGCCGTTCGCCGCCGAAAGCAAATGCCGGTTCTTCCGGCCGCTGTCATGGCCGGAAAAGGTGGTGGCCGGCATCCGGATCGAGAAGCTGGGACGGACCTCGGTGACCTATGGGATCGGGCTGTTCGGCGAAGGATCGGATCAGGCGGCCGCCGAAGGCCACTGGGTCCATGTGTTCGTCGGTCGCGCCGATCAGCGCCCCACCGACATCCCGCCAGCCCCTCGCGCCGCTTTCGAGGCGCATCTGGCGTGATGCCCTGAACCAATCGACATTCAGTCGGCAAGGGCGGACTTTCAGACACAGATGAACACAGAACCCCGCTTCGCGGGACACAGATGAAAGAAAATTATCTTCTTTCATCTGCGTTCATCTGTGTTCATCTGTGTCTGCAATTTCTTCCGTGACGACATTCCGGCAAGACATGCCCAGGATACCGCCCCCCCTAATCTTTTTCCCGCTTCAGCAGCACGCGGACGTCCGGCGTGTGGTCGAAATTGTCCAGTCGCCAGCCGATATCCTCGACCCGATAGACACGGCCGGAACGTGCGCGGATAAGATTGCCAATCCGGCAGGGGATATCCGCCTCGAAATAATGGTTCACTTCAGTCTTGTCGAAAGACTCTGTAATGACGAACCGCATGACACCCACCATGTCTTACGTTTAACCCCTATTCATCATTATGCCTCCACTTTAGAGTGATTTCAATATTTTCAATTTTATCGATTTTTTCACTGTATTCGCAAACAAAACGCCCGGAGCCATTGCTGGCTCCGGGCGTTCGTACGACGGCGATCAGGCCGCCTTGTCTTCGGCCGGCGGGCTTTCAATCAGCCGCGGGCGTTCCTTCATTTCGATGGGGATGCTGCGCGGCTTGGCCGATTCGGGGATTTCCCGCTTCAGATCGACATGCAGCAGGCCGTTCACCAGGGCGGCACCATCGACCAGGATGGTGTCGGCCAGTTCGAAGCGACGTTCGAACGAACGTCCGGCGATGCCGCGATGCAGGTATTCGGCGGGCTTTTCCTCGTGGCGGCTCTTGCCGGTGATCACCAGGGTATGGTTGGTCACGGTGACGTCCAGGTCGGCTTCGGCGAAGCCGGCCACCGCCATGGTGATGCGGTAATGGTCGTCGTCCAGCTTCTCGATGTTGTAGGGCGGATAGGCCAGCGTCTGGTCGTCCAGACGGCCGGCGGCATCCAGCATCCGCGACAGATGGTCGAAGCCGATGGTCGAGCGGAACAGGGGGGAGAGATCAAAAGCACGCATGTCCAGTCCTCCTTCTCGAAGCAACCAGAATTGAGCTGGCGGGCCATTGGCCGCCCGTGCCGTCCCCCAGGGACCGGACAGCGGCCAATCCCGCGCGAAGTGCCGGTTCCGGCCACCTCGCACCATCGATTTAGGATGGATTTTTGGGCCGTCAAGTCCCCGCCCCTTGCCGGTCGGAACCGGCATTCCCACCTCGGAAAAGATGGGCATCACACGGGATTTCGGCCATGCAACACCCGGCTTTCGTGCGCAAGACCTATGCCGAGACCCTGGACCTGCTGGTCGAGGCCCGCAATTACCTGGGCCTGGCCGGCCCTTCGGTCGGCCGGTCCCCCATCGAGTCCGTGGTCGGCTTGCGCCATTCGTGCGAGGCGCTGCGGGTGACCGCCCGGCTGACCAGCGTGATGGCCTGGCTGATGATGCAACGCGCGATCCAGCGCGGCGAAGTGGCCGAGGAGCAGGCGCTGGCGGGAGCCGCCTGGCTGGACGGCGACCCGGTCTGCCTGACCGAGGCCGACGAACCGCTTCTGCCGCAAGGGCTGCAAAGCCTGCTGAGGCGCAGCCTGCTGCTTTACGTCCGGGTGTCGCGGATCGAGGAACGCCTGCGCCAGGTGGCGTGAGCAGGCCGGCTACTTCCAGGGAATCTCGTAAAGGGGGATGGCGTCCTTGAAGCCCTTCATGTGCTTGGCGCCGACGGCGCGGAAGCCGGCCTTGGGCTTGCCCGACAAATCCATCACCGAGGCGGTGCACAGGATTTCGTCGGTATTGGTGGCGGCGCAGACGCGGGCCGCCAACTGAACGGTCGAACCGAACAGATCGTCTTCCTCCTGGATCGGCTCGCCGGCATTGAGGCCGATGCGCAGATGCAGTTCCTGGCTGGGCATGCGCTGGTTATGCTCGGCGACCTGGCGCTGCATGGTCACCACCGCGTCGATCGCGCCGGCGGCGGAATAGAACGACGCCATGATGCCGTCGCCGGTATGCTTGACCTCGTTGCCGCCATACTTGGCCAGGGCGTTCCTGACGATCAGATTGTGGCGGCGCACGATTTCCTGGGCGGCTGCGTCGCCCCGCTGCTGGGTCATGTCGGTCGAGCCCACCATGTCGGTGAACAGCACCGTCATCATCTGCTTCTTGGTCTCGCCGCCCTTGCGGTTCCAGTTGGTGAAGACGTCGCGCAGGCCCAGATGGGCGCCGTCCTCGTCGCCCAGCAGGAAGTTGCCCATGGCGTCGCGGCCGGCCTGGACCACCGACAGATAGCGCGGCTCGCGCAGATATTCCGGCAGCTTGTCATGGAAGCCCTCGGCCAGTTCGCCCTTGGTCCCCAGCCGATCCAGGGCCTGGGCCAGCAATTGCCGCCGGCCGGAGCTGGAAATCTTCCTGAACTCACCCAGGGATTCGATGGCGCCGGCCAGATAAAGGTGCAGGGCGAACTTGTTGTAGGCGTCCATCTCGATGCGGTTGGCGCGGCAGAAATCCATCGCGCCGTCGAGATAGCGGCGCACCGCGCCGGCCTGCGATTCGGCCGACTGGCCGCTGACTTCCTCTTTTTGCGGTTTGCCGGATTCGGCCTCGCGCGATGGCTGCGACATGATCTCGGGCAGGGCTTCGTCGGCGGGCGGCAGGATCGGCGGGAAGTCGTCATCGGCGAAGGCCGGCAGGTCGTCGTCCTTGTCGGCGATCAGCGGCAGGTCGCGCGCCGCCTCGTCGGCCAGCTTGTCCACCGACTTCTGCAACTGGCTGTCGCGGCGGGGCGCGCGCTGTTTGCCCCACGACAGGTTGGGCGCGCCGAAGGTCGGCACCTGGGCGCGGCGCGGCATGAACTTCATGCCCAAGGGCACCGCCGTCATCAGGAAGGTCAGGGCGAACACGGCGACCAGCAGCTGGTTGTAGGCCGCTTCCGAGATCGACATCGAAAAGCCCATCTTCCACAACAGCACGATCGCTTCCGGCGTGACCTTCAGCGCCAGCATCGATACCGCCAGCGACAGGGCGCAGATGCCCATCAGGCGGACCAGGATCTGCCGCAGCTTGGCGGCATCCTCGATCTCGGACGCGGTCTTCTTGCGCTGGGGCGCGGGCGCCGGTCGGGCGGCGGCCTTGGCGGCCGGCTTGGCGGCCGCCTTGCCCGAGGATTTGGGCTGGTCGCGCTCGCCGGATGACGATGCGCGGGCCTGGGCCGGCTTGGGCGGAGCCGGCGGCGGCTTGCCCGAACCGACGCCCGAGCTGACATAGACGTCGGCTTCCTCGAAGGCGTTGTTGTCGGTGTAATAGGTTTCGCGGAGGACCTTGACCTTGATTTTCAAGGCCTGCTCCAGCTCCTTGGCTTCGGCAATCGCGGTTTCACGCTCGGTACGTGGGAACCGTGCGTGCAGCATCCAACCCCGGCCTTCGAGGACGTAAACCTCGTAATGGACGATGATCATGACGTCTGCTTACCCGCTCTTCTGATCCGCTCCAGCGAACCAATCCCCCGGTTGCTGTACCCATTTCACCGGGATAAGTCTATCCCAAAACGGCAATAGGGCCGCCAGTCCAAAAGACTGGCGGCCCTAAAAATCGTCCGTGATCGGGCCTGACCGGCCCGCAAGTATCAGGACTTGATGCCGAAGCTGGCAAAACGCTTGTTGAACTTGGCGATCTGGCCGCCGCTGTCAACCATGCGATGCACACCGGTCCAGGCCGGGTGCGACTTGGGGTCGATGTCCAGGCGCAGGCTGTCGCCTTCCTTGCCCCAGGTCGAACGAGTCTTGAACTCGCTGCCGTCCGTCATGACCACGTTGATTTCGTGGTAGTCGGGATGAATGTCGTTCTTCATGGCGTCCTGCTCCGCAAATCGAAGGCGCCTCTATACAGAAAAGCCCAGGCCTTCGCAAGCGCTCGAACGGAAAAAAATGCGATCAGCGCGCAGCGGGGATCGGCGGGGCGGCGCCCAGGCTGACCCGGACGGCAGCCAGCAGGTCTTCGCGGCCGAACGGCTTGGGCAGGAAATGGGTGATGTCGGTCCCCTTGACCGCGTCGCAGGCGCCGCCGCCGGGCACCGCCAGGACGCGGGTCCCGGTAAAGCCGGCCGGGCTGACATTGCCGTCGGCAATGAGCAGATCGGCCGGGCGACGGGTGTGGCGCGACAAGGCGTCAACGCCATCGTCGGCGACATCGACCTCGTATCCGGCGGATTCCAGGATGGTCTTCAGCGAATGGCGCAGGCGCAGTTCTGATTCCAGCACAAGGATGCGGGTCATGGTCGTCTCCCCAGACTTCTTTTGGGCCGTTTGGCCGCTTGGTTGCCTCCAGTATCACCATCCGGACACAAATACGCAATCACCGTGATGACGAAGCGCGCCCAAGGCGATACCATTCGGCCCAACTGTGAAAGCCCAAGGAACCACACCGATGACCATGGATCTCAGCCGTTTCAACACCTTGGCCGACGACACCATCGAAGCCATCGCCGACACGGTCGACGACCTGCTGGGCGACAAGATCGACGCCGACCTGCAGGGCGGCATCCTGACCATGACCATCGGCGGCGGCGGCGGTCAGTATGTCGTCAACAAGAACGGGCCGATGCGCCAGGTGTGGCTGGCCTCGCCGGTCAGCGGCGCCTGGCATTTCGAATGGGACGATTCGGGCCATTGGCTGTCGACGCGCGAGCCGAAGCTGGCGCTTGACGCCATCCTGGCGCAAGAGCTGAACGACCGCTTCAAGGTGGCGATCGCATTCTGACAGGCTCGAGCGCGGAAGGGACGCTAGTCGTCGCCCCACACTCCGTCATGCCCGTGCTTGACACGGGCATCCCCGTGGTGCCGAACAAAATCGAATGAAGACAGTGCGTTATGCGGATGCGCGTGGATGGCCGGGTCAAGCCCGGCCATGACGGAAATGGGATCTAGGCTTACTCCGGCCGGACCAGGACGTGACGCTTCTTGCCGGCGGTCAGCTTCAGCACGCCGTCCTTCAGGTCGGCGCTCGCGATAATCTGGGCCGGGTCCTTGATCGGCTGGTCGTTCAGGCGACCGCCGCCTTGGCTGATCAGGCGCCGGGCCTCGCCGTTCGAGGTCGCCAGTCCGGCCTGGACGAACAAGGCGAACGCGGTGATGCCGGCCGCCAGATCGCCGGCCGCCACCGACACCGTCGGCAGGTTGGCCGACAGCGCCCCTTCCTCGAAGGTCTTGCGGGCGGTCTCGGCGGCTTCGGCCGCGGCCGCCTCGCCGTGGGCCAGGCGGGTGACCTCGCCGGCCAGGATCTTCTTGGCCTCGTTGATCTCGGCGCCCTGCAGGGCCTCAAGCTTGGCGATCTCGGCCAGCGGCAGCTCGGTGTAGAGCTTGAGGAAACGGCCGACATCGGCGTCCTCGGTGTTGCGCCAATACTGCCAGAAATCCCACGGGCTCAGCATGTCGGCGTTCAGCCACACCGCGCCGTTGGCGGTCTTGCCCATCTTGGCGCCCGAACTGGTGGTCAGAAGCGGGCTGGTCAGGCCGAACAGCTCGGCCCCATGGACGCGCCGGCCCAGTTCCACGCCGTTGACGATGTTGCCCCACTGGTCCGAGCCGCCCATCTGCAGCACGCACTTGTTGCGCGCCCACAGCTCGGCGAAATCGTAGGCCTGCAGGATCATGTAGTTGAATTCAAGGAAGGTCAGCGGCTGCTCGCGCTCGAGGCGCAGCTTGACCGAATCGAAGGTCATCATGCGGTTGATGGTGAAGTGGCGGCCGTAATCGCGCAGGAAGCTGATATAGTTCAGCTGGTCCAGCCAATCGGCATTGTTGACCATCATGGAATCGGTCGGACCGTCGCCGAAGCTCAGATACTTGGCGAACACCGTCTGGATGCCGGCCATGTTGCGGGCGATATCCTCGTCCGACAGCATCTTGCGGGCTTCGTCCTTGCCGGTCGGGTCGCCGATGCGGGTGGTGCCGCCGCCCATCAGCACGATCGGCTTGTTGCCGGTCTTCTGCCACCACCTGAGCAGCATGATCTGCATCAACGAGCCGACATGCAGCGACGGCGCGGTGGCGTCGAAGCCGATATAGGCCACCGCCGGCCCCTCGCCCAGACGCTTGTCCAGCGCGTCGAGGTCGGTGCACTGATGCATGAAGCCGCGCTCGGCGACGACCTGCAGGAATTCGGAGCGGGGAGAGGTCATGGCTTCGACCGATCGTTTCTGTTGCTTGCCCAAAGGCGGCCCCTTTAGCACAATCGGCGCTTTCTCACAACGACGCGGGCGACCATGCTGGCCTTGGGACTGATGAGCGGGACCTCGCTGGACGGCATCGACGCCGCCCTGGTGGCCACCGACGGCGAGAGTGTGGAAAGCTTCGGCGCCGCCGCCACCTTCCCCTATGACGAGGATTTCAAGAAGGCCCTGCGCCAAATCCTGGGAGGCTTCGGCCCGGTCGCCGAAATCGAGCGGCACCTGACCCACCTGCATGCCGAGGCGGTGGCCGGGCTGCTGGCCAAGGCAGGGCTGGAAACAACGGCGGTCGACATCATCGGCTTCCACGGACATACCATCCTGCACCGGCCCGACCAGCGCCGCACCTGGCAGATCGGCGACGGTGCCCTGCTGGCCCGGCTGACCGGCATTGGGGTGGTGAACGATTTCCGTTCGGCCGACGTCGCCGCCGGCGGCCAAGGCGCGCCGCTGGTGCCGGTGTTCCACCAGGCGCTGGCCGCCGGGCTGGCGAAGCCCTTGGCGATCCTGAACCTGGGCGGGGTCGGCAACGTCACCTGGCTGGGCGAAGACGGTGCCATCCTGGCCTTCGACACCGGCCCCGGCAACGCCCTGATCGACGATTGGGCGCTGGCCCATACCGGGCGGGCCTGCGACACCGACGGCGCCCTGGCCGCCCAGGGCCGTGTCGATACCGGCGCCCTGGACCGCTTCGCCAGCCACCCCTATTTCGCCCGCAAGCCGCCCAAGTCTCTGGATCGCGACGATTTCCAGGCCTTCGCCCGAAAGCTGGTCGCCGACCAGGACGCCGCGACCGGCGCCGCCACCCTGACCGCCTTCACCGCCCGGGCGGTCGCTTTGGCGCGCCACAGGTTCCCCGCCCCGGCCGCGCGCTGGCTGGTGTGCGGCGGCGGCCGGCACAACCCGGCCCTGATGGCCGCCCTGACCCGCGAACTGGGCATCGAGGTCGAGCCGGTGGAACGGGTCGGCTGGAACGGCGACGCCCTGGAGGCCCAGGCCTTCGGCCTGCTGGCGGTGCGCTCACGACGCGGGTTGCCCCTGACCCATCCCGCGACCACCGGCGCACCTTTTTCGTGCAGTGGTGGAAGATTTCACTCTGCCTGAGGTAAAGCCCGTATCGACTTTGTTAAGGCCTGGTGTCTAGGCTAGCCGACCATCGAAGGCTCGGGAGGAACCGATGAAGGTGCTGGTCGCTGCCGCCATTCTGATGCTGTCGATGCTGGCGCCGTCGGCCCGGGCCGATCAGGTCTCGGCGATCGCGGCGGTGCGCGCACAGCCCAAGGTGATCAATGCCCAAGCCGACAATTCCGGCACCATCTACGCCTTCGTCAAGGCCGACAAGGCGGCATGGGACCAGTATGCCGCCTATCTGTGCCAGGTGATCAAGCCGCACCAGGCCCGCATCTTCCACATCCGCATCGTCGATGTCACCAAGGCCAATTTCAGCCAGAATCCCAACAATTGGCCGCGCCTGGGCGAATCCGCCTGCGGGAGATAATACCAACGGTCGAAACCTTCGACCGTTGGACGGCCGCAAGTGCGGCCGCGCGCCTTATGGCGCGAAAGCCAAGGCGGACGGAGGTCCGCCGCCCGGCGCGTGAGGGCGCCGTAGTGACGGACCGAAGGTCAGGCATTACGGCCGCTGGTATAACAAGCTTACTCCGGCTTCTTCGGGGTCAGCGCCTTGGGATTCCAGCCCTTGACCGCCACCGGCTTGCCGCTTTGCGAGCGCATGACCCGGGGCCGCACCACCTGATCGGCCGACGGCGCCGCCCCCTTGGCCGCCGCCTCGCCCTGGTAGAACTTGACCATCTCGGTGAAGGGGATTTCCTCGTTGGGGCCCTTGTTCATCGCCGCCGCCACCGCCGGATGGTCGTTCAACCGCTTGTTGAGCTGGTCGGCCGAGTACTGACCGAAGCGGCGCCAGATGCTGTCGAGGAAATGGGCGGCCTGGTCGGGCACCGGATTGCCTTCCAGATGCGGCGGCCGTCCATAGGCGAAGGCGTGGAACACGGTGGGCTCGACGGGGCCGAAATTGTCGGTGACGAAGGTCGCCGGCATCAGCTTGCGGCCCGGATAGGCCACGGTGTAATAGGCCTGGGCCAGGAACATCAGCCGATGCAGCTTCTGCGGCTGAATGTATTCGCGGTCGTTCAGCGCGCGGTCGGAAAACCAGATCACCACATCCAGGCATGATTTGATGGCGAACTGCATGATTATCTCCGCCAGCTTTTCAGACGCTTGGCCGCCAGGGCGATGTCGGCGGTGGCGCCCGCGAACGAAAAGCGCAGGGTCCGGCTGCCGTGGAACGGATCGAAATCGGTCCCGGGCGTGACCGCCACCCCGGTCTCGGCCAGCATGCGCTTGCAGAATTCGGGGCTGTCGTTGGTCAGCTCGGCCACATCGGCATAGAGATAGAACGCCCCGTCCGACGGCGCCAGCCGCGTAAAGCCGGCCTTGGGCAATTCTTCGCGCAAGATGTCGCGGTTGACGCGATAGGTGGCGACGCGGGCGTCAAGCTCGTCGATGCAGTCGAACACCGCTTCGGCGGCCAGTTGCGACAGGGTCGGCGGCGAGATGAACAGGTTCTGCTGCAGGCACTCGACCTCGCGCGCCAGGTCGGCCGGCACCACCATCCAACCCAGCCGCCAGCCGGTCATGGCGTAATATTTCGAGAAGGAATTGACGATCAACGCATGGGGGGCGATGCCGGCGGCGCTGGCCGCCGCCCCTTCATAGGTGATGCCGTGATAGATCTCGTCCGACACCAGGCGGACCTGATGGGTCTCGCACCAGGCGGCCAGCTCGGCCAGCTCGGCGGCGGACAGCATCGACCCGGTCGGATTGGAGGGGCTGGCCACCACCACGCCGTCCAGCCGGCCGGGCACCGCTTCCAGGATCGGCACGGTCAATTGCCAGCGCGATTGCTCGCCCACCTGAACCGGCACGCACTCGATTCCCAGGGCGGTCAAGATATTGCGATAGGCCGGATAGCCGGGTGCGGCCACCGCCACCCGCGCCCCCTTGGGGAAGGCCGCCAGGAAGGCCAGAACGAAGGCCCCCGACGACCCGGTGGTCACCGCGATCCGCTCGGGCTCGACCGTCACCCCATAGGTCTGGCGGTAATGGCCGGAAATTCTTTCACGCAAGGAAGGAAGCCCCAGCGCGTCGGTATAGCCCAGCCCATGGGACGACAGCGCCGCACGGGCGGCCTCCAGCACCCGGGCCGGGGCCTGGCCCGAAGGCTGGCCGACTTCCAGATGCAGCACGTCGCCGCCGGCCGCCGCCCGTTCGTTGGCGGCGCGCATGACGTCCATGACGATGAACGGATCGATCTGCCCCTTCAGGGCGTTATGAAAGGCCATGTCAGTCCTTGCCGACCACCGCCGACAACCCCGCCCCACGCGGGTCGGCGACCGCCCGGCAGGTCGTGAAGCCGGGCTTGCCGGAATCGCATTGCAGGGCGTTGACCCGGGCCGGGATCGGCGTCGCCCGCACCTCGTGGCCGCGCTTGGTCAGCGGTTCGGGGTTGCCGCCCTGCTCGGCCGGCTCGATGGCGGTGGTGTCGGGATTGCCGGAATGGTGGACACGCGGGGCGGCGACAGCGTCGGGCAGCTTGCGGCCCTCGACCTGGGCGGCCAGCAGCACCTGGGTCAAGGCCGTCGGCGCGGTGATGCCGCCGCTGGGCGAGGCGGCGAAATGCGCCTCGTTGACATGGGGGTTGACGACCACCACCGGGCCCAGGCCGGCCGGGCCGGTATTGTGCCCGGGCGAGGCCGCCAGCACCATGCCGGTGCCCGGGGCCACCTTGCCGATCCCGAACAGGCCGTTGGTGCTGACGTTGCAGGCGATGGTGTTGCCGCGTCCGTCCATCACCAGCAGGCCGGCGGCCTGGATGGCGTCGGCCGGCTTGTTGGCCTCGACCGCGACGTGACGGGCCGGATTGTAGCCCGCCAGCAGACCGGCCACCCGGTCGGCATTCAACAGACCGGCGGCCTGTTCGTTGGGCCAGCCGTCGGGCCGCATCCAGCGGGCGCGATCGGAAAAGGCCCGGGCCGAGGCCTCGGCCATCAGGTGCGGACGTTCTTCGGCGGCGACGTCGGCCCACTTGCCGACCAGGGCGGCGGTCAGTTGGGCCGCCACCGCGCCGGCCACCGCCGGCGGCGGGGCGAAATGGGCGACGTCATGGCCGACCTTGACCTGCATCGGCGCCACCCATTCGGGCTTGACCGCGCGCAGGTCTTCGGGCGTCAGCGAACCGCCGGCCTGGCTCACCGCCTGGACCAGGTCGCGCGCCAAGGTGCCGGTGTAGAAGTCGCCGGGTGAGCGCCGCACCCGGGCGATCAGGCTGGCCAGGTCGAACTGCACCAATTCCTGGCCCTCGGCCAGCGGCCGGTTGTCGGGGAAGAACAATCGACGCGCCCCCGGGTCGGTGGACAGGGCCTGGGCGGCGCGGTTGAAGTCGTTGGCGAAGGCGCGCGAGGTGGGCGTGCCCAGGCGAGCCAGCTTCTCGGCCTCGTTCAGCAGGCCTTCCCACCTCATTTTGCCATATTTGGCGTGTAGGGCATAAAAGCCGCGCACATTGGCCGGCACGGCCGTCGGCACCCGGGCCTGGCCTGCGGCCGCCGACGGGCGGGCCATGAATTCCAGCGCCTCGGTGGTCTTGGAATCCTTGTCATGGACCACACAAACGCCGCCGCCGCCCAGGCTGGCAGTTGACGGAAGGGTGACGGACATCGTGAAATACATCGCGACCATCGCATCGGCGGCGGTGCCGCCGGCCGACAAAACGTCGCGGGCCACCAGGACGGCTCGCGGCTCGTCGGCAACGGCGACGCCACCGAAGCCCTTGACGTACCCGATGGTGCCGACCGGCTTGCCGCCATCGAAACAGGCCGAAAGGCCGGTCGCCAGAAGGGCCGTGAGGATCGCACGGTTGAAACGACGAGACCCATTCGACGGAGACCAAGGCTTGCTCACGCGCATCATCCTTCTTTCATTCCTGGTGCTGACGCTGATGATGCCCGGGGCCGCCCATGCCCAGCAGGGCCAACCCAAACGCAGCTTCATCCGCGACGCGGAGGTGGAAAATACCATCCGCACCTTCACGACGCCACTGTTCCAGGCGGCCGGCCTGGCGCCCGATTCGGTGCGCCTGCATCTGATGGTCGATCCGTCGCTGAACGCCTTCGTCGCCGGCGGGCTCAACATGTTCATCCATACCGGCCTCTTGATCCGCGCCGAAAGCCCCGGCCAGTTGATCGGCGTGCTGGCCCACGAAACCGGCCACATCGCCGGCGGCCACCTGGCCCGCATCCAGGATGCCGCCGGCAACGCCTCGACCGAGGCGCTGATCGGCATGCTGCTGGGCGCCGCGGTCGGCGCCGCCACCGGCCGCGCCGATGCCGGTGCCGCCGTGATGATGGGCTCGCAGGAACTGGCGGTGCGCAACTTCCTGACCTACACGCGGGGCGAGGAATCCTCGGCCGACCAGGCGGCGCTGCGCTTCCTGGACGGCACCGGCCAATCCTCCAGGGGCCTGGCCGAGTTCTTCGAGATCCTGGGCGACCAGGAATTGCTGGTGACCACCCGCCAGGACCCCTATGTCCGCACCCACCCGCTGACCCGCGATCGTATCTCGGCGGTCCGCGACCATGTCGCCAAATCGTCCTTCTCCAGCGTCCCGCCCCGGCCGGAATGGGTCGAGATGCAGCGGCGCATGCGCGGCAAGCTGTTCGCCTTCATCGAACCGCCCTTCCGCACCCTGACCCGCTACAAGGACAATGATGCCAGCCTGGAAGCCCGCTATGCCCGCGCCATCGCCCTTTACCGCAAGCCGGACATGGCCGCAGCATTGCCGGCCGTCGAGGCCCTGCTGGCCGAGCGCCCCAACGACCCCTATTTCTGGGAGCTGAAGGGGCAGATGCTGTTCGAGAACGGCCGTGGCACCGAGGCCCTGGCCCCCTATGCCAAGGCCGTCGAGCTGTTGCCCGAAAGCGCCCTGATGCGGATCCAGCTGGCCCAGGTCCAGATCGAGCAGGAGGACCCCGCCCTGCTGGCCGAGGCGCAAAAGCACCTGGCCCTGGCGGTCCACCAGGAGCCCGACAACCGCACCGGCTGGCGCCTCTTGGCCATCGCCCACGGCCGCGACGGCAACGAGGGCATGGCCGCCTATGCCATGGCCGAGCAGGCCCTGATCGAGGGCCGCCTGCCCGACGCCAGCTTCCACGCCGGCAAGGCCGAGCGCCTGCTGCCCAAGACCGGCGAAGTGTGGCTGCGCATCCAGGACATCAAGGAGCGCGCCGCCCAGGCCGTCGACGAGCAGAAGGGCCAGCGGCGCCGGCGCTAAATTTCAATCCTTTGTTGCCCGCCGTTCGGCCTTGGGCCAATATGCCGCCACACTGTTTGCAGGAGTTTCTCCGTCGATGATTCGCAAGACCTTTGCCGCCGCCCTGCTGGCCTCGGCCGCCCTGTTCACCGCGCTGCCCGCCAGCGCCCAGGAAGACCAGACCTTCAACGCCAAGCAGACCGACGCCATCCGCAAGATCGTCCGCGACTATCTGATGGAGCATCCCGAGGTGATCGGCGAGGCCATCGAGGCCCTGCGCGAGAAGATGAAGGCCCAGGCCGAATCCGACGCCAAGAAGGCGATCGAATCGCGCAAGGATGAAATCCTGAACGCCGCCGATGATCCGGTCAGCGGCAATGCCGCGGGCGACGTCGTGGTGGTCGAGTTCTTCGACTACAACTGCCCCTATTGCAAGGTGGTCCTGGACCCGATGATGGAGGCCGTCAAGGCCGACACCAAGGTCAAGGTGGTGTTCAAGGAGATGCCGATCCTGTCGGAAGAATCGCTGACCGCCGCCCGCGTCGCCCTGGCCGCCAAGAAGCAGGGCAAGTATGACGACGTGCACCGCGCCTTCATGAAGTTCCGCGGCAAGCTGGACGACAAGGCGATCTTCCGCCTGGCCGGCGAGGCCGGCGCCAACGTCGATCAGATCAAGAAGGAAATGATGGCGCCCGAGATCGAGAAGCAGATCCGCAAGAACATCGACCTGGCCCACGCGCTGGACATCTCGTCGACGCCGTCCTTCGTGGTGGCCGGCAAGGACGGCAAGGCCGCCCGCATCCTGGCCGGCGCCATCGAAGGCCCGGTGTTCAAGCAATTGTTCGACATCACCCGGAAGGGCGGCCGCCTGAGCGGCGCCAACTGACCGGTCCCGACAGCTCTGGGCGAAGGCCGGCCGCAAGGTCGGCCTTCGTCGTTTCGAGCACCCTGTCCGCTTGACTTGCCCGCCCGCTCGCGTAGGGTTTCCAGGGCCCTGCCCGAGGGTGGGCGGCGGCGACCGGGAACAGGCATGGAATACTTCCTTCAGCAATTGATCAACGGCTTAACACTGGGGGCGATCTATGGGTTGATCGCCATCGGCTACACCATGGTCTACGGCATCATCGGCATGATCAACTTCGCCCATGGCGAGGTTTACATGCTGGGTGCCTTCATCGCCTTGATCGCCTATTTGGTTTCGACCTTGGTCGGCGGCCAGTCGGTGGCGCTGGGCCTGATGGCGGCCCTGTTGGCCACCATGCTGTTCACCGGATTGTGGGGCTGGGCCATCGAGCGGGTGGCCTATCGCCCGCTTCGCGGCGCGCCCAAGCTGGCGCCGCTGATTTCCGCCATCGGCATGTCGATCGTGTTGCAGAATTTCGCCCAGATCAGCCAGGGCGCCCGGGTCAAGCCGCTGCCGCCGGTGATCGGCGGCGGGTTCGAGCTGATGCAGGGCGACGATTTCACCGTCAGCCTGTCTTCCCTGCAGATCGTCATCATGGTGGTGACGGTGGTCCTGATGTCCCTGTTCACCTGGATCATCACCCGCACCCCGCTGGGCCGCGCCCAGCGCGCCACCGAGCAGGACATGAAGATGGCCGCCCTGCTGGGCGTCGATGTCGACCGGGTGATCTCGGCGACCTTCGTGATGGGGGCGGTGCTGGCCTCGGTGGCCGGGCTGATGGTGACGCTGTATTACGGCGTCATCGATTTCTATATCGGCTTCCTGGCCGGCATCAAGGCCTTCACCGCCGCCGTGCTGGGCGGCATCGGCTCGCTGCCGGGCGCCATGCTGGGCGGGCTGCTGCTGGGCCTGATCGAGGCCTTCTGGTCGGGCTATTTCTCGATCGAGTACAAGGATGTCGCCGCCTTCTCGATCCTGGTGCTGGTGCTGTTGTTCCGCCCCACCGGCCTGCTGGGCCGGCCGGAAGTGGAGAAGATCTGACATGATCGCGCCAGCCATCGCCACCGCCTTGCGTGAGGGCCTGGCCGGCGCCTTGGTCGCCGCCGGCCTGGCCCTGCCGATGCTGGGCTTCCGCCTGGTGGATTCGTCGCAAGGCCTGTCGCTGGGCACCCGGTTCGACTGGGTGCTGTGGGCCGCCCTGATCGTCGGATTGGGCCGCTTCGCCATGACCATGCTGCGCGGGGCCTGGCAGCCGTCCCAGGCGCCGGCCATGGGCGAGGCCAAGGCCGCCCGCCTGCGCCTGATGGCCGGCTGGGCCTTGGCCGGGCTGGCGATCACCCTGCCCTTCCTGCCCTTTTCCGACCGCAATCTGGTCGATAAGGCGACCTTGGTGCTGATCTACGTGATGCTGGGCTGGGGGCTCAACATCGTGGTCGGGCTGGCCGGTCTGCTGGATCTGGGCTTCGTCGCCTTCTATGCCGTCGGCGCCTATTCCTATGCGCTGTTGGCCACCGGGCTGGGCTGGTCGTTCTGGCTGTGCCTGCCGCTGGCCGGTCTGTTCGCCGCCGGCTTCGGGATCGCCTTGGGCTTTCCGGTGCTGCGCCTCAGGGGTGATTATCTGGCCATCGTCACCCTGGGCTTCGGCGAAATCATCCGCGTCATCTTGCAGAACTGGCAGGATTTCACCGGCGGCCCCAGCGGCATCAGCTCGATCCCGCGCCCGACCCTGTTCGGCCTGCGCTTCATGGCCAGTGCGCCGGAAGGCCACCAGACCTTCGCCGATTATTTCGGCCTGGCCTTTTCGGGCGACCACCGGGTGATCTTCCTGTACTTCATCATCTTAGGCCTGGCGCTGTTGACCAATCTGTTCACCCTGCGCATCCGCCGCCTGCCCATCGGCCGGGCCTGGGAAGCGCTGCGCGAGGACGAGATCGCCTGCCGTTCGCTGGGGCTGAACCCCACCACCATCAAGCTGTCGGCCTTCGCCCTGGGGGCGATGTTCGCCGGCTTCGCCGGTTCGTTCTTCGCCACCCGCCAGGGCTTCATCAGCCCGGAAAGCTTCAGCTTCATCGAATCGGCGGTGATCTTGGCCATCGTCGTGCTGGGCGGCATGGGCAGCCAGATCGGGGTGGTGCTGGCCGCCCTGATCCTGGTCGGCCTGCCGGAATGGTTCCGCGAATTGCAGCAATACCGCATGATCGCCTTCGGCGGCGCCATGGTGTTGATCATGCTGTGGAAGCCGTCGGGATTGCTTGCCAGCCGCGCCCCCACCATCCGGCTTAAGGGGGCGAAATGACCTTCACGCCGCTGTTGGAGGTCGAGCACGTCACCATGCGCTTCGGCGGCCTGATCGCCGTCAACGACCTGTCGTTCCAGGCGGGCCAGGGCAAGATCACCGCCATCATCGGCCCCAACGGCGCCGGCAAGACCACCTTGTTCAACTGCATCACCGGCTTCTACAAGCCGCAGGTCGGGCGCATGGCGCTGCACCACCCTTCGGGGCCGGTGCTGCTGGAGCGGCTGGACGATTTCCGTATCGCTGGCCAAGCCCGGGTCGGGCGCACCTTCCAGAACATCCGCCTGTTCGCCCGCATGAGCGTGCTGGAAAACCTGATCGTCGCCCAGCACAAGACACTGATGGCGGCCAGCGGCTTCTCGCTGGCCGGCCTGTTGGGCCTGCCCCTCTATCGCAAGGCCGAGGCCCGCGCCGTCGACAAGGCCCGCCATTGGCTGGACAAGGTCGGCCTGACCGAATGGGCCGATGCCGATGCCGGCTCGCTGCCCTATGGCTCGCAACGCCGGCTGGAAATCGCCCGGGCGATGTGCACCGACCCGCTGCTGTTGTGCCTGGACGAGCCGGCGGCCGGCCTGAACCCCCGCGAATCGGCCGAGTTGAACAATCTGCTGGTCGGCATCCGCGACGAAGAAAAAATCGGCCTGTTGCTGATCGAACACGATATGAGCGTGGTGATGGGCATTTCCGACTGGGTGGTGGTGCTGGATTACGGCGCCAAGATCGCCGAAGGCGCCCCTGCCGACATCGCCCGCGACCCGGCGGTGATCCGCGCCTATCTGGGCGAGCCCGAGGACACGCCGCTGCCGCCCGACATCGCCGCCGAGATCGGGGAGCTTTGACCCATGCTGAAGGTCGAAAACCTCCATTCCGGTTACGGGCGCATCCAGGCGCTGCACGGCATCGACCTCGAGGTCGGGCAAGGCGAGATCGTCACCCTGATCGGCGCCAACGGCGCCGGCAAGACCACGCTGTTGATGACCATCTGCGGCAATCCGCGCGCCACCCAGGGCCGTGTGCTGCTGGACGGCACCGACATCACCCGCTTGCCCACCCACAAGATCGCCCGCCTGGGCCTGGCCCACAGCCCGGAAGGACGGCGGATCTTCCCGCGCATGAGCGTGCTGGAAAACCTGCAGATGGGCGCTGTGGTGGCCGATCCCAGGCATTTTTCCGACGATCTGGACCGCGTGCTGGCCCTGTTCCCGCGCCTGCAGGAACGCCTGAACCAGCGCGGCGGCACCCTGTCGGGCGGCGAGCAGCAGATGCTGGCCATCGGCCGCGCCCTGATGAGCCGCCCCGCCCTGCTGTTGCTGGACGAGCCGTCGCTGGGCCTGGCCCCCTTGGTGGTGCGCCATATCTTCGACCTGATCGCCCGGATCAATTCCGAACAGAAGGTCACGGTGTTCCTGGTCGAACAGAACGCCTTCCACGCCTTGAAGCTGGCGCACCGGGGGTATGTCATGGTCAACGGCCGCATCGCGCTGGCCGGCAGCGGCGCCGAATTGCTGGCCAACCCGGAAATCCGCAGCCATTACCTGGAAGGGGGCGTGCAGGCATGATCGACAGCGTCCCCGTCTTCATCGGAATCACCATCTTGTTCATGGGCGGCTGCGCCTTCATGACCGGCAACGCCTTGGCCCGGACCTGGCGGCCATGGTGGATGGGCGCCCTTTACGCCCTGGGCCTGGGCGCCGCCGACCGTTTCATCGGCTTCGCCCTGTTCGGCGGCAGCCTGCTGTCGCCCGGCGGTTACGTCATCGACACCATGGTCCTGGAAGCCATCACCCTGGCGGCCTGGCGGGTGACCCTGGCCAAGCGCATGTGCGACCAATATCCGTGGCTTTACCAACGGTCCGGCCTGTTCGGCTGGACCGATAAGATCGCCCATCGCCACTAACCGGCCTGGGTGTTAAGGTTTAACAGGGACACGAACCACCTACTGGAGGGACAAGGGAGATGAGGACGATCAAGACGATTGCCGTCGCCGCCGCCATCGCGGCGTTGACCACCGCCACCGCCAAGGCCGACATCGTGATCGGCGTGGCCGGCCCGATGACCGGCTCGGAAGCCGCCTTCGGCGAGCAGTTCAAGCGCGGCGCCGCCAAGGCGGTCGAGGACATCAACGCCAAGGGCGGCGTGCTGGGCCAGAAGCTGCAATTGGTGATGGGCGACGACGCCTGCGATCCCAAGCAGGCCCGCTCGGTCGCCGAGGAACTGGCCTCGAAGAAGGTCGCCTTCGTCGCCGGCCATTTCTGCTCGGGCTCGTCGATCCCGGCCTCCGAGGTCTACCAGGAAAACGGAATCTTGCAGATTTCCCCGGCCTCGACCAATCCGAAGTTCACCGAACGCGGCCTGCCCAACGTGTTCCGCACCTGCGGCCGTGACGACAACCAGGGCAAGATCGCTGCCGAATACGTCGCCCAGAAGCTCAAGGGCAAGGTGGTCGCGGTGATCCACGACAAGTCGGCCTATGGCAAGGGCCTGGCCGACGAGTTCAAGGGCTCGCTGAACAAGCTGGGCGTCAAGGAAGCCTTCTTCGAGGCCATCACCCCCGGCGAGAAGGATTATTCGGCGCTGGTGACCAAGGCCAAGCAGGCCAAGGTCGATGTGCTGTTCCTGGGCGGCTACAAGACCGAGGGCGGCCTGATCGTGCGCCAGATGCGCGACCAGGGCATGAAGACCACCCTGATGGGCGCCGACGCCCTGGTCACCGAGGAATATTGGGCCATCACCGGCGCCGCCGGCGAAGGCACCTTGATGACCTTCAGCCCCGATCCGCGCCTGCTGCCGCAGAACGCCGATCTGGTGAAGCATTTCCGCGCCCAGAATTACGAGCCCGAGGCCTATACCCTGTACACCTATGCCACCATCCAGGCGTGGGCGCAGGCGGTCGACAAGGCCAAGAGCACCGAGTGGAAGAAGGTCGCCGACACCTTGCGCGCCAACAAGTTCGACACCGCCATCGGCAATGTCGGCTTCGATGCCAAGGGCGACGTCATCGGCCCGACCTATGTCATGTATGTGTGGAAGAACGGCAAGTACACCTACGCCGACTGACCCGCGTTTCGGCAAGATGAGAGCGTCGCGCCTTTGATCGAAGGCGCGACGGTTAAACCAGGGCCCGGCGGTCATCCGCCGGGCCTTTCGCGTTGACGGAACGCGCCAATGGTTGCACGCTTTTCCACGAGCGATTCGCCACACGAGGGAGGGACCAGACCATGTCCATGAAGAGCTGTATCGACGCCTGCGACGAGGCCCACCGCGTCGCCACCGAGGCGGCCATCCACGGCATGCAGCACGGGGGCGCGCTGGCCGAGTGGGAACTGGTGCAATTGCTGCTGGATACCGCCGACATCGCCGAGACCGCCACCGACTTCCTGCTGCGCAGCTCGCGGCAATTCACCGGCCTGTTGCGCGTCACCGCCGAAATCTGCGACAAGTGCGCCGATTCCTGCGAGAAGCTGGCGGCCGAGGATCTGCGCATGAAGCAATGCGCCGAGGCCTGCCGCCGCGCCGCCACCCAGTGCCGCAAGCTGCTGTAGCCACAGCCCCCACACCAACCAGGAAGGGCAGAGCCATGGACGAGACCCGGATCACCGCGGAGCTGCCCAACCTGACAATCGCCATCGACCATCGCGCCGAAGACGGTGCCGAGACCATCATCATCCGCCTGACGGCCTGCCCCGATTTCCGCCAGGCCCTGCCCCTGGCGGAAGGAATGATGCAGGCTTTGCCGTGGTTGGCGCCATGGTCCTTGTGGACCCGAACGATCGAGACCATGCTGGCTCCTTGGGCCGCGCTACTGCCGCCGCCCCGGAGCTAAGAAATGCCCTTGATCGTTTGGGATCACAGCTACAGCGTCGGTTCACCCCAACTGGACGCCGACCATCAACGCTTTCTCGACATCCTGGGCCGGGTCTACGATCTGTGGCGCCAGGGTCAGCCCGACACGGTCGCCCTGAACGCCCTGTTCGACGAGCTGCAATCCTTCACCGACGAACATTTCACCCGCGAGGAAGCGGCGCTGGCGGCGCGCGAATACCCGGTCGATTTGTTGCTGGCCCACCACGAAATGCACCACGAGTTGAAGCGCCACGTCGTCGAGTTCCGCGCCCGGCATTTATCCGGGCAGGCGCCCGACCGCCTGACCGACGAGATGATCCGCTTCCTCAAGCATTGGCTGCTGGATCACATCATGAACGAGGACATGAAATACCGGCCGTTCTTCACGCAGCAGCGTCACGCATAAGCGATTCCATCACCTGCGAGGCCAGGCACGAACAGGTCAGGCGAAATTGGCAATGGATGGTCCGGTCGCAGGTCAACGCCATGTTCAACGCGCGGCGAAGATCCGGCCCCGGCACGGCGCCGCCGACCAGTCTGGCGTTTGACAAGGCCGGCAGGCAGCAAAAGAAATCGCGGATGTCCATCGGCCCCAACCGTCTGTTTTCCTGACGGGATGCTAGGGCCAAGCCGGATGCTCGGCTACTATCCTATGGACTCAGTCGCGAAACCTTCATCTTTGCGCCACGACATAGCAATTCTTGCCGTGCCTTTTCGCGGCATACATCGCCTGATCGGCGCGCTTCATGATATCGCCTAACCTCTCGGGGCCGGGGTGCGGCGTCGCCACGCCGATGCTGCAGCCGATCCCGTCGCCGATGGTGGCGATGCTGGCAACCAACCGGCCGGCGATGTCGGCCGCCAGTTCACCGATTGCGTCGATCGGCCCGGCCACGCCGATCACGAATTCGTCGCCGCCCAGCCGTCCGACGACATCGCCAGCACCGATCGCGGCCCTTAGAATGTCGGCGGCGCGAACCAGGACACGGTCGCCCGCCTCGTGCCCCAACGTGTCGTTGACCGCCTTGAAGCCGTCGAGATCGATGAACAGAATGGCCAGACCCGACCCGTCCGGGCAATTGTCCTTCAGGGCCTGAGCCTGGTCGAGGAACAGCCCGCGGCCGGCCAGGCCGGTGAGTTGGTCGCATTGCGCCTGACTGAGCGCGGCCGCGGTCTGCTCGTTGACGCTGACCGCCTCGAGCAGGGCCGCCTGGGTCTCGATCTCGCGTGCCTTGACGGTGCCAAGGGCGGCCCCCATCGCCCCCAACTCGACGATATCGCTGTCCGGCACGCTGTCGGCATGGCCGTCGGCCAGCGCCGCAGACGCCGCCGAGGCCCGCGTGATCTGGCCGGCCAGATGGCGCGCCAACCACAGGGCGACGACGATGCTGGCTGCCAGAACGGCGCAGCCGGCCACCGCGACCTCGATCAGGAAGCGGTCGGCCTCGGCGTCGATGCTGGCCTCGGGCACCGCGATCGCCACCCACAAATCCCAGCCGGGCACCTTGGACAAGGCTGTGGAACTGGGCACGCCCTCGCGCGTCAGGGTCGGAAACAGGCCGGTGCGCCGCTCGGCCTGCGCCTTCACCAACGAAGGCGGCGCCTTGGTCCCGATCGCCGATTCGGGCGAGCGCGTCCGCGCCACCGTGGTTCCGTCGGCGGCAAGCAGCACCCCGGTCCAATGCTCGGGCAGGCGCTGCTCGCCCAGGACGTCGTTGAAACTGCTGGCGGTCATGTTCATGCGCAGGCACAGCACCCCTTTGTCGCCCAAGCTGACCGGCAGCCCCAGCGACACCGCCCACACCTTAGACACCGCCCCCATGAACGGCCCGGAAATGACCGGCCGGCCGGTGGCGATGGCGCGGCCGGCCGAGTCGATGTCGGCGGTCGGCGGTCGGCGGCAATTTTTCGCCGAACGGGCGCGAGGTGTGAAAGATCATCTCGCCGTCGGAACGGACCATATTGATGGCCAGAACCTCGGGATAAAGCGGGCGGACCCGACGGGCGAACTCGGCCAGGGCGGCCACGTCGCCCTTCCGGGCGGTGTCGGACTGAGCCAAGGCGTGCAGGCCACCCAACGCCGCCGACAAACGCTCGGCCACCGCGTTGGCGGTCGCTTCCGTTCGTTGCGTCAGCAAGATCGCCGTCGCCTTGCTCTGCGACAGACCCAATTGATAGACGGCATAGCCGGAAAAAGCGATCAGCGGCAGCGCTGCGAACGCAGTCAGCAATACAAGCCAGGCCCCCAGCCGCAGCCGCACTCGAAGTCGCATGGAATTTCTCGTCGCCCGATCCGGGACGCCATTCGCAGGCGGCCCTACCCGACGACACTATACATCGCCCCGCCCGGTAATCGCTTGATTATTCAAGATATCAGGCCGGTTTGCGCAGCAAGGGCAGCGCCCACACCATCGAGGCCGCCAGCAGAACCGCCGGCACGGCAAAGGCGATGGTGAAGGCTTCCGCCGGCCAACCGATGTCCGATTTCGGCCATAGTCCGATCACCGCCCCCAGCCCCCACTGCATCAGGAAAGCGCCCATGAACATGCCCAAATTCAGGCTGGTGGTCGCCCGGCCGGCCAGATGCGGCGAAAACCCCCGGGTCGCCACCACATAGGACAAAGTGCTGGACGCCCCCGAGAAGCCATAGACCACCGCCAGCACCAAGGGCGCGGCGACGAAGCCGGCCATCATCAAGGTCTGGCAGATCAGGAACAGCACCAGCCCGCCGCCCAGCACCCGGGCGGGATCGACGCCAACCCGCCCGGCCCGTTCGGCGATGACGCCCCAGCCCAGGAAACCGGCGGCCATGCCGGCGGCCATGGCGGTCAGGCCGGTGGCGACGCCGTCGGGGGGCAGGCCGGCGACATCGCGCAGCCATGGTCCGGCCCACAGGCCCTGGATGGCCATGAAGGCCGCCTGCGATACCACGCCAACCGGCAGCAGCCGCCAGAAGCGGCGGTCACGATAGATGCGGCCGACCTCGGCCAGTTGCTGGGGCAGACTTTCGGGGACCGCGTTGCCATGGCGATCGGGCACCACCAGGAACAGGTTCACCGCCGCCGCCACCGTCAGGAATGCCAGCACCACGAAGATGGTGCGCCAATCGACGAAGGCCAGCGCCGCCTGGACCGGCGCGGTGGCCGCCACCGCGCCTAGGCCACCGGCCGACAGGATGATGCCGTTGAACAGGGGCAGCTTGGCCGGCGGGAAGAACTGGACGTTGGCCTTCAAGGCGGCCATCAGGCAGGCCGACACCCCCAGCCCGACCAGGGCGCGCCCCAGGATCAGGGTCTCGGCCGATTGCGCCACCGAAAAGGCGGCCGAGCCGGCGGCGGCGAACAGCAGCAGCGCGGCCTCCACCCGGCGCGGCCCGAAGCGATCGAGCAAGATGCCCAGCGGCAGCTGGAACGAGCCGAAGGCCAGGAAATACACCCCGGTCATCAGCCCCAGGTCGCCGGCATCCAGATGCACCGCCTTGCTGATCAGCGGCGCCAGCACCGCGTTGACGGTGCGGTACAGATAGGACAGGAAATATCCGGCGGCGAACGGGGCCAGGACCCGCAGGGCCAACACACGAAGGGACAGGGTGTGACGGGCGTCGGACACGGGAATATCTTTCGTCATTGCCGGGCTTGACCCGGCAATCCATGGATGCCCGGATCAAGTCCGGGCATGACGGGACGGTGTCGTTGATCGACGGGTCACTGGTATTACCATGACCGCGCCGGGGACAGGAATCAACGAAGCGATTGAAACGGTGTCAAACCCGGACCAGATGGACATTGGTGATGGGCTTGTGGCCCAGCATCTCTTTCAACTGGCGACGCACGGCGCGGCGCACCGCCTCGGCGGCCACCGCATCGTCCTTGCGGCCCGAGGGGGGCAGGTCCTCGAAGGCGTCGCGGGCGGCTTCCACCACCAGATCGTGCTCCTCGGCCCAATGCTCGGCATCCAGCAGGCCCAGCGCCGTCACCTGCGGATCGGTCAGCAGGAAGCCCTTGCGGTCGCAGACGATGGTGCACACGGCCGAGCCGTTGAACACCATGCGGCGGCGATCGCGGATCAGCTCGCTGTCCAGGCGGACCAGACGGGGGCCGCCTTCCAGGGCCTGGCCGTCCACCGCCAGCCGGCCGGTGGGGACATGGTCGATCACCTCGGCTGGGCCGGGGGCCAGGCGCAGCATGGCGCCATTGTCGATGGCCACCGCCTGGGTGCAGCCCAGTTCCAGCGCCAGGGCGCAATGGACCTGGACGTGGCGGGCCTCGCCATGCACCGGCACGGCGATGGCGGGCTTGAGCAGGCGATACATCTCTTCGACCTCGTCGCGGGCCGGGTGGCCGGACACGTGGATCGGCTCTTCCCGATCGGTCACCACATCGACGCCCAGCCGGATCAGCTGGTTCTGCACCCGGAAGATGGCCTTTTCGTTGCCGGGGATGACGCGCGACGAGTAAAGCACCACGTCACCCTTGCCCAGCTTGACGGTGGGATGGTCGTTGGCGGCGATGCGGGCCAGTGCCGCCCGCGCCTCGCCCTGGCTGCCGGTGCACAAGTAAAGGATCTGGTCGGCCGGCAGATGGGCGGCGTCGTGGTCGGTCAGGAAGGGGCGGATATCCTTCAGATAACCCAGCTCGCGCGCCGCCTTCTCGATGCGCCACAGGCTGCGCCCGACCAGGGCCACCGAGCGGCCATTGGCCTCGGCGGCCAGGGCGACGCTTTCCAGGCGGGCGACGTTGGTGGCGAAGCAGGTGATGGCGACCCGGCGCTTGTAGCGGCCCAGCAGGCCGATCAGGTGGGCCCGGACCTCGGCTTCCGAGCCGGAATGGCCCTTGGTCATGACGTTGGTGGAATCGCCCACCAAGGCCAGCACCCCTTCCCGGCCGATCCGGCGCAGGGCCTCGTAATCGGACGGGTCGCTGATCAGCGGATCGGGGTCGAACTTCCAGTCGCCGGTATGGACCACCAGCCCGGCCGGAGTGCGGATGGCCAGCAGGTTGGGTTCGGGGATCGAGTGGGTCAGGGACACCATTTCGATGTTGAACGGGCCGACATCGAAGCGCGAGCCCTGGGCCACCACATGCAGCGGCACGATGTTCTGCAGGCCGGTTTCGTGCAGCTTGCCCTTCAGCACGGCGGCGGCGAACGGGCTGGCATAGACCGGGCATTTCAGGCGCGGCCACAGATACTGGATGGCGCCCAGATGATCCTCGTGACCGTGGGTGATGACCAGGCCGACCAGATCGTCGCGATGGTCCTCGATCCATGACGGATCGGCCATCACCACGTCGATCATCGGCATGGTCTCGTCGCCGAAGGTGACGCCGCAATCGACCATCAGCCACTTGCCGTCATAGCCGTACAGGCCAAGATTCATGCCGATCTCGCCGGCACCGCCAAGGGGAAGGAAGGTAAGCTCGCCGACGGAATCGGCGGTAACAGGCTTCTTGCGCGCCATCAGGCTTCCAAACGTTTGTTGCGACGGTGAATTTCCAATAGGCCCCGCAGCGTCAGGTCGGGGTCCAGCTTGCCGATCACCGGCGTCGCCTCGGCGAACAAGGGCGCCAGCCCGCCGGTGGCGACCACCAGCATCTTGGCTCCGGCCTCTTCCTCGATGCGGCGCACCAGCCCCTCGATCAGGCCGACATAGCCCCAAAAGATGCCCGACTGCATCGCCGGCACCGTGGCCTTGCCGATCACCTGCTTGGGCCGGCCGATGGCGACGCGCGGCAGCTTGGCGGCGGCCATGTGCAGGGCTTCCAGCGACAAATTGATGCCCGGCGCGATGGCGCCGCCGCAATAATTGCCCTCGGCATCGACAACGTCGAAGGTGGTGGCGGTGCCGAAATCGATGACGATCAGCGGACCTTGATAGCACATATGGGCGGCCACCGCGTTGACCAATCGGTCGGCGCCCACTTCCTCGGGCCGGTCCAGCAGGACCTGGATGCCCAATTGCACCCCTTCGTCGCCGACCACCACCGGGTCACAGGCGAAATAGCGCCGGCACAGCGTCTTCAACGAGAACACCATGGCCGGCACCACGCTGGCGATGATCGCCGAGGTGATGTCCTCGCGGCGCATGCCGGCGGTGGTCAGAAGCTGCATCAGCCACACCCCCAATTCGTCGGCGGTGCGGTCGGTGTGGGTCGAAGCCCGCCACTCGCCCTTGACCTGTTCGCCGTCGAAAACGGCGAAGACGATGTTGGTGTTACCTGCGTCGATGGCAAGAAGCATGGGGACCCTTCCGGTCAGACGGGGGGAAAGAACACATCGCCGGCCAGGATACGGCGCAATCCCTGGCCGGGTTGATCCAAGATCAGTGCGCCTTCCTCGTCAAGTCCGGTGAAGGTGCCGGTCACGGTTTCCGCTTCCAGACGCACCACGCACGGCTCGCCCAACCCGCGCGAGCGATCCAGCCAGGCGTGGCGGATCGGTGTGAATCCCTGTTCGCGCCACAGCCCAACCGCCGGGATGAACGCCGCCATGAAGCCGTCCAGCACCCCCATCGCGTTGCCGCGATAGCCCAGCTCGGCCAGGCTGACCGCCGGATGGTTCATGCCCTCGGCCGGCGGTGCGTCGGCGACATCGACACCCAGACCCAGGATCAGCCATTGGCTGCCGACCGGCTCCAGCAGCATGCCGGCGCATTTCTTCCAGCCCTCATGGGTCTCGGCCATCACGTCGTTGGGCCATTTGGCGCGCAGGCGGGTCAGGGGAAGGGCCTGGGAAAGCCCATCGACCAAAGCGGCGGCGGCCGCGAAGCCCAGTTGTGCCGCCTGCCCCAGGCGCCCATCGATGCCGATCAGCACCGAACAATGCAGGTTGCCTTCCGGGCTGATCCAGGTGCGGCCGCGCCGCCCCCTGCCCTTGCTTTGCTGACCCGCCGCCACCACAAGCAGATCGGCGGCTGATCCGTTCGCGATCAGCCGCCGTGCTTCATCGTTGGTACTGTCGACGCTGTCCCGCCAGACCAGGCGGGACGGCGTCGGCATTTGGGGAACCGAGATCACTGGGCGAACAATACCGCCGCAGCCGCCTTGGCGCGGACCAGCAGCGGACCCGGGACGAGGGTGAACAGCAGCACCACCGCGGTCGAAACACCCATCACCAGGGTCATCGCCCCGCCCTGCAGACGGTCGAAGGTTTCCACCACCTCATCGAAATACATGATCTTGATGATGCGCAGATAGTAATAGGCGCTCACCACGCTGGTCAGGATACCGATCACCGCCAGGGCGAACAGGCCCTGATCGACGGCGGCCTTGAACACGTAGAACTTGCCCCAGAAGCCGGCCAGCGGCGGGATACCGGCCATCGAGAACATCAAGATGGCCATCACCGTCGCCATCAGCGGATGGGTCTTGGACAGACCGGCCAGGTCCTCGATGCCTTCGACCAGGCGGCCCTTCTGACGCATGCACAAGATCACGGCGAAGGCGCCGATATTCATGAACAGGTAGATGGCCAGATAGATCAGCACGCCCTGGACACCGTCGGCGGTCCCGGCGGCGATGCCGACCAGGATGAAGCCGACATGGCCGATCGAGGAATAGGCCATCAGACGCTTGATGTTGGTCTGGACGATGGCGGCGAAGGAGCCGACGAACATCGACATGATGGCGATGAACGACACCACCTGGCGCCACTGGTCGGCCATATCGCCGAACGGGCCGACCATGACGCGGGTGAACAGCAACATGGCGGCGATCTTGGGGGCGACGGCGAAGAAGCTGGTCACCGGGGTCGGAGCACCTTCATAGACGTCGGGGGTCCACATGTGGAACGGCACCGCCGAGATCTTGAAGGACAGGCCGGCCATGATGAACACCAGGCCGACGATGAAGCCCAGATGCGGGTGGACGGCATGCTCGCCGCCGAACAGCTTGGCGATCCCGTCGAACGAGGTGGTGCCGGCGAAGCCGTAGACCAGCGAGGCGCCGTACAACAGCAGCCCCGAGGCCAGGGCGCCCAGCACGAAGTACTTCAAGCCGGCCTCGGTCGCCCGGGCGCTGTCGCGGTGATAGGCGGCCAGCACGTAAAGCGACAGGGATTGCAGTTCCAGGCCCAGATAGAGCGACAGGAAATCATTGGCCGAGACCATCATCATCATGCCCAAGGTGGCGAACATGATGAGGACCGGATACTCGAAGCGGCCCAGCTTTTCCTTTTCCAGGTAGTTCATGCTCATGGCGGCGGTGAAGGCCGAAGCCACCAGGATCATCACCTTGGCGAACACGGCGAAACCATCCAGCACGAACATGCCGCCGAAGGTCGAAAGCTTCTCGCCGCCCAGGCCCCAAGTCACCAGCACGCAGGCCACCAGGGTCAGGATGACGATGATTGTCGCGGGCTTGGTGGTGTCGGACTTGGAAAACACGCCCAGCATCAGAAGGCCCATGGCCACCACGGCCATGATCACTTCCGGCAAAGCGGGGATGAGGTCGATCGTTGCAGTCATGTCGTCCAATCCCCTTTAGCGAGCCGCGACCGAAAGGCCGTTGGCGGCGGCCTTGGCCAGTTCGAAATTGTCGATCAGCTTGGCGACCGAGGCATGCATCGGTTCCAGGAAGGTGTTCGGATAGACGCCCATCCAGATCACCAGCACGATCATCGGGGCGAACATCGCCACCTCGCGCGGGGACAGATCCATGATGGACTTCAGATCCTCGCGGGTCAGCTTGCCGAACACCACGCGGCGATAGAGATACAGCGCATAGCACGCACCCAGCACCAGGCCGGTGGCGGCGAACAGGGCCACCCAAGAATTGACCTGGAACACGCCCAGCAGCACCAGGAACTCGCCGACGAAGCCCGAAGTGCCGGGCAGGCCGACCGAGGCCATGGTCATCAGCATGAACACCGCCGCATATTTCGGCATGCGTTCCACCAGGCCGCCATAACGGGCGATCTCGCGGGTGTGCATGCGGTCATAGACCACGCCGACGCACAAGAACAGCGCGCCCGAGACGATGCCGTGCGACAGCATCTGGTACATCGCGCCCTCGACGCCCTGGGTGGTCATCGAGAAAATGCCGATGGTCACGTAACCCATGTGGGCGATCGAGGAATAGGCGATCAGCTTCTTCATGTCGTCCTGCACCAGGGCCACCAGCGAGGTGTAGATCACCGCGACGATGGACAGGGTGTAGATCAGCGGCGTGAAGTATTCCGAGGCGATCGGGAACATCGGCACCGAGAAGCGGATGAAACCGTAGGCGCCCATCTTCAACAGCACGCCGGCCAGGATCACCGAACCGGCGGTTGGGGCCTCGACGTGGGCGTCGGGCAGCCAGGTATGGACCGGCCACATCGGCACCTTGACGGCGAACGAGGCGAAGAAGGCCAGCCACAGCCACAATTGCATGCGGCCGTCAAAGGCATGGGCCATCAGGGTCGGGATGTCGGTGGTGTGGGCGTCGAAATACATCGCCAGCATGGCGATCAGCATCAGCACCGAACCGGCCAGGGTATAAAGGAACAGCTTGAAGGCCGCATAGACCCGGCGTTGGCCGCCCCACACGCCGATGATGATGAACATCGGGATCAGCACGCCTTCGAAGAAGACGTAGAACAGCACCATGTCCAGGGCGCAGAACATGCCCACCATCATGGTCTCGAGGATCAGGAACGAGATCATGTATTCCTTGACCCGATTCTCCACCGCGCCGATGGACGACAGGATGCAGATGGGGGTCAGGAAGGTCGACAGCAGCACGAACCACACCGAGATGCCGTCGACGCCCATGGTATAGGCGATGGCGGTTCCCGGCAGCCAGGTGGTGGATTCCTTCAACTGGAAATCCGCCGAGGCCGGATCGAAGCCGGACAGGATGAACAGCGAGACGACGAAGGTCGCCACCGAGGTCAGCAGCGCCACGTTGCGGGCATTACGCGCCACCACCTGGGCTTCGCCGCGGATCGCCAGGATGAACAACGCGCCCACCAGCGGCAGGAACGTCGTCAACGAGAGCAAGGGCCAATCGGTCATGGTCTTCCCCAGACTTTAGCGCGCGTTGAACATGTACCAGGTGACGAAGGTCGCCACACCGATCAGCATCGCAAAGGCGTAATGGTAAAGGTATCCGGACTGCAGACGGCCGACCTTGCCGGCGATCGCCTTGGTGGCGGCCGCGACACCGTCGGGACCGACACCGTCGATCAAGGCGCCGTCGCCGCCCTTCCACAGACCCCGGCCCAGCTTGAAGGCCGGACGCACGAACAAGAAGTCGTACAGCTCGTCGAAATACCACTTGTTCAGCAAGAACAGGTAGATGCCGTTGAAGCTCTTGGCCAGCATGCCCGGCACCGACGGCGCGAACATGTAAAGGATATAGGCCAGCGCGATACCCGACACCGCCACCACCGTCGGCAGGGTCGCGACCCAGCTGGGGATGTGGTGCAGGTTTTCCATGGTCGGATGGGCGGCGGTCACCAGGATGGCCGACTTCCAGAATTCGGCGCGGTCGTGACCGACGAACATCTCGTAGCCCAGCCAGCCGGCCAGCACGGCGCCGGTGGCCAGCACCAAGAGCGGCAGCACCATCACCGCCGGGCTTTCATGGACGTGGGCCATGGTGTGCTCGTCGGCGCGCGGCTTGCCGTGGAAGGTCAGGATCAGCAGACGCCAGGAATAGAAGGCGGTCAGGAAGGCGGCGGCGACACCCAGGACATAGGCCAGCAGGCCGACGTTGGAATGGGCGGCGAAGGCGGCTTCCAGGATGGTGTCCTTGGAATAATAGCCGGCGAAGAACGGGATGCCGGCCAGGGCCAGCGAGCCGATCCACATCAGCGCCCAGGTCACCTTGACGTGCTTCCAGATGCCGCCCATGCGGCGGATGTCCTGTTCGTCGCTCATGGCGTGGATCACCGAGCCGGCACCCAGGAACAGCAGCGCCTTGAAGAAGGCGTGGGTCATCAGGTGGAAGATCGCCGCCTGATAGGCCGACACGCCGATGGCGAAGAACATGTAGCCCAGCTGCGAGCAGGTCGAATAAGCGATGATGCGCTTGATGTCGTTCTGGACGCAGCCGACGGTGGCGGCGAAGAAGGCTGTCGCCGCGCCGATGATGGTCACGGTGGCCAGCGCGGTGTCCGAGAACTCGAACAGCGGGCTCATGCGGGCAACCATGAAGACGCCGGCGGTGACCATGGTGGCGGCATGGATCAGCGCCGACACCGGGGTCGGGCCTTCCATCGCGTCGGGCAGCCAGGTGTGCAGGCCCAGCTGAGCCGACTTGCCCATGGCACCGACGAACAGCAGCAGGCAGCAGACGGTGACCGCGTGCCATTCGACGCCAAAGAAGGTCACCGTCGCCCCGGCCTTTCCGGGAGCGGCGGCGAAGATGGCGTCGAAGACGACCGAGTCGAACATGTAATAGACGCCGAAGATGCCCAGCGCGAAGCCGAAATCGCCGACGCGATTGACCACGAAGGCCTTGATGGCGGCGGCGTTGGCCGACGGCTTGTGGAACCAGAAGCCGATCAGCAGGTACGACGCCACACCGACGCCTTCCCAACCGAAGAACATCTGGATCAGGTTGTCGGCGGTCACCAGCATCAGCATGGCGAAGGTGAACAGCGACAGATAGCTCATGAAGCGCGGCTTCGACGGATCATGGCTCATATAGCCGACCGAGTAGACGTGAACCATGAACGACACCCAGGTCACCACGATCATCATGACCGCGGTCAGGGTGTCGAACTTCAAGGCCCACGACACGTTGACGGTGCCCGACTGGATCCAGTTCAGCAGCGGGATGACCACCGCATTGCCCTCGATGGCGACCGACTTGAAGATCAGCCCCGAGATGGCGGCGGACACGCCCAGAAGCGTGCAGGTGACGAGCTGCGCACCCCGGTCACCGATGAAGCGGCCGAACAGGCCGGCGACGATCGAGCCCAGCAGCGGCAGGAAGACTGCGGCGATATACATCATTGCCGGATTACCCCTTCAGCTGGCTGATTTCCTCGACCGCGATGGTGCCGCGGTTGCGGAAGAAGACGACGACGATGGCCAGACCGATGGCGGCCTCGGCGGCGGCGACGGTCAGGATGAACATGGTGAAGACCTGGCCGACCAGATCGTTCAGGAACGACGAGAAGGCCACCAGGTTAAGGTTCACCGCCAGCAGCATCAGCTCGACGCTCATCATGATGATGATGACGTTCTTCCGGTTCAGGAAGATGCCGAACACGCCCAGCGTGAACAGAATGGCGGCAACGGTCAGGTAATGGGCGAGACCGATAGCGAACATCAGATGCCTCCCCCGGTGGGAACCTTGACGATTTCGACGCTGTTCTTGGCGGTGCGCGCGATCTGATCGGCGATCACCTGCTTGCGCACGCCGGGACGGCGGCGGTGGGTCAGCAGGATCGAGCCGACCATGGCCACCAGCAAGATCAGGCCCGACGCCTGGAACAGATAGGCGTAGTCGGTATAGAGCAGCCGGCCCAGCGCCTCGGTGTTGGTGATCTGGTCGGCCGCCGGAGCCGGGGCCTTGATCAGCGCCTCGACGTCGGGGGCAAAGGCCCAGCCGCCGAAGATCACCGCCAGTTCGACCACCAGCACCAGGCCGATGACCGCGCCGATGGGCAGATACTGCGCCACCCCTTCCCGAAGCTTCAGGAAGTTGATGTCCAGCATCATGACGACGAACAGGAACAACACCGCCACCGCGCCGACATAGACGACGACCAGAACCATCGCCAGGAATTCGGCGCCCAGCAGCAGGAACAACCCGGCCGCGTTGAAGAAGGCGAGGATGAGGAACAGAACCGAGTGGACCGGGTTCCTGGCCGAGATGACCATGACACCGGCAGCCACCGCCAGGCCTGCGAACATGTAGAAAATGAGAGCCGCGATCATGCCATCCCCCTGGTCAACGGTACGGCGCGTCTTCGGCGATGCGGTGGGCCAGTTCGGCCTCCCAGCGATCGCCGTTCGCGAGCAGTTTGGACTTGTTGTACATCAGTTCCGCCCGGGTCTCGGTGGCGTACTCGAAGTTCGGCCCCTCGACGATGGCATCGACCGGGCAGGCTTCCTGGCACAGGCCGCAGAAGATGCACTTGGTCATGTCCAGATCGTAGCGGCGCGCCCGGCGCGAGCCATCTTCCCGAGGCTCGGCCTCGATGGTGATCGCCTGGGCGGGGCAGATGGCCTCGCACAGCTTGCAGGCGATGCAGCGTTCTTCGCCCGAGGCATAGCGGCGCAGCGCGTGCTCGCCCCTGAACCGCGACGACAGCAGACCCTTTTCATAAGGGTAGTTGATGGTGACCTTGGGCTTGAACATGTAGCGGAAGGTCAAAGCCAAGCCCTGGAACAGTTCCGTCAACAGGAACGCCCGGGCGGTACGGTCGAGAAACGACATACCCAATCCCTCCTTAGCCCTGGTTCGGCAGCCAGCCGAACGCGACCAGCACGCCCGACGTCAGCACCAGCCAGAACAGCGAGAACGGCAGGAACACCTTCCAGCCCAAGCGCATCAGCTGGTCGTAGCGGTAGCGCGGGAACGTCGCGCGGACCCACAGGAACACGAACAGCACGGCGCAAATCTTCAGCGCGAACCAGATGATCCCCGGCACCCAGTTGAAGGGGGCGACGTCGAACGGGGGCAGCCAGCCGCCCAGGAACAAGATGACGGTCATGCCGCTCATCAGGATCATGTTGGCGTATTCACCCAGGAAGAACAGGGCGAAGGTCATCGCCGAATATTCGACGTTGTAGCCGGCCACCAGCTCGGATTCCGCTTCCGGAAGGTCGAAGGGGGCGCGGTTGGTCTCGGCCAGGGCCGAGATCAGGAAGATGAAGAACATCGGCAGATGCGGGATGACGAACCACATCGTCTCTTTCTGGCGCAGCACCACGTCGGACAGGTTCAAGGACCCCACCGTCAGCAGCACCGACACCAGCACGAAGCCGATCGACACTTCATAGGACACCATCTGCGCCGCCGAGCGAAGGCCGCCCAGGAAGGCGTATTTCGAGTTGGACGCCCAGCCCGACATGATGATGCCGTAGACGCCCAGGGACGAGATGGCGAACAGGTACAAGATGCCGACATTGATGTCGGCCAGCACCCAGCCCTGGTCGAACGGGATCACCGCCCAGGCGATCAGCGCCAGGAAGAAGGTCAACATCGGGGCGATGATGAACACCGCCTTGTTGGCCCCGGTCGGCAGAATGGTTTCCTTCAGGAACAGCTTGACGCCGTCGGCCAAAGGCTGCAGCAGGCCGAACGGGCCGACCACGTTGGGACCCTTGCGCAGCTGGATGGCGCCGATGACCTTGCGCTCGGCATAGGTCAGATAGGCGACCGCGATCAGCAGCGGCAGGACAATGGCGAGAATCTGGACGACGATGACGATCAGGCGCCAGATCTCGGGGGGCATCAGCCCGGCGAGCATATCAACCATGGGTCCCCGTCTTCTTGTGGTGGTTGCAGCCACAGCCGGCGCCGAACGAGGCGGTGCATTCCGCCATGGTCTTCGAAGCGCGGCTGATCGGGTCGGTCATGTAGAAATTGTCGATGCACGAGACCAGCTTCTTGGCCTCCAGCGCGCCCTCGGCGCCAAAGGCGCCCCAGGCGGCCGGATGCAGCAGGCCCAGCTGACCGAACAAGGGATGACGGGTGCGCAGCTGGCCGACGGTGTCGTAGGCCAAGGGCTTGCCCAACGCGTCGGACAGGGCGCGCACGACCTTCCAGTCGTCCTTGGCCTCGCCCGGCGGGAAGATCGCCATATTGGTGCGCTGCGCCCGGCCTTCCATGTTGACGAAGGTCGCCTGCTTCTCGGTATAGGCGGCACTCGGCAGAACCACGTCGGCCCGGTGGGCACCAGCATCGCCGTGGCTGCCCATATAGACCACGAAGGCCTTGCCCAGGCCGGCCATCTCGACTTCGTCGGCACCGGCCAGGAACACCAGCTCGACGTCGCCCTTGCCGGCGGCGGCTACGATACCGGCGGTATCAAGACCACCCGAACCGGGCAGGAAGCCCAGATCCAGGCCACCGACGCGAGCCGCGGCGGTGTGCAGCACGTTGAAGCCGTTCCAGCCGTCCTTCACCAGACCGGCCTCGTCGGCGATCTTCTTGGCCAAGCCCAGGATGGCGGCGCCATCGGCACGGGCCAACGCGCCCTGACCCAGGATGATGGCCGGCTTGGCGGCCGACTTCAGCACCTGGAAGAAGGGATGCTTGCCCGAGGCGATATCGGCCAGGATGGCGGCATCGTCACCCAGCCAGTCGGCCTTGAAGGTCAGGTCGGCCTTAGGGCCGATCACCGCCGCCTTGAAGCCGCCCTTCAGGTAACGCTTGCGGATGCGGGCGTTCAGCACCGGCGCTTCCTTGCGCGGGTTCGAGCCCACGATCAGGACCGCGTCGGCCTCTTCGATGCCGGCGATGGTGCTGTTGAACAGATACGAAGCGCGGACCGAACCATCGAGCTTGGCGCCATCCTGGCGGCAATCGATGTTGGCCGAGCCCAGCGAGGTCATCAGGTCCTTCAGGGCCACCATGGTCTCGCAATCGGTCTGGTCGCCGGCGATGGCGGCGATCTTCGACCCCGCCAGGCCCTTGGCCTTTTCCGCGATGGCGGCGAAGGCTTCCGACCACGAGGCCGACACCAGCTTGCCGTCCTTGCGGACATAGCAGCGGTCCAGGCGTTGACGCTTCAGGCCATCGACGGCGAAGCGCGAGCGATCCGACAGCCATTCCTCGTTGATGTCGTCATTGACGCGGGGAAGGATGCGCACCACCTCGTTGCCGCGGCTGTCGATGCGGATGGCCGAACCCAGCGCGTCCATGGCATCGACCGATTCGGTCTTCTTCAGTTCCCAGGCGCGATAGGTGAAGCTGGCCGGCTTGTTGGTCAGCGCGCCCACCGGGCACAGATCGATCAGATTGCCCGACAATTCGCTGGACACGGCGGCGTTGACGTACCGGCCGACTTCCAGATGCTCGGACCGGTGCAGACCGCCCAGGACCGGGGTGCCGGCGATTTCCGAGATGAAGCGGATGCAGCGCGTGCACTGGATGCAGCGGGTCATCATGGTCTGGATCAACGGACCGTAATCCTTGTCCTCGACCGAGCGCTTCTCTTCCAGGTAACGGCCGCGATCGCCGCCGTAATTCATCGCCTGGTCCTGCAGGTCGCACTCGCCGCCCTGATCGCAGATCGGGCAATCCAGCGGGTGGTTGATCAGCAGGAACTCCATCACGCCCTGGCGCGCCTTGCGCACATTGGCGTTGTTGGTGTGGACCACCATCCCCTCGCCCACCGGCATGGCGCACGACGCCACCGGCTTGGGCATCTTCTCCACTTCCACCAGGCACATGCGGCAATTGCCGGCCACGGCCAGGCGCTCGTGATAACAGAAGCGCGGGATTTCAATCGGGGGGTCAAGGCGTTCGGCGGCCTGCAGGATGGTCGTCCCGGCCTCGACCTCGATCTCACGTCCGTCGATAGTCAGTTTCGGCATGGTCTATCGGTCCTTACAGCCTTAAGCCGCGCTGGAAGCCCGGCCCTTGATCTTGGCTTCGATCAGGGGACGGAAGTGACGGATCAGGCCCTGGATCGGCCAAGCGGCCGCGTCGCCCAGGGCGCAGATGGTGTGGCCTTCGACCTGCTTGGTGATTTCCTGCAGCATGTCGATTTCTTCCAGGGCGGCCTCGCCCTTGTTGATGCGCTCCATCATGCGCCACATCCAGCCGGTGCCTTCGCGGCACGGCGTGCACTGGCCGCAGCTTTCGTGCTTGTAGAAGCGCGACAGCCGGGTGATGGCCCGCACGATGTCGGTGGACTTGTCCATGACGATGACCGCCGCCGTGCCCAGGCCCGAACCAGCCTCTCGCAGGCCGTCGAAATCCATCAGGACGGTCTCGCAGATGTCCTTGGTCAGCGCAGGCGTCGAGGAACCGCCGGGGATCACCGCCAGCAGATTGTCCCAGCCGCCGCGGATGCCGCCGCAATGCTTGTCGACCAGCTCGCGGAAGGGGATGCCCATCTCTTCTTCGACGTTGCACGGCTTGTTGACGTGCCCCGAGATGCAGAAAAGCTTGGTGCCGGAATTCTTCGGCCGGCCGATTCCAGCGAACCACGCCGCTGACCGGCGCATGATGGTCGGCACCACCGCGATGGATTCGACGTTGTTGACCGTGGTCGGGCAGCCATACAGACCGACGCCGGCCGGGAACGGCGGCTTCAGGCGGGGCTGGCCCTTCTTGCCTTCCAAGCTTTCGATCAGCGCCGATTCCTCGCCGCAGACATAGGCGCCGGCGCCGCGATGGACGTAGCAATCGAAATCGAAGCCCGAACCGCAGGCATTCTTGCCGATCAGCCCGGCTTCATAGGCCTGGTCGATGGCGGCCTGCAGGTGCTTGGCCTCAAGGATGAACTCGCCGCGGATATAGATGTAGGCGGCGTGCGCGCCGACCGCGAAGGCGGCGATCAGCGCGCCCTCGACCAGCTTGTGCGGGTCGAAGCGCATGATCTCGCGGTCCTTGCAGGTGCCCGGCTCGCCCTCGTCGGCGTTGATGACCAGGAAGTGCGGACGAGCCCCTTCGGTCTTGGGCATGAAGGACCACTTCATGCCGGTCGAGAAGCCGGCGCCGCCACGGCCGCGCAGGCCGGAATTCTTGACTTCCTCGATGATGGCGTCGCGGCCCTTTTCCAGGATGGCCTTGGTGCCGTCCCAGTCGCCGCGAGCCTGGGCGCCCTTCAGGCCCCAGTCGTGGATGCCGTAGAGATTGGTGAAGATACGGTCTTGATCGCGCAGCATCACGCCTTCTCCGTTCCGAAGGTGAGTTCGGTCAAGGTGGTCGGGCCACCCTCGGGGGCCGAGAACTGCCGGCCGTTCTGCGGACCCACCTTCGGGGTCTCGCCGCGCTTCAGCGCGTCAAGCACCGCCTTGGTGGTGTCCGGCGTCAGGTCCTCGTAATAATCGTCGTTGACCTGCATCATCGGGGCGTTGACGCAGGCACCCAGGCACTCGACCTCGGACAGGGTGAACATCCCGTCGGCCGTGGTCTCGCCCCACTGGACGCCCAGCACCTCCTGGGCGGTGGCGCCGACACCGTCGGACCCACGCAGCAGGCAGCAGATGTTGGTGCACACCTGGACGTGGAACTTACCGACCGGGCGCTGGTTGTACATGGTGTAGAAGGTCACCACTTCCTGCACCCGGATCGGGGCCATCTCCAGCATCTCGGCGATCGCCTCGATCACCGCGATGGAGGTCCAGCCGACCTGGCGCTGGGCCAGGTCCAACAGCGGCATCACCGCCGATTGCTGACGCCCGGCCGGATACTTGGCGATGATCTTCTTCGCCAGTTCCAGGTTCTCGGGGGTGAAGGCGAAGCTGGTCATTTCGGTTTCGTTGCTCATCGGTCGATCTCGCCGAAAACGATGTCGATGGAGCCGATATTGGCGACCACGTCGGCCATCATGTGTCCCTTGGACATCATGTCGAGGGCCTGCAGGTGGACGTATCCCGGCGGACGGATCTTGCAGCGATAGGGCTTGTTGGTGCCGTCGGCGACGATATAGACGGCGAACTCGCCCTTGGGCGCCTCGACGGCGGTGTAGGTCTCGCCGGCCGGCACGCGCACGCCCTCGGTGAACAGCTTGAAGTGATGGATCAGGGCTTCCATCGACCGCTTCATCTCGGCCCTGGGCGGCGGGCTGACCTTGCGGTCATCGACCCGGACCAGACCGGCCGGCATCTCGCGGATGCACTGCTTCATGATCTTGACCGATTCGCGCATCTCGATGACGCGGATCAGGTAGCGGTCATAGCAATCGCCGGCCTTGCCGACGGGGATGTCGAAATCCATGCGGTCATAGACTTCGTAGGGCTGGCTCTTGCGCAGATCCCAGGCGATGCCGGAAGCCCGCAGGTTCGGGCCGGTGAAGCCCCAATCCAGCGCCTGCTCGGCGCTGACCGTGCCGATATCGACGGTGCGCTGCTTGAAGATGCGGTTCTCGGTGACCAGGGTCTCGATATCGTCGATCACCTTGGGGAACTGGTCGCACCAGGCATCGATGTCTTCCAACAGGCCCGGCGGCAGGTCCATGGCGACGCCGCCGATGCGGAAGTAGTTGGCGTGCAGACGAGCACCGCAGGCGCGCTCGTAGAACTCCATCAGCTTTTCGCGCTCCTCGAAGCCCCACAGCATCGGCGTCATGCCGCCGACGTCGAAGACGAACGAGCAGACGTTCAAGATGTGGTTGAGGATGCGGCCGATCTCGCAGTAAAGCGTGCGGATGTACTTGGCGCGCAACGGGATATCGACGCCCAGCAGGTTTTCCACCGCGAGCACGAAGGCGTGCTCCTGGTTCATGGTGCCGACATAGTCCAGGCGGTCGAAATAGGGGATCGATTGCTGGTAGATCTTGTGTTCGATCAGCTTCTCGGTGCCGCGATGCAGCAGGCCGATATGCGGATCGGCGCGATCGACGATTTCGCCCGACATCTCGAGGATCAGACGCAGCACGCCGTGGGCGGCCGGGTGCTGAGGACCGAAATTGATGTTGTAGCTCTTGATCTCGGCTTCAGCCATGTCAGCGGCTCCCTTCCGCCTTTTCGTCGCCCGGAAGCGGCCCTTGGCCTTCCCATGGCGACAGGAAATCGAAGCTGCGGAAATCCTGGACCAGCTTGACCGGCTCGTAGACGCAGCGCTTCTGCTCTTCGTCGTAGCGGATCTCGACAGTGCCGGTCAGCGGGAAGTCCTTCCGGAGCGGATGGCCTTCGAAGCCGTAATCGGTCAGGATGCGGCGCAGGTCGGGATGGTCGGCGAAGATGATGCCGTACATGTCCCAGGTCTCGCGCTCGAACCAGCCGGCCGAACTGAACACGCCGACCACCGACGGGACCGGAGTCTCTTCGTCGGTCCGGGCCTTCACCCGCACGCGCTGGTTATGCTTCAGCGACAGCAGGTGATAGACCACGTCGAAGCGTTCCTCGCGCTCGGGGTAATCGACCCCGCAGACATCGACCAGCTGCTTGAACAGGCAGCCGGAATCGTCACGCAGGAAAGTCAGCACGCGGGCCACCGAGGCGGCACGGACGTTGACCGTCAATTCGCCGACGCGGTTCACCTCGGCGGACAGGACGTCGTTGGGCAGGGCGGCGGCGATGTAGTCGCCCAGATCCTTCAGCACTTGCGTCATGGTTTGTGACCGTCCCAAAGGTGGCTAGCGCAGGATGGTGCCGGTACGGCGGATCTTCTTCTGCAGCTGCATGATGCCGTACAGAAGCGCCTCGGCGGTCGGCGGGCAACCGGGGACATAGACGTCCACCGGAACCACGCGGTCGCAACCGCGCACCACCGAGTAGGAATAGTGATAATAGCCGCCGCCATTGGCGCACGAGCCCATCGAGATCACCCAGCGCGGCTCGGCCATCTGGTCGTAGACGCGGCGCAACGCCGGAGCCATCTTGTTGGTCAGGGTGCCGGCGACGATCATCACGTCGGACTGACGCGGGCTGGGACGGAAGACGATGCCGAAGCGGTCCAGGTCATAGCGCGAGCAGCCGGCATGGATCATTTCCACGGCGCAGCAGGCCAGACCGAAGGTCATCGGCCACAAGGAACCGGTGCGGACGTAATTGACCAGCTTGTCGAGATTGGCGACGACGAAGCCCTTGTCCTGGATTTCGTCGGCCACCAGCTTCATCAGCTGGTCCTGCGCCGCGCCGGGGGCCAGCGGGCCTGCGTGGGCGGGCGTCACCAGCGAGGAATTGCTCACTCCCATTCCAGGGCTCCCTTTCGCCATTCATAGATGAAGCCGATGGTCAGCACGCCCAGGAACACCATCATCGACCAGAAGCCGAACAGGCCGATCTTGCCCAGGGTCACCGCCCACGGGAACAGGAACGCCACTTCCAGATCGAAGATGATGAAAAGGATGGCCACCAGGTAGAAACGCACCTCGAACTTCGAGCGGGCGTCGCCGAAGGCGTCGAAGCCGCATTCGTAAGCGGCGTTCTTTTCCGGATCGGGCCGTTGCTTGCCGGCCAGCCACGACGCCGCGATGGCGATCACGGATACGGCAATGGCGATCCCCAGGAAAATCAGGATCGGCAGATATTCGAGCAGCCAAGCGTCCATCGTCCCTGCCCTTCAATTGGGTGCGACCCGAAGACAATCCCCCGCGCCATCATAGAGGCGTTCCGGACGAAAACGGGGACCGATTGCTGATCTGACAGGATCGGAAGGGCCCGGGTTCGGCGGATGACACCGCATGGCAGGATGACGGGGAACAGCCCTCCAACAAACAAGCACAAGCCATCCCACGCGGATGTCGGGTCAGGAACCGACCACCCGCGCGGGTAGGCGTGGTGTAATCCAGCCCCCCTGGACTGTCAAGCCGACATGGCTATTGACACGTAAATTTGCCACATTCGCGCAAGGAGCGCTTGCCCCGGATGGGGCGGCTGGCCCTACCCGGAAACGGGCAGGAGAGCGACTAAATCGTCACTCCGAGCAGACGGCCGTCCTGGGTGCCGAAGGCCGCCAGGCCCTGGCCCAGAGGCACGACGAACGGGCGCAGCTTTTCTCCGACCGCCACGCGGAGTCGCTCGCGACCCGAGGCGATATCCAGCACATGCAGGACATCGGCCATGTCCAGGGCGAACAGATCGTCGCCTTGCACCACCAGTTCGGCCATCAGCGGCGCCCAATTGCCGGCGGCCTTGCCGTAATCGGTGGTGCGATGGCGCCAGCGCACGGCGCCGTTCGCGGCATCGACGGCATACAGCCAGCCGGTCGGCGACCACAAATAGGCCGAACCGTCGGCGACCAGATGGGAATTGATGAAATTGCCGGCATAGAAGCTCCAGCGCTCGGCCCCGGTGGCGATGTCCAATCCGTGCAGCTTCTCTTGATAGGCGCCGGCCACCAGGATGTCGTTCCAGATGTGCAATTGCCGCAGATACTGCCATTCCTTGGCGCGATCGATCCGCCACAGCAAGCGGCCGCTGGCCAGGTCCACCGCGTTCAGCACACCATCGCCGCCGCACACGAACACCGTGCCGGCGGCGGCGGCGGGGGCGTAATGGATGTCGGTGTCGAGATGGGTATCGAAATGCCAGCGAACGGCGCCGCTGGTCAGATCGCGGGCGACCAGCCGGTGACCGTCGCCAGCCAGCACCGTTCCTTTATATATGAGCGGGGCGCCAAAGGCCCGCTCGGCCTCGGCCCGCCACAGCGGCCGGCCATCCTCGCCCCCCCAGGCCTTGAAGGCCCCGGCGGCGCCGGTCAGCATCACACCATCGGCCAGACGCGGACGGAAACGGGCCGCATCGCCGTCGGTCAGGTCCCGCCCCCACAGCAGCCGGCCGGTGCGGCCTTCGACCAGCCCGACCCGGGCCTCGCCGGCAAAAGCCAACCGGTCGCCGTCCCGGGCCGCCGGCGTCAACACCTTGTTGCCGGTATCGACCGTCCAGGCCAGCGACCCGCGCGGCATCGACGCCTTCGCCGCGCCGGCCCAAAGGGCTAAGCCGCCGGCCAGGAACCGGCGGCGCCCCAGATTCAGTCGCACCTGGCCCCCTGCTCGATCCAGCGCAGCAGCAATTGGGTGTTGGGATGGTCGCGATCCGACGACGGCTCGATACCGGGCGGCATGCGGTTTTCCACCAGATGCTGCATCAGGCCGCTTTCGTCGGGCTTGCCGGGGATCACGACCTTGGTGGCGTTGGCCACGCCCTTGGCCACCGAATCGGCGCCCAGCATGATGCCCTTGTAGCTGGACAGGTCCAGTTCGTGGAAGCTGGGCGGCTCCTGGTTGGACATATGGCACTCGGTGCAGGCCGGAGTGTTGGCCGCGAAGGTGTTGGCGGTGGCGAACAGCGGCAGGATGTCCTTCTTGAAGTGGGCGTCATCCTTGGCGCCGTCGGCGATCCATTGGCGGATGGACAGGATCGGCGGACTGTCGGTCGGGACGTTGAAGCGAACACCCAGCGGCATGCGGTTGTTGCGCAGCATGCGTCCCAGCAATTCCTTCTTGGCGCCCTTGCCGGGAGTGAACAGCTTACGGGCCGGCGGTTCGGTCGAGCCCTTGTTGATGCCCTCGCAGGTCGACAGGTCCAGGCCGCGATAGGACACCGACGGATCGCCGGACCCATGGCACACCACGCAGGCCGGCCCTTCGCCAAAGGCATTGGGCGTACGCATCAGCACCGCGATGTAACTATAGGTGATCGGGATGTTGCGTTTGATGATCAGTTCGTTGACGGCGGCATGGTCGCCTTCCAGCTCCATCTTGCCGGCTTTGATGTCCTCGACCATCTGGCGGGTCAGGCTGGCCTTGCGGTCTGTGGCCCCGGCCTCCTCGACGCCGACAGCCAGCAAGGTCACGGCCCCGATCGCGGCGCCGCGAATAACCATCGCGAAATTCATGAAGTCCCCCTAATCCGTCTGCCCGCCCTGTTCGGCGCCCCGCCACCGTTTTCCGCAATCGCGTCCGTGACATTAGTCAATTACAGTAAAATAAAGACGGTATTCGATCAATATCAAACAATTAGCGCGTCACCGTATAAGTATGAATACCTATATTCTTTCGAATAGGCAGCTGACTACTAAACAATCGCGGAGGCAATATTGCATCGCACCATCAGGAGGATTATCGAACCCACAAACAAGAATGGCGCCGACCACATGCGATCGACGACAGTCACGCTGCCTTGGGCAGGGACACGAAGAAGGTACTGCCCTTGCCGGGCACCGATTCGATCCAGATGCGGCCATGGTGCTGTTCGACGATCTTGTGGCAGACCGCCAGGCCGATGCCGGTTCCCTCGCACTGCTCGCGGGGGACCAGCCGCTGGAAGATGCCGAAGACCCGTTCAAAATCGCGGGCCTCGATCCCGGTGCCGTTGTCTTGGACGAAGGCGACCCAGTGGGACGAGCCATCATCCTTCCACCCCACCGAGATGACCGCAGCGCGGTCGGGATGGCGGTACTTGACGGCATTGCCGATCAGGTTCTGGAACAGGCGCACGATGTCGCGATGATAGCCGATGACCGAGGGCAGGTCCTCGGCGATCGTCAGGTCGGCACCGACCTCGATCAAGGTCGGCCCCAGGATCAGGCGCACCTCTTCCAGGACGGTCGCCAGGGACACGGTCTCATGCACGGCGTCGCGGCCGACCCGGGAATATTCCAGCAGATCGCGGATCAAGGCATCCATCCGGGTGGCGCCATCGACCGCGTAGCCGATGAATTCCTGCCCGGTCGCGTCCAGCGACGCCCCCAGGCGCCGTTTCAGCAGGTTGAGATAGCTCGAGATCATCCGCAACGGCTCGCGCAGATCATGGCTGGCGACATAGGCGAATTGCTCCAACTCGGCGTTGGACTGGCGCAATTCTTCCTCGTGGTGCTTGGTGGCGTTGTAATCGGTGACGTCTTGCATCACCGACAAGATGCATTCCTCGCCGTTCAATTCGGTCAAGGCGGCGGAATACAGGAACTCGCCGACCGCGCCCCCCTTGCGGACCAGGCGGATCTCGCGATTGATGACCGGCTTGCCGCTTCTCAGGGCCGACACCGCCGCCTTGCGCACGGCCAGGTTTTGCCACATCCCGATCTCGATCGCCGTGTGCCCGATCAATTCCGCGCGTTGGTAGCCGAAGGTCGAAAGGAAGGTTTCGTTGGCTTCGAAGAACAGGCCGTCGGCAGCCCGGCTGACCGCGATCGCTGCCGGGCTGATATGGAAGATGGCCGACAGCCGCGCCTCGCTGACCCGCAGGGCCTCGCGCCCTTCGCGGGTCTCGTGGATGTCGGAACTCGAGCCGAACCACTTCTCGATCCGGCCGTCCTCGGTGCGCAAGGGCACCGCCCTGGTGTCGAACCAGCGATAGGCGCCGTCATGCCGGCGCAGGCGAAACTCGACGGCGAAATCGCTGCCCGCCGCCACCGCCGCATTCCAGGCACTCATCAAGCCGGCTTGGTCGTCGGGATGCACGCTTTCCAACCAGCCATATCCCAGTTGGATGTCGGCGGGAATGCCGGTATAGGCCACCCAGCGCTCGCTTAAGAAGTCGCAGGCGCCGTCGGGGTCGCAGGTCCACACCGGATGGGGCAGGCCGGCGATCAATTGCCGCATCCGGAAGGCGCCGTCACGCACCGCCTGTTCCGCCTCGCGGACCGCCCGATGCTCGGCGGCGTCGCGCATGGCGCGCTCGATGGCCGGCACCAGCCGGGCCAGTCCGCCCTTGAGGACGAAGTCCCAGGCGCCCCGCTTCAGCCACTCGGCCGCCTCTTCCTCGCCCAGGCCGCCGGAGATCAGGATCAACGGCAGATCAGGCCGGCAACCGCGCAGAAGTTCCAGCGTCTGCCCGAACGACATGGCCGGCATGGAATAGTCGCTCAAGACCACGTCCCATTCGGACTCGTCCAGGGCCGCGGTCAAATCGGCCAAAGTGTCCACCCGCCGACACCTGGCATCCAGGCTGGCCCGGCGCAGATGACGCTCGACCAGCATGAAATCTGCCGCCGAATCCTCGATCACCAGGATGTTCAACGGGCGGTCCACGGTCACACCTCGGGCGGCGTGTTGACGGCCAGCCAATAGACGCCCAGGCGCGCCACGGTCTCGGCGAATTCGGCGAAACCCAGCGGCTTGCGGACGAAAGAATTGGCGCCGCCCTCGTAACTCTTCAGGCGATCCTCCTCCTCGTCGGACGAGGTCAGGATCACCACCGGCAACAGATGGGTTTCCTTGTGCTCGCGCAGCCGCTTCAACACCTCGAGCCCGCTCAGGCGGGGCAGGTTGATGTCGAGCAGGACCACCGTCGGCAGGTCCGAGCCCACTCGCCCGGCGAACTCGCCTTGCTGGAACAGATAATCAAGCGCCTGTTGGCCGTCGCGAACCACGTCCACCTGATTGGCCAGGTTGACCTTCTGCAGCGACCGAAGCGCCAACATCTCGTCTTGCGGATTGTCCTCGACCATCAGGATCGATTTGACCTTCATGATTGCCCCATCCCCATGTCTTCTTCGGTTCCCACCGGCAAACTGAAACAAAACGTCGCCCCCTTCCCGGGGGCCGAGGTGGCCTCGATGGCCCCGCCATGGCGCGAGACGATGCGCCGGACCGTCGCCAGGCCGATGCCCAGACCGGGAAACTCGTCCTGGCGATGCAGGCGCTGGAACGGGCGAAACAGCTTTTCCGCATGGTCGGGATTGAAGCCGGCGCCATTGTCGGCAACGCAAATGCGCACCGTGGCACCGTCGCGTTCCGAGAAGATGCGGACTTGCGCGTCTTCGGTGCGGGCGGTGTATTTCATCGCGTTGCCCATCAGGTTGCGCATGACGATTTCGATCATGCGCGGATCGCCCCAGGCCGACAGCCCGTCCTCGATGGTCCAGGTGACCTTGCGGTCCGGATGGGCCTGGTGCAATTCGCGCTGCATCCAGGTCGCCATGCCCGAAAGGTCGATATTTTCGCGTTGCAGGTCGCCGCGCGAGCAGCGCGACAGCAGCAGCAGCCCGTCGATCAGGGCCCCCATGTGGCGGCTGGCGATGACGATCTGGTCGAGATAGACCTTGGAATTGTCATCCAAAGTGCTGCCGCAATCCTCGATCAGGGCTTGGCTGAACCCGGTCATCGCCCGGAGCGGCGCCCGCAAATCGTGGGAAACGGCGTAGGTGAAGCTTTCCATTTCCTGGTTGGCGGCGACCAGTTCGGCGGTGCGTTCCTCGACCCGGCGTTCCAGGACGGCGGCAAGATGGCGGATTTCGTCCTCGGCTCGCTTGCGCCGGGTGATGTCGCGCACGATCTTGGACGCGCCGATGATCTTGCCGCGCCCATCCAAGATCGGTGAAATGGATACCGAGACGTCGATCAGACGGCCATCCTTGGTCCTGCGCTGCGTATCGTAAAGTTCCACCGGCGGCCCGTTGGCGATCCGGCTCAGGACGTCCTGCGCCTCACCCGGGCGCTCCTTGGGGCCAAGCATGGTGACGGACTGCCCGATCGCCTCGGCGGCGGCGTAGCCGAACAACCGGCTGGCGCCGCCGTTCCAGCTGGTGATCCGCCCGGCCAGAGTCATGCCGATGATGGCGTCGTCGGACGACTGAATGATTTCAGCGAGGTTGCGCAGCGAATCCGTGCGCCGCTCGACGACGAAGGTCAGGAACAACACCACCCCGGCCAGAACCAGGATGGTGACCACGCCTTGCGCCATTTGCTGGCGCCATTCCTGCAGCGCGATCGGCACCGGCAGGGTCGATATCGCCACCAAGGGGTAATTGGCCATGGCGCGATAGGCGATCACCCGCTGGCGGCCGGTGACGATGTCGGGCACCTCGACCACCCCGGCCGACGCCGACGGCAGATGCTGGCGGAAGATCGGGCTGTCGGCGGCGGAAAGACCGCGATACTGGATCTCGTCCGGGAAGCGGGCCAGGAACATGCCGTCGCGGCGCAACAGCGATGCGCTGGCATCTTGCTGCATCGCAAAGCCCCCCAGGACCTTTTCGAAATAGACCGGGTTGATTCCGGCCGCCACCAGGCCGCCAAAGGCCCCGTTCCGGCCCGGCAACGGCCGCGACAGCGGGATGACGTGCCGGCCCAGCGCCCGGCTGACCACCGGGGCGGCGATATGCAGGGACTGATCGGCCCAATGATCGCGCTGGTGCAGGAAATATTCCCGGTCGGACACGTCCAGAACCTGCGCCGTCGTCGAGCGGGCGTTGATGATTTCCGAAACGGTTCGCCCATCGGGGCCGACGATGATCAGATCCTGGATTTCCGGGAAGCCCCCCAGCCGCGCCTGGATATAGCTGACCGCTTGCGGGTTGGGCCAATGGTCAAGGTCGATGGACTTGGCGGCATCCTGCAAAAGACCGTCGATGGCACGCACGCTGCCCTCGATCCCGACGCTGGCGGCGTTGGCCAACGTCGCCATCTGGCGGTGGACCAAGTCCTGCTGGGCCCGGTAGCTGCCATAGACATCCCAGCCGGTGGCGACGGCGATCAAGCCGATCAATGCCAGCGCATAGGCCAGCATGGGGCGGCGAATCACGTCGCGACGATCAGAGGATTGGGGAAGGTGTTCGTTCACTGTCGGCACATGACGGGGAAGGGGCGTGCCGGGAAAGTATACGGTTTTCCCCTTAGGGCGTACATTAATCCAAACCTTCCCGGGCCATTTACATCCATTGGGCGACCCATCAAAGCCCGCAGCCAGCAAGCCGCGCGCAGCCTAATACTAACGCCAGACGGCACATTAGCAAATAGCATTAAAACCGCTGATTGGGCAAATCTAGAGCGGCGCGCCTAAAATCTGGATCAGCATTTCTTGATCGTCATTGCCGTGCTTGACCCGGCAATCCATGGACCACTGGATCACGTCCATTGAAGATTAAAGGCTCAACCATCTAGTCGTAGATGGCGGGAGTTCAGACACAGATTAACACAGATACCCGCTTCGCGGGACACAGATGAAAGGAAAAATATCTAATTTCATCTGTGTTTATCTGTGTTCATCTGTGTCATATAGCCGCGAGCATAAAATCCGGATCAGCCTTTCTTGATTGTCATTGCCGGGCTTGACCCGGCAATCCATGGTGGCGAAGCTGCCTCCGGCAGCATGGACCCCCGGATCAAGTCCACTTCTGTCCGGTTTAATCTCTGGCGTCGCGGCGCAAACCCTTGTGGCGCGCGCCTTTCAAAGGCTCGGGCCCGGACGGGACGTGACGCCATCGCCCCACACTCCGTCATGCCCGTGCTTGACACGGGCATCCCCGTGGCACCGAACAAAATCGAATGGAAACAGCGCGTTATGCGGATGCGCGTGGATGGCCGGGTCAAGCCCGGCCATGACGACGAGGGCTGTGGATGGTACCGCGATAATTGAACCGGACAGCCGTGGATCAAGTCCGGGGGTGACGGCAGAGGGTATGAACCAGATTAAAGGCTCGATGGACTAAGGTGTGAACCTGGCCCGAGTTCGCAGCCCCCAACAACACCGAAAACGGCGCCGACCAAGGCCGGCGCCGTTTGTCGATCTCAATCAGTCAGTAGACGTAATTGAGCACGCTGCCGGGGCGCACCGCACCCGGGGTGGTCACGCGCATGTTGCGCTCGTAAGTACCGACCCCGCGCATCACCATGCCAAGGAAACTGCCTTCGCCAGCCCCGCCATTGATCACCTCGTCCACTTCCTCGGCCTTGAAGGCGTTGGTGGCGCGGATGATGAACGGCGTGGCCTGCTGCTCGGGTTCACGGCGATCCTCGGTCCCGAACTGCATTTCCTCTTCATAGCGGAGCAGACGGTTGTCGTTGATCCCGATCTGCGGCGCGAAGACGGCACTTTCGAGCGGGGCACCATGCGAAGTCGCGACATTGCGACCGCCGGAGGCCGGGCGGGCTGTTGCCGCCGCAGCTATTCCGGGCGATCCCATCGCCGAGACTTTGTTGGTGCCGAGAGCCATAATTACACCAAGGCTAGATTAACTCGATAATAACTATATGGCACCGCCGGGAAAAAGGCCAGCGGATTCCGAAAATTTTTCATTGGTTTCAATGGCCATCCCCCGTTCTCGCGGTTGCAAAATCGTCATGCCGCGCCGCCCTCGCGCGGGGGTATAGTTCTGGGATCATCCGCGTGGGGAAGGCATCGCCATGAACGAGATCCGCCCGCAACCGACGGCCGCGAACAATCCGCAGCCGGAATCGTTTCGTCCGCCCTTCCCGGTGTTCACCGAAAGCACCGACCGCCTGATGCATGCGGTCCAGGGCCGCTTCACCATGGCGCTGTCGCCGGCCTCGCTGGGGCTGGCCTATCTGGACTGGCTGGTCCACCTGATGAACTCGCCCGGCAAGATGGGCGAACTGGCCCAGAACGCCGCCGCCAAGGCGCTGCCCTTGATGCGCTATGCCGCCGCCTCGGCCGCCGGACACACCGACCCCGACCCGTTCGTGCCGCTGGCCCAGGATTCCCGCTTCGCCAGCGCCGAGTGGCAGAAACACCCCTACAACGTCCTCAGCCAGGCGTTCCTTTACACCGAGCAATGGTGGCACTATGCCACCACCAACATCCGGGGCGTCAGCCGCCACCGTCAGCAGGTGGTGGAATTCGCCGCCCGTCAGCTGCTCGACGTGTTCTCGCCGGCCAATTTCCCGCTGACCAATCCCGACGTGCTGAAGGTGACGCTGGACCAAGGCGGTCAGAACCTGGCGCGCGGCTGGCAGAATTACTGCGACGATCTGTTGCGCCAGGCGACCGGCCGCGACTATGCCCCCGACCCGCGCTTCATCCCCGGCCAGGGCGTGGCCTGCACGCCCGGCAAGGTGGTCTATCGCAACAAGCTGATCGAGCTGATCCAGTATGCGCCGACCACCGAGACGGTCCATCCCGAGCCGATCCTGATCGTACCGGCCTGGATCATGAAATATTACATCCTCGATTTGTCGCCGGCCAATTCCATGGTCCGCTGGCTGGTCGGCCAGGGCCACACGGTGTTCATGATCTCGTGGAAGAACCCCACCGCCGATGATCGCGACCTGGGCATGAGCGACTATCGCCGCTTAGGGATCATGGCGGCGCTGGACGCCATCAACGCCATCGTGCCCGAGACCAAGGTCCATGCCGCCGGTTATTGCCTGGGCGGCACGCTGCTGTCGATCGCGGCGTCGGAAATGTCCCGGGACGGCGACGACCGCCTGGCCTCGGTGACCCTGCTGGCCGCCCAGACCGATTTCGAGGATGCCGGCGAGATCATGCTGTTCATCGACGAAAGCCAGGTCGCCTATCTGGAAGACGTGATGTGGGACCAGGGCTTCCTGGACACCAAGCAGATGGCCGGCGCCTTCCAGCTGCTTCGCTCCAACGATCTGGTGTGGTCCAGGATGGTGCGCCACTACTTCCTGGGCGAGGCCGACCACGGCAACGATCTGATGGCGTGGAACGCCGACGCCACCCGCATGCCGTACCGCATGCACAGCGAATATCTGCGCCGCCTGTTCCTCGACAACAGCCTGGCCAAGGGCCGCTTCACCGTCGATGGCCGCCCCATCGCCCTGACCGACATCCGCGCACCGATCTGCGCCGTCGGCACCACCAAGGACCATGTCGCGCCGTGGAAGTCGGTCTACAAGATCGGCATCCTGACCGACACCGACGTCACCTTCATCCTGTGCTCGGGCGGCCACAATGCCGGCATCGTCTCGGAGCCCGGCCACAAGGGCCGCAGCTTCCAGATATCCACCCGGGCCGACGCCGACAAATATGTCGATCCCGACACCTGGGTCCTGGTGACGCCGGTTCAGCAAGGCTCGTGGTGGAGCGCCTGGAGCGCCTGGCTGGCCGAGCGTTCCGGCGCCCGGGTCGCACCGCCGCCCCTGGGGACCAAGGACTACCCGCCGCTGGCCGAGGCGCCCGGATCATATGTGCTGATGCCCTGATCCGTGTCGGCGACACAGGCCTTGATGCCCTGGTCGAAGGTCAGGACATGGCTGACGATCCAGTCGTGCATCAACAACGCCATCTGCCAGATGACCTCGTCGGCGCTGGCTCCCTTGGGCTGGAGGAAATAGTCGCGGATATGCCCCTTCAATTCGTCCAGGATATGGCGGTGCGCCGCCGCGTGGTGCTCGAGCCCGGCAAATCCCGCCAGCCGCAACACCTCCTCCTCCCGCAGGAAGTGGGCCTCGGCATAGCCAAACAGCTTGCGCGCCGCCACTTCCGCATGCGCCAGGTCGGGGCTCTTTTCGAAATCGTTGATGATGCGGATCAACCGCATGTGGTCTGCGTCGATCTCGTCATTGCCGACGCTCATGGCTGGGGTCCATTTGGTGGGCATCAGGAACTCAACTCCCTTTGTCCCGGCTCGTCTTGAAGCCGGCAACGTCAACACCCGAACCCGGCCTCAGACTAACGATCTATCGCGATCGATTGCAAACAAGATTTTATCATGGTTCTAATGCGCAGACTGACGCGCAACGCATCCTTAACCATTGTCGGCGCTATGATCAGGCTGGAGTCAAATAGCTAAGGGCAGCCGGCGATGGGCGACGATACGATGGTGGGCGGCAAAGAGGCGGTCTATGACGTCTCGGTCGAATGCTACGCCGTGCTGGGCACAGCCAACCTGCCGATCGCCCAGCTTCTGAAGCTGGGCCGCGGCGCCGTGGTGGAACTGGACCGCAAGGTCAACGACCCGGTCGATCTGTACGTCAACCGCAAGAAGATCGCCAAGGCGGAAGTGGTGGTGGTCGAGGACCATCTGGCCGTCACCGTCACCGAGGTCCTGAAGCGGGCGGCGGATTAACTGGAATCCGGCGCCGCTTGGTGCCACCATCCGGGCCGGTCATCCCTGCCTGCCCGACGGAACCATGAAAAAAGACTCTCAGATCGTCCATGCCGGCCGCCACCCCGAGCGGCATTTCGGCGCCGTCAACCCGCCGGTCTATCACGCCTCGACCATCCTGCACCCGTCGGTGGCGGCGATGGAGGCCAGCGGCAAGCATCCGTTCGAGGGCGTGCGCTACGGCCGCTTCGGCACACCGACCACCTTCGCCTTCGAGGAAGCCATGGCGGTGGTCGAAGGCGGCCACAAGTGCGTCGCCACCTCGTCGGGCCTGGCCGCCATCACCGGCGCGCTGCTGGCCTTCCTGAAGGCCGGCGACCATCTGCTGATGGTCGACAGCACCTATTTCCCGACCCGCAAGTTCTGCGATTCGGTGCTGACCGGATTGGGCATCGAGACCACCTATTACGACCCGCTGGTGGGCGCCGGCATCGCCGGCCTGATCCGGCCCAACACCCGGGTCGTGTTCACCGAATCGCCCGGTTCCTTGACCTTCGAGGTTCAGGACATCCCGGCCATCGCCGAAGCGGCGCACCGTGCCGGCGCGGTGGTGATGATGGACAATACCTGGGGCGTGCTGACCTTCCAGCCCTTCGCCCATGGGGTGGACGTCTCGATCCAGGCCTGCACCAAATACGTGGTCGGCCATGCCGACGCCATGCTGGGCGCCATCACCTTGGCCAACGAAGACACCTGGCTGAAGGTCAAAAGCTCGGTCGCCGCCTTCGGCCATTCGCCAGGCGCCGAGGAATTGTATCTGGGCCTTCGCGGTCTACGCACCCTGCCCGTCCGTCTGCGTCACCATGGCCAAACCGCGCTGGCCCTGTGCCGGTGGCTGGAAACCCGCCCCGAAGTCGAGCGCGTGTTGTACCCGGCCCTGCATTCGGACCCCGGCCACGCTTTGTGGAAGCGCGACTTCACCGGCGCCTGCGGCCTGTTCGGGCTGATCTTGAAGCCTGCGTCGAAGGAAGCGGTCGATGCCATGCTGGACGGGTTCAGCCACTTCAAGCTGGGCTTTTCGTGGGGTGGTTTCGAAAGCCTGGTGATCCCGACCACGGGCCATTCCATCATCCGCACCGCCAGCACCTGGGCGCCGGCCGGGCCATCCTTGCGCTTCCATGCCGGGCTCGAGGACGCAACCGACCTGCAGGCCGACCTGGAGGCCGGCTTCACGCGCCTGACGGCGGCCGCCTGACATGCGACGCTGGGCCTTGGTCCTGGCTTTGCTGCTGCCCTGGCCGGCCTGGGCGCATCCCCATGTGCTGATCGATGCCCATATCATCCTTTTGTTCGACAAGGGGCTGATCCACGCGCTGCAGATCGGCTGGAAGTTCGACCCGGTCTATTCCGGCACGCTGGTCGCCGATTTCGACCAGGACAAGAGCGGCACCCTGTCGGCCAAGGAAATCTCCGCCATCGAGAAGGACGCCTTCCAGGACACCCTCCAGCACCAGTACTTCACCTATGCCAGCATCGACGGCCAGCCGGTCACCTGGCCGCCGGCCCGCGACTTCAAGCTGCTGGTGCAAAAAGACACCCTGGTCTACGGCTTCAGGCTGGCCCTGCCCCAGCCGGTCGATCCGCGCAGCCACGCCTTCAAGGTCTCGACCTACGAGGAAAGCTTCTATATCGACATCGACATCCCCAACGACGCAGCCATCCGTCTGGTCGGCGACGGCTCGGCCGGCTGCCGGGCGACCTTGAGCGAGGATCGCGCCAACCCGCTGTTGGGCGGTGCCGCCTATCCCAAGAAGGTGGTGGTGACATGCGAGCCCTAAGCCTGGTCTTGTGCCTGCTGCCAAGCTGGGCCTGGGCGGCGCTGTCGCCGCCGCCCTCGGGATCAGGCTTCGACCTGCCCGAGCCGCTGCGGTCCATCGCCCAATGGGCTTTCGCCTTCCAGCGCACCCTGAACGCCGAGATGCGCCAGCATTTGGCTGCGATGAAAGAGACCGGCGCCGTCGAGCCGGCCCTGGCCCTGATGCTGGCCGCCTTCCTGTACGGCGTGTTCCACGCCATCGGCCCCGGCCACGGCAAGGTGGTGATCGGTGCCTGGTTCGCCAGCCGCCGCGCCCGCATCGGCTATGGACTGGCGGCCTGCGCCCTGTCGGCGCTGGTCCAGGCCGGATCGGCCATCGCCGCCGTGCTGCTGCTGGCAGGCGCCTTGTCGCTGGCGCCCCGCGACGTCATGGCCCACGCCGCCTGGCTGGAAGTCGCCTCATACGGCCTGATCACCGCCATGGGGCTGTTCATGCTGGTCCAGGCCTTGCGCGGCAAGCACGGCTGCGGCCACGATCACGAGCACCATGAACACGGCCCCCAATGCGCGCACCATCATCACCACGAACAGGACCGCGGCCTGTGGGCGATGGCGGCGGCGGTGGGCTTCCGGCCCTGCTCCGGCGCCATCCTGGTGCTGCTGTTCACCCTGGCGAGCGGCCTGTTGTGGGTCGGCATCCTGGCCACCCTGGCCATGGCGGTCGGCGTGGCCTTGACGGTGTCGGGCATCGGCCTGTCTGCCTTGGGCCTCAACCGCCTGCTGGAACGCCTGTTCGGCGCCTCGGCGCGTTCCGACCGGTGGCGCCGGGTCCTGGGAATCGTCGGCGCCCTGACCATCACCTTGCTGGGCGCCAGCCTGCTGGCCGGGGTGTGGATCAACGGGCCGGCATTGACGGGCTAAGGAAATAGGATTTTTTTCTTGACTTTCCCATCGAAATTCGGCAGAATTTATGAACATTTTCTGATGTGCTTGCCGCCACCTCCAAAACTGCCATACAGTTCGCTATATTGGTTGTGTGCCCGTTGCAACACACGTTCCGCATGAATTTCGACTGCGGTGCTCGCGCCCTCTTGACGGCGGCCGCGGGATTAGGTCAATAGATGTCCGTGTTGGAGGACTGTGTAATGCACTTGTTGGAACATGCGCCAGAAACGGTGAGCATCATTTACCGTAAGGCCGGTGATGTTCATGTCTTCATCTCGCCCGACCTGCAGGGGCTTCACGTCGGCGCCAAGACCATGCGTCAGGCGTTCAGCATGATCCCGGACGCTGTCAGCGGCCTGGTCGAGCTGTCCTGCGGCGTCAAGGCCGATTATGAGCCCTCGCTGTCTTACGAAGAGTTCAAGACCCAGGTGCGGCATCTGAACCCGATCCTGACCGTCAAGATCGACCATCACGCTCATTCCTGAGCGTCTCGTTCAAGCCCCTTGGCGTTGTCTCAAGGGGCTTTTTCATGCCTAGGATCGCCGGGTTGCATAAATCCAGACACTTCATATCGGAAAAACGTCTTACAGACGCTCTTAACCGTCTTGGGTGTGTCGATACGGATATGCGCAAGCCTGGCATGTCGTTCTGGCGCACGCCGGAACCCCATGGGATACCGTTCCCGGTCATGGACCCGGACATGCCGTTGGCAAGTGGAAAGCGCGCTTACAGCGTGGACTATGCCAGAGACCTGATAGCACATGTTCTGACTTTGATCGATGGCAGCCCCCACGACGGGGCAAGTGACCCGCAATCGTGCGATTGTCACAAATCGTTGATCATGAATCGGGTCAAGAAACAGAGGCACTGACGGGTTAAAGCAACCCAGCCACATTTTCCGCCGTCAGCGCCGAGCCGTCCTGCCCGACCTTGGCCGCACCCCACCTGACCGCCACCGCCAGTGCGTCCTCCATCTCGGCGCCGCCGACCAAGGCGTGGCACAGGCCGGCGGCAAAGGCATCCCCCGCCCCGGTGGAATCGATGGCCTGCACCTCGGGCGAGGGCTGGCGCAGATGGCGGGCGGCGGAAAACGCCTCGGCGCCGTCGGCGCCCCGGGTCAGCACCATCCATTCCAGCCGCGTGCCGGCGGCCATCAGGCCGGCGGTGACCGGCTCGGCCAGCAGATCGGGCGGCAGGTCGGAAGCCGAGGCGACGATCACCTGGGCCGGAAACACCCCCGGCTCGATGGGCGGGATATGCGCAACCACCTTGCAAAATCGCCCCTTCTCGGCCAGCAGCGGCGCCAGGCCGACGGCGCGGGTGCGGACATAGACCAGATCGGCCGGGATATCCAGCAGGCGGGCCGGCGGCTGCTCTTCCTTGGCGCGGCCCAGATTGACGATGGTCCGCTCGCCGTTGGGATCGACCATGACGATCGAGCGGGTGCTGCCGCCCTTGACCCGGCGGATCGCCGAAACATCGACGCCCGAGCGCGCCAGGGCCTCGATCTGCCAATCGCCGTCATCATCCTCGCCGACGGCGGCGACCAGGGTGACCGTATGGCCGGCCGCCGCCAGCGCGACCGCCGTGTTGGCGCCGCCGCCCCCTAAGCGCGGCACCTCCATGATGCCGTTCAGATGCGCCCCTTCGCGGCACCGTTCGGTCAACCGCACCACCTCGTCGGTGGCGACGCTGCCTACCACCACGATCCGCGCCATGATCCGCTCCCCCTTCCTTTATGCATACCCCCCCTGACGTTATCAGGGGATGACTGAGGCGATGGCCGTGCCATATAAACCGTCCAGACGGTACAGTAAGGCCAGCCAGTCCATGACCACCCCCTCGACCCGTGAAAAAATCCTCGACGCAGCCATGTCCATCATGCGCGACCACGGCGTCGCCAAGCTGACGCTGGACCAGGCCGCCCGCGTCGCCGGAGTGTCCAAGGGCGGTGTATTATACCACTTCAAAAGCAAGGACGACCTGATTCGCGGCATGGTCCAACGCATGACCGATTCCTGCGACGCGCTTCACCACCGTTATTACGCCGAACAGCCCGAAGGCCCCTATCGCTGGGCCCGGACCGTGGTGCACACCGCCTTCGACCCCCAGGGCCCGGCCGGCGACCCGGTCAGCGGCGCCCTGTTGGCGGCGATGGCGGTCAATCCCGATTTGATGGCGCCGATCCAGGCCAAGTACGCCGAATGGGTCGAGCGCGTGATGAGCGACAGCCCCGATCCCGCCAAGGCCGCCCTGGTCTGTTCGGCCATGGACGGGGTGGTGTTCCAGCGCATCCTGGGCCTGTGCCAGGGCTGCGAAAAAGATGCCGAGCGCCTGAAGCAGGCCGCTCTCGACCTGCTGAAGGAGTAAGGATCATGAACGTCAAGCGCATGGCAATCATGCTGGCCGGCAGCGCCATCGTGTTCGGCGGGGTCCTGGGCTTTGTCCAGTTCCGCGACAAGATGATCAAGGATTACTTCGCCAACATGCCCAAGCCGGTGATCGCCGTCACCGCCCAGCCGGCCGAGCTGACCTCGTGGCAGGACAGCCTGTCGGCGGTCGGCACCCTGTCCGCCGTCAACGGCGTCGATATCGCCGCGCAAGGGGCCGGGCTGGTCAAGGATATCACCTTCCAATCCGGCCAGACGGTGAAGAAGGGCCAGGTGCTGTTGCGGCTGGACACCGATGTCGAGATGGCCGACCTGCGCTCGGCCCAGGCCGATGCCGACCTGGCCCGCATCTCGGCCAACCGCCAACGTACCCTGGTCAAGACCGACGCGGTCAGCAAGGCCGCCGTCGACAAGGCCGAGGCCGAGTTGAAGGTCAAGGAGGCCAAGGTCGCCGGCATCCGCGCCCTGATCGACAAGAAATCGGTCTCCGCCCCGTTCGAGGGCATCTTGGGCGTGCGCAAGATCGATCTGGGCCAGTATCTGCAGCCCGGCCAAGCCATCGTCAACCTGCAGGACCTGTCGACCCTGCTGGCCGATTTCACCGTGTCGCAGCGCGACCTGTCGGCGCTGGCCCCCGGCCAGACGGTGCGCATGACCACCGACGCCTGGCCCGGCCATGTGTTCGAGGGCACCATCGCCGCCATCGAGCCGCAGGTCGATGCCAAGACCGGCATGGTCGCCGCCCAGGCCCGCTTCCCCAATGTCGAAGGCCGCCTGCGGCCGGGCATGTTCGCCCGCATCGACATCGCCCGGCGCGGCACCGAACAGGTGGTGACGGTGCCGGCCCAGGCGATTTCCTACAACCTGCACGGCGACGCCTTGTTCGTGGTCGAGGACGGCCCCGAGGGCAAGCACGCTGCCCGCGTGGTGGTCGAACTGGGCGAGCGCAAGGATGGCCGCGTGGTGATCAAAAGCGGCCTGAAGCCGGGCGCCCTGGTGGTCACCGCCGGACAGTTGAAGCTGGAGCACGGATCGAAGGTCCAGATGGACGGCGCCGATCCCCTGAAACAATCGGCAGCCCGTAACCAGCCGAGCGGGGCCAACTGACATGTTCGACATCTTCATCAAACGCCCGGTTCTGGCCAGCGTGGTCAGCCTGTTGATCCTGTTCGTCGGCCTGCGCGCCCTGATGATGCTGCCGGTCCGCCAGTATCCGGCCATGAAGAACACCGTGATCACGGTGACTACCACCTATCCCGGCGCCGATGCCGACCTGATCCAGGGCTTCATCACCCAGCCCTTGCAAAAGGCCATGGCGACGGCGTCGGGCCTGGATTACCTGACGTCCCGGTCCTTCCAGGGGGTTTCGGAGGTCAAGGCCACTGTCCGCCTGAACGAGGATCCCGACGCGGCCATGACCGAGGTGATGAGCAAGACCAACGAGGTCCGCTCGCTGCTGCCCCGGGGCATCAATGATCCGGTCATCAAGAAGGAAACCGGCCAGACCTTCGCCTCGGCCTATCTGGCCTTCTCGTCGGACCGCCTAAGCCAGGAACAGATCACCGACTATGTCAACCGGGTGATCCAGCCCAAGCTGGCCTCGGTGCCGGGCGTTGCCAACCCGGCGGTTTACGGCGGCCAGAAATTCTCGATGCGGGTGTGGCTGGACCCCGAGAAGCTGGCCCAGTTCGGCATCTCGGCCGACGAGGTCAAGGTGGCGCTGACCAGCAACAATTATTCCTCGGCGGCGGGCAGCACCAAGGGCGCCTTCGACGTCGTCTCGACCCAGGCCGAGACCGACCTGACCACCGCCGACGATTTCCGCAAGCTGGTGATCCGCCATTCGGGGACCAGCCTGATCCGCCTGGCCGACGTCGCCGAGGTGTCGATGGGGGCGGAAAGCGACGACATGGCGGTCTATGCCAGCGGCAAGCGGGCCATCTTCGTCGGCATCTACACCACGCCCGAGGCCAACCCGCTGACCGTCATCCGCCAGGTGCGCGAACACACCTTGCCGGCCATCGAGGCGCAATTGCCGCCCGGCCTGACCGCCCAGGTCGCCTATGATTCCACCATCTTCATCGAAGCGGCCATCCGCGAGGTGATCAAGACCATCCTGGAAGCGGCGGTGATCGTGATGATCGTCATCTTCGCCTTCATGGGCTCGGTGCGCTCGGTGATGATCCCGGTGGTGACGGTGCCGCTGTCCTTGATCGGCGTGGCGATGTTCCTGCTGGCGCTGGGCTTCTCGATCAATCTCTTGACCCTGCTGGCCATGGTGCTGGCCATCGGATTGGTGGTCGATGACGCCATCGTGGTGGTCGAAAACGTCCATCGCCATATCGAGGAAGGCCTGTCGCCGTTCCAGGCGGCCATCGTCGGCACCCGCGAAATCGCCACCCCGGTCATCTCGATGACCATCACCCTGGCCGCCGTCTATGCCCCCATCGCCTTCATGGGCGGCCTGACCGGAGCGCTGTTCAAGGAATTCGCCATGGCGCTGGCCGGTTCGGTGATCGTGTCGGGCATCGTCGCCCTGACCCTGTCGCCGATGATGTGCTCGCGCATCCTGAAGCATGACGAGGACAAGAAGGGCCTGTCAGCCCGCATTGACAAGATGTTCGCCGCCATCCAGACCCGCTATGGGCGCTGGCTGAAGGCCTCGCTGGCCGACCGCTCGTCAACCCTGGCGTTTACATTGATTGTCGTCGCCGTTTTGCCGTTTCTTTTCAAAGCCGTGCCGAACGAACTTGCACCGGAAGAGGACCAGGGCGTGGTGTTCACCGCCTTCACCGGCCCGGCCTCGGCCAACATCGATTACATGGATGCCTTCCTGCATCAGGTCGAGCACGCCCTGGGCAGCTTCCCGGAAATCCGCGACACCTTCATGATCGCCGGCATGGGCGCCGTCAACCAGGGCTTCGGCGGCGCCGTCACCAAGCCGTGGGATCAGCGGACCAAGTCAACCAAGGAGTTGACACCGATCTTCCAGCAGGCGGTGGACAAGGTGTCGGGGGTCAAGGCCTCGGTGTTCGCGCCGCCGCCCCTGCCCGGCTCGGACGGTCTGCCGGTGCAGTTCGTCGTCACCGCCACCAACGACTATCGGGTGATGAACGACCTGCAAGCCGAGATGATGAAGCGGGCTCAATCGTCGGGGCTGTTCGCCTTCATCGATTCCGACCTGAAGTTCGAAAGCCCGCAGACCATCGTCGATATCGACCGCGACAAGGCCGCCGCCTATGGCGTCACCATGCAGCAGATCGGCGAGGCGCTGGCCACCATGACCGGCGGCAATTACGTCAACCTGGTCAATCTGCAGGGCCGGTCCTATCAGGTCATCCCGCAGGTGTCGCGCGACTTCCGCCTGGACCCGCGCCAGCTGGGCCGCTTCCACGTCACCGCCACCGATGGCGCCGCCATCCCGCTGTCGTCGTTGGTGACGCTGTCGGCCGCCGTCAAGCCGGTCAGCTTGAACCAGTTCAACCAATTGAACAGCTTCACCATCCAGGCCTTCCCGATGCCGGGCGTCACCCTGGGCCAGGCGCTGGACTTCCTGGACAAGATCGCGGCCGAGGTGTTGCCGCAAGGGGTGAGTACCGACAAGGCCGGCCAGTCGCGCCAGTATGTCCAGGAAGGCAGTTCGCTGATGGTGACCTTCGTGTTCGCCCTGGTGATCATCTTCCTGGTGCTGGCCGCCCAGTTCGAAAGCTTCCGCGACCCCTTGGTGATCCTGGTGTCGGTGCCGCTGTCGCTGTCGGGCGCGCTGATCCCGCTGGCCCTGGGGGTCGCCAGCATGAACATCTACACCCAGGTCGGACTGATCACCCTGATCGGCCTGATCACCAAGCACGGCATCTTGATCTGCGAGGTGGCGCGCGAGCGCCAGGAGCAGGACGGCCTGAGCCGCATCGAGGCGGTCCAGGTGGCGGCCAGCCTGCGCCTGCGCCCGATCCTGATGACCACGGCGGCCATGGTCACCGGTCTGGTGCCGCTGCTGATCGCCAGCGGCGCCGGTGCGGCCAGCCGGTTCTCGATCGCCGTGGTGATCGTCGCCGGCATGAGCATCGGCACCTTGTTCACCCTGTTCGTGCTGCCGGTGATCTACAGTTTCCTGGCGACTGAACGGGGCCGGGTGGAAAAGGCCGCCGAGGACGGCCACAAGGTGGTGGAACCGGCCCAATGAGCGATAGCTGGTTCACCACCTCGACCGTCACCTGCCCGGCCTGCGGGGCCAGGCAGGAGGAAGAGATGCCCGGCCAGTTGTGGGCGCTGACCTGCAAGGCCTGTGGTCACGTCATGCACCCGCCCAAGGGCGAATGCTGTGTGTTCTGCGCCTATGGCGACGTGCCCTGCCCCGATTCCCAGATCGGGCGGTCGTGCTCGTGCGGGGCCGAGGAGGGGTAATGGTGGATGACGGTGTTGCCAAGCCCCCGCCAGGAACGATCAATAATAGCATTTCGTGCCAAGCTGATTTCGCCTATGCTTGCATAACGTCCGCACATTATACGGAGGCGTGGTATGAACATAGTACTGCACACGGCAAGAGCACGCTTGGCTTGGCCACATCTGGTCCAGGCAGCCGCCCATAACAAACCCATCACATACAAACAGCTATCTGCAGCTATAGGCGTCCATTGGCGTGCTGCATCTTGGTTCCTTGGTGTAATACAAGATTATTGCAAGAAAAATAGTAATACTGGCATGCCAAAATTGCAGTCATTCGCGGTTAATGCGAAGACAGGAATGCCCGGAGGTGGCTACGATGGCAGCATATCTACCATTCCACATGAGCAGCACCAGGCACATAAGTACACTTGGCCACAGAATGCACCTTTCTGACCCCCCAAATGACCACCTGATTGAACCGCATCAAAGCTTTTGATATGGCCTGCAGGTGATCAGATATCCTGCGGCTCTGTCTTGACCGAACTCGATCGCTGGCGGCTCGGTGCTTCGTGAAGATAGTGACCACGCCCGGAACCGATGGCATGATGTGTCTCTGGTCATCGCATCGGGCAGAATCGAGGACGTGATGGCGGCGGTTAGTTCGGTTCCGGATCAGTTGTTGAATCAGGTGGTGTCGGTGTTCCACCCCCGGCGGGTCATCCTGTTCGGCAGCCGGGCACGTGGTGATGCCCGCTTGGACAGCGATATTGACCTTGTGGTGGAATTGGACAATGACGCGCCGCCAGAAATGATGTCGGCAAAAGTGATCCATTCCGCCCGGGCCGGCTATCACGAACCGGTCGATATCCTACCGTGCCGCGAGGGCGTGCTGAAGGAACGGGCACGAGCGATCGGTTCGTTCGCCCATACCGTCCTGACCGAGGGCGTAATCGTCTATGAGCGGCCCTGATCCGCAAGCCCTGCTGCAATGGGCGGAGGCCGGCCAGTGGTTCGCCAAGGCCGATGAAGATATTTGCATGGCGGAAATGGCCTTGGGGCGCGAGCCACCATTGATCGATCCGGCCGCTTTCCACTGTCAGCAGGCGGGCGAAAAGATCATCAAGGGCCTGTTGGTCGCGGCAGCGCTTAAGGTCCCGCACACCCACGACCTTGATGCATTGGCCAGGCTGGCGACCCCGTCCTATCCCGACTTGGCCGCAATGATGGAGGAAGTCGCCCCGGCTTCCGTCTGGCTTGCGCGGACACGCTATCCCGACTTGACCGAGGGAGACGGAACGGCAAAGAGCGAAGTCGCCGACATGCTCGTCTCAATCAAGGCATTCCGGCAGACGGCGGCGGCCCGCTCTCCGGTTCCATGGGCGTCCGAATGAAAAGGGCGCCCGGGTTGCCCCGGACGCCCTTTTGCTTGCACGACTCGGACGCTCAGCGCGGCAGGTCGCTGGTGCCCATCAGGAACTCATCGACCGCGCGGGCGCATTGGCGGCCTTCGCGGATCGCCCACACCACCAGCGACTGACCACGGCGGATGTCGCCGGCGGCGAACACCTTGGGGTTCGAGGTCTGGTACTTGACCGTGTCGGCCTTGACGTTGCCACGGCCGTCCTTGTCCAGCCCCAGACCATCGACCAGACCTTCATGGACCGGATGGACGAAGCCCATGGCCAGCAGGACCAGATCGGCCTCCAGGGTGAACTCGGTCCCCGGCACCGGCTGGAACTTGGCATCGACCTCGACGCACTTCAGATGGGTGACGTGGCCGTCCTTGCCCACCGCTTCCACCGTCGACACCGACCAGCGGCGCTCGCAGCCTTCGTCGTGGCTGGTCGACGAACGCAGCTTGTTGGGCCAATGCGGCCAGGTGGCCAGCTTGTCTTCCTTTTCCGGCGGCCGGGGCATGATCTCGATCTGGGTGACCGAGGCGGCACCCTGGCGGTTCGAGGTGCCGACACAGTCGGCACCGGTATCACCGCCGCCGATCACCACCACCTTTTTGGCCGTCGCCAGGATGTCGGCGCCCTTGACCGGCTCGCCCGAGACGCGGCGGTTCTGCTGGGTCAGGAAATCCATGGCGAAATGGATGCCGCCCAACTGACGGCCGGGCACCGGCAGATCGCGCGGCTTTTCCGAGCCGCCCGACAGCACCACGGCGTCATAGCCATGCAGTTCCGAGACCGGCACCGTCACGCCGACATGGGCGTTGGTGCGGAACTCGACGCCTTCGGCCTGCATCTGGGCGACGCGGCGCTCGATGATGGTCTTTTCCAGCTTGAAGTCAGGAATGCCGTAGCGCAGCAGGCCGCCCGGCTGGGCGTTCTTCTCGTACAGAACCACGCCGTGGCCGGCGCGCGCCAGTTGCTGGGCGGCGGCCATGCCGGCCGGACCGGCACCGATCACCGCGACATTCTTGCCGGTGCGGGTCTTGGCCGGTTCCGGCTTCACCAGACCGTCGGCGAAGGCCCGTTCGATCACCGCGTGCTCGATGGTCTTGATGGCCACCGGGCTGTCTTCCAGGTTCAGGGTGCACGATGCTTCGCACGGAGCCGGGCAGATGCGGCCGGTGAATTCCGGGAAGTTGTTGGTCGAATGCAGCACCGCGATGGCCTCGGCCCAGCGGTCCCGATAGACCAGATCGTTCCAGTCGGGGATGATGTTGTTGACCGGGCAGCCCTGATGGCAGAACGGGATGCCGCAATCCATGCAGCGCGCGCCCTGCTTCGACAGGTCTTCCGCAGCCAGCGGCTTGGTGAACTCGCGGTAATGCTTGACCCGTTCTTCCGGCTTTTCAGTGCCGGGGGTCTGGCGGGCGAATTCCTTGAATCCGGTTGCCTTGCCCATCTTAGCGGCCTCCCCCGACAACCTGCTTCGGCTCGTTGGCCTTCTGCATTTCCATCAGCGCCCGGCGATAATCCACCGGCATCACCTTGACGAACTTGGGCATGTAATATTCCCAGTTGAGCAGGATGTCGTGCGCCCGCTTCGATCCGGTGTGGCGCTGATGATTGTGCAGCAGCGCCAGGATGCGGGTGGCATCGTCCTTGGTCATGTCGCCCATCACATCGACCAGGCCGTGGCTTTCCAGGTCGTTGGACATGCCTTCATGCTTGGCCATGGCGTCTTCCTCGGCGACCACCGGTTCCAGATCGACCATGGCCAGGTTGCAGCGGTGCTTGAAGTCGCCGGCCTCGTCCAGGACATAGGCGACGCCGCCCGACATGCCGGCGGCGAAGTTGCGGCCCGTGGGGCCGATCACCAGCACGCAGCCGCCGGTCATGTATTCGCACCCGTGGTCGCCCACACCCTCGACCACCGCGATGGCGCCCGAATTGCGCACGGCGAAACGCTCGCCGCCGACGCCGCGGAAGTAGCATTCACCCTCGATGGCACCGTACAGGACGGTGTTGCCGACGATGATGTTGTCTTCCGCCACCAGCTTGGACGTCTTCGGCGGATAGATGATCAGGCGGCCGCCCGACAGGCCCTTGCCGACATAATCGTTGCCCTCGCCTTCCAGCTCCATGGTCACGCCACGGGCGACGAAGGCGCCGAACGACTGGCCGGCGGTGCCGGAAAGACGGACATGGATGGAATCGTCGGGCAGGCCGGCATGGCCGTGCACCTTGGCCACCGCGCCGGACAGCATGGCGCCCGCCGAACGATCGACGTTCTTGATGGTGCGCACGATGCGGACCGGCTTACGGTCCTTGATGGCCGGCTGGGCCTCGGCGATCAGAGTGCGGTCCAGCACGTCGTGAACGTCGTGTTCCTGGTTCTCGCAATGATGGACCGGCTGGCCCTTGGCATCGACGACGTGGAACAGGCGTCCGAAATCCAGGCCCTTGGCCTTCCAATGATCGACGGCCTTGCGGGAATCCAGCAGGTCGGCGCGGCCGATCATCTCTTCCAGCTTCCTGAAGCCCAGCGCGGCCATCAGCTGACGCACTTCCTCGGCGACGAAGAAGAAGTAGTTGATGACATGCTCGGGCTGGCCGTTGAACCGCTTACGCAGTTCCGGGTCCTGGGTGGCGACGCCGACCGGGCAGGTGTTCAGATGGCACTTGCGCATCATGATACAGCCCGCCGCGATCAGCGGCGCGGTGGCGAAGCCGAATTCGTCGGCGCCCAGCAAGGCGCCGATGACGACGTCGCGGCCGGTGCGCAGCGCGCCATCGACCTGAACGACGATGCGCTTACGCAGCCCGTTCAGCACCAGGGTCTGGTGGGTTTCGGCCAGGCCGATTTCCCAAGGCGATCCCGCATGCTTGATCGAGGTCAGCGGCGAGGCGCCGGTGCCGCCATCGAAGCCCGAGATGGTGACATGGTCGGCCTTGGCCTTGGACACGCCGGCGGCGACGGTGCCGACGCCGATTTCCGAGACCAGCTTGACCGAGATGCGGGCTTCGGGGTTGACGTTCTTCAGGTCGAAGATCAGCTGGGCCAGATCCTCGATCGAATAGATGTCGTGGTGCGGCGGCGGGCTGATCAGGCCGACGCCGGGCGTCGAGTGACGGACGCGGGCGATGTTCTGATCGACCTTGTGGCCGGGCAGCTGGCCGCCCTCGCCGGGCTTGGCGCCCTGGGCCATCTTGATCTGAATGTCGTCGGCATTGACCAGATATTCGGCGGTGACGCCGAAGCGGCCCGACGCCACCTGCTTGATGGCCGAGCGCATGGAATCGCCGTTGGCCATGGGCAGGAAGCGTTCGGCTTCTTCGCCGCCCTCGCCGGTATTGGACTTGCCGCCGATGCGGTTCATCGCAATCGCCAGCGTGGTATGCGCCTCACGCGAGATCGAGCCGAAGCTCATGGCGCCGGTGACGAAGCGCTTGACGATCTCCTTGGCCGGCTCGACCTCGTCCAGCGGGATGCCGTTGCCTTGCGGCTTGATCTCGAACAGGCCGCGCAGCGTCAGCAGACGGCGCGACTGGTCGTCGATCAGGCTCGAGAATTCCTTGAACTTGTCGAAGGAATTGGTGCGCACCGCATGCTGCATGGCGGCGATGGATTCCGAGGTCCAGGCATGGTCCTCGCCGCGGTTGCGCCAGGCGTACTCGCCGCCGACATCCAGCGCGTCGCGATAGACCGGCGCGTCGGAATAGGCAAGCTTGTGGCGACGCACCGCCCCTTCGGCCACCTCGATCAGACCGACGCCGCCGACGCGGCTGCCGGTGCCGGCGAAATACTTGTCGACGAAGTCCTGGGCCAGGCCCAGGGCGTCGAAGATCTGGGCGCCGCAATAGGATTGATAGGTCGAGATGCCCATCTTGGCCATCACCTTCAAGATGGCCTTATCCATGCCCTTGATGAAGCGCTTCTGGACTTCCTGGGACGACAGGGGCTCGGGCAGGGTCGGACGCATCGATTCCAGCGTCTCGAACGCCAGATAGGGATTGATCGCCTCGGCGCCGAAGCCTGCCAGGCAGCACATATGGTGCACCTCGCGGGCCTCGCCGGTTTCGATGACCAGGCCGACCTGGGTGCGCAAACCCTCGCGGATCAGGTGATGATGCACCGCCGAAACCGCCAGCAGCGACGGCACCGGGATGCGGTCGGCACCGACCTTGCGGTCCGACAGCACCAGGATGTTGTAGCCCTCGATCACCCGCGACTGCGCCTCGCGGCACAGGGCGTCGATGGCCTTTTCCATGCCGGCCGCGCCGGCGGTGGCCGGCCAGGTGATGTCGAGATCGATCGACTTGAAGCCGGCGCCTTCCACCTGCTCGATACGGCGGATCTTTTCCAGGTCCTCGTTGGTCAGGATCGGCTGCTTGACCTCCAGGCGCTTGCCCTCGGCGCCATGATGCACGCCCAACAGGTTCGGGCGCGGACCGATCAGGCTGACCAGGCTCATCACCGATTCCTCGCGGATCGAATCGATCGGCGGGTTGGTCACCTGGGCGAAGCATTGCTTGAAGTAGTTGAACAACGGCTTGGGCCGGTCCGAGAGGACCGCCAGCGGCGTGTCGGTGCCCATCGAGCCGATGGCTTCCTGGCCGGTCACCGCCATCGGCTGCATCAGGAACTTCAGATCTTCCTGGGTGTAGCCGAACACCTGCTGGCGATCCAGCAAGGTGTCGGCGTCGAAGCCCTTGGGCTCGACGGGGATCGAGAGCTCTTCCAGGATCATCTGCGACTTGTTCAGCCACGCCTGGTACGGCTTGGCCGAGGCCAACTGCTCCTTGATCTCGGAATCGTCGATCAGGCGGCCGGCTTCCAGGTCGATCAGCAGCATCTTGCCGGGCTGCAGCCGCCACTTCTTGACGATCTTGTCCTCGGGGAAAGGCAGCACGCCCATTTCCGAGGCCAGCAAAATCTTGTCGTCGTCGGTGATCAGATAACGGGCCGGACGCAGACCGTTGCGGTCCAGCGTGGCGCCGATCATGCGGCCGTCGGTGAAGCACACGGCGGCCGGGCCGTCCCACGGCTCGAGCAGGGCCGCGTGGTATTCGTAGAAGGCGCGGCGGCGGTCATCCATCAACGGATTGCCCGACCACGCTTCCGGAATCAGCATCATCATGGCGTGCGGCAGCGAATAGCCGCCCAGCACCAACAGCTCCAACGCATTGTCGAAGCAGGCGGTGTCGGACTGGCCTTCGGCGATCAGCGGGAACAGCTTGGCCAGTTCCTCGCCCAGGACTTCGGAATTCATCGCGCCGCGCCGCGCATTCATCCAGTTGACGTTGCCGCGCAGCGTGTTGATCTCGCCGTTATGGCAGACCATGCGGAACGGATGGGCCAGACGCCAGCTGGGGAAGGTGTTGGTCGAGAAACGCTGGTGCACCAGCGCCATGGCCGACACCATCCGCTTGTCGGACAGGTCCTTGTAATAGGTGCCGACCTGATCGGCCAGCAGCATGCCCTTGTAGACCAGGGTGCGGGTCGACAGCGAGGGGATGTAGAAATCCTTCTCGGCGCCATGCGGCACGCGGTTTTCCGCCTGCTTGCGGATGATGAACAGCCGGCGCTCGAAATCCTGCTGGTCGGTGACGCGCGCGCCCCGGCCGATGAACACCATGCGCACGAAGGGCTCGGTCGGCTTCACCGTCTCGCCCAGGCCGGTATTGTCGGTCGGCACGTCGCGCCAGCCCAGCAGCACCTGGCCCTCGGTGACGATCAGACGCTCGACCATCATCTCACAGGCGCGGCGCGAGGTGGGGTCCTGCGGCAGGAACACAGTGCCGGCGCCGTAAAGGCCCAGGTCCGGCAGGGTGATGCCGGCCCGCGCGGCTTCCGCGCGCAGGAAGGCGTCGGGCATCTGGATCAGGATGCCGGCACCGTCACCGGCCAGCGGATCAGCCCCCACCGCGCCGCGATGGGTCAGGTTTTTCAGGATCTCCAGACCCTGCACGACGATATCGTGCGACTTGCGGTTCTTGATGTCGGCGATGAAGCCGACGCCGCAAGCGTCGTGTTCGTATCGCGGGTCGTAAAGTCCTTGGCTGTCGGGCAATCCGCTCATTTGACGCTCGGTTCCTCTCGCTCGCGAAGTCGTGTCGCCTCGCTGGCGCTGTCTCATGGGGAATCCGGGCGGACCAGGGGTCAGCCCGGAGCAAAGCTGCTTACATACGGCATTCCGGCCCCGCCGCCAAGTGCGGCGAACACCCGATCGGAAAGGCCGTCCGTCTTAGCGCAAACGGCCCCGCGCGCCTACTCCCCCATAGGGGTAGGTGCGGAGCCACCCATCAGTGAATCAGGGGCATCCCATCTCCGAATGGTCCATTCGAAGATGGGATGCGGCGCCCATTGCGGGCGCGGCCAAGCCGCCGGAGGCGGCGCCCGGCGAGGGCTATTTCGGTCTAAGCCTTGAGGTCGCGCGCCACCGTCGTCATCTCGTCGGCGGTGCGAAACACCGTCGCATTGGTGGAATAGGCCTTCTGGGTCATGATCATCTTGGTGAATTCGTCCTCGATATCGACCGTCGAATTCTCGATGGACGAGGTGGCGAAGCGCGGCTCGCCGACGGCGTCCTCGATCATGCTGACGGTAATGTCGCCGGCCTCGGCGGTGCGCTTGAACAGCGTGCCGGAAATCGCCTCGAGATTGTTTTCCGAGATGAACTGCGCGATCGGAATCTTGAACAGGGACTTGGTCTCACCATTGGTGAAATAGCCCTTGAAGGTGCCGTCCTCGGTGAAGTACGACCGCAGCATGTCGCCGTCGGCATAGCCGTCCTGGGTGACGTTGACGACGTTCAACCCACCGTTCAGCTGGGTCATCTTGGACATGTCAACCGTCACCGAGGCGGTGGTGGTGGTGCTGTTCCGGGTCCAACTGAGATCGGCGGTCACATCGCCGCCATCGACGACGTTGCCATAGGTATCGAAGGTGATGGTGGCGGCGGTCGGCGTGGTGCCGGTGGTGGCATACTGGCCGGAAGACGGGTGGATGTACCACATGCTGGTGGCGGTACCGGTCGGCGCGGTCAGGAAGGTCGCCTTTTCATAGCCGAAGATCGCCACCTGGGACGTGCCATCCGCGTCGAAAATCTCGACCGAGATCTTTTCGAGGTCGATGCTCGGCTTGGAATCCGACAGATTGACGTTCTCAGTGGAACTGGCGGTGGCCGCACCGTAGGCGGTGTCGTCCCAATCGATGGTGGCGGTCTGGGCCAGGGTGGTGGGACTGGAAATGTTGCCCCAGCCGTCCATGGTCACGGTGATCGGCCCCAGGCTGGCGGTACCGACGGCAGCCGGCACGCTGGCGGATACCGTCCAGGTGACGCCATCGACCCGTTGCCAGTTGACCGACAGGGTCTGCGAGGCGCCCAGGGGATCGGTGATGGTCGAGGTGGTGGTGACCGAATTGGCGGTCTGCTGCGCCTCGCTGGGCAGGTTGGCCTGAATGGTGCCGGTGGTAGTGGCCTTGCCCTGCATGGTGGTCTGCGGCATGGAATAGACCGGCTCCAGCGAGCCTTCCTGAATCAGGCCATCGTCGTCGGCCATATAGCCCAACACGTAGTGGCCCGAGCCGCTGGTGAAGTAGCGTTCGTCGTTGGGGCCGACCTTGAAGCGGAAGGCGCCGTCGCGGGTGTAAAGAACGCTTTCCGGATTGTCCACCGAAGCCGTCGATGGCGCACTGCCGTCATCGGAGGGCGCGACCATGAAGAAGCCGGTGCCGTTGATGGCCAGGTCGGTACCGGTCGAGGACGGAGTCACCACGCCCTGGACACCGATATGGGTGCGGTCGGCGGTCTGCACGCCGAACACGTTCAGACGGCCGGAAAACGCGCTGGGGCTGGCGTGCGATTCCGACATCACCGTCTTGAACAGCGTTTCCTTGCGCTTGTAGCCGTTGGTGTTGACGTTGGCGATGTTCTGGCTGATGGACCCCATGTCCCAGCTCATCGCCATCATCGCCGAACACGAATTATTGAATGCACCCCATAGCATCGCGAGCCTCCTTGCGCCCGGCGGAACAGACTTTTCCGCGAAACGCGCTGCAGGCAGCGTGCCAATTCGATAATGCTGTTTTTTCAGTGGGTTGGCCTGTCACAACGCAGGCCGAAACTGCCGGGTCGGCAGGGCTGGCCCGGCAATTCCTGCCGGGCCGCCTGGGGCAAACCTAAATAAAGTAGGCCTTCAAGGGCGCGAAGCCGTTGAAGTTCACCGCCGAGTACGAGGTGGTGTAGGCGCCGGTCGACAGGATGCGGACCTTGTCGCCGACCTTCAGGGTCACCGGCATCTTGTAGCCGGCCTTCTCGTACAAAATGTCGGCGGAATCGCAGGTCGGGCCGGCCAGGATGACCGGAGCGGCCTCGTCGCCGTCCTTCTCGGTCTGGATGCGGTACTTGATGGCCTCGTCCATGGTTTCGGCCAGGCCGCCGAACTTGCCGATATCCAGATAGACCCAGCGGACTTCCTCGTCATAGGACTTCTTCGAGATCAGCACCACTTCGGCTTCCAGGATGCCGGCATCGCCGACCAGCGAACGGCCGGGCTCGATGATCATCGCCGGCAGGTCGTTGCCGAAATGGTTGGTCATGGCATGCATCACCGCGTCGGCATAACGTTCGACCGCCGGCACGTCCGATCGGTACTGGGCCGGGAAACCGCCGCCCAGATTGATCATGCGCAGGTCGATGCCGGCCTCGTTCAGGGCGGTGAACAGCATGGCGGCCTTGCCGACCGCAATGTCCCACTGGCTCAAGTCGGTCTGCTGCGATCCCACATGGAACGACACACCGTAAGGGTCCAGGCCCAGTTCGCGGGCGCGGACCAGCAGGTCGCGGGCCATATCGACCTCGCAGCCGAACTTGCGCGACAGCGGCCATTCGGCGCCGTCGCAGGTCATCAGGATGCGGCAGAACACCTTCGAGCCCGGGGCCAGTTCAGCCAGCTTCTCGAGCTCGCATTCGGAATCGAACGCGTACAGCCGCACGCCCTTGGCATAGGCATAGGCGATGTCCGAATTCTTCTTGATGGTGTTGCCGAACGAGATCTGCTCGGCCGAGGCGCCATTTTCCAGGCACAGATCGATCTCGCCGCGCGAGGCGACGTCGAAGCTGGAGCCCAGGCCGGCGAGCATGCGCACGATTTCCGGGGCCGGGTTGGCCTTGACGGCGTAATAGACGGTGGCCAAGGGCAGCCAATGGCGCAGGCCCAGGTAATTGTCGCGCACCACGTCCAGGTCGACGATGACGCAGGGCGAGGCGGGACGGACTTCATCGAGGAAACGGGCAATCTTCGCAGTCATCGCGATATCTTTCCGGTACGGCCGGGCCAAAGGCCCGAAAGAAACCTGCGCCCTGGCGCCACATGAAGGCGCCAGGACGTCGAAACCAACGGTATTTTGGGAAACCGTCAGATCCGCCGGATCGGACTTCGAACATCGCTCCACAGCAAGGCCCAGGCCTGCCGCGGACGCTGTCCATACGGGAATGCGGAAAAGGTCACCGACAGCGACTGCCTGGCCACCACGTTCATAGCTACTTCCTCCAAGCACCGGGGGTTTTTCACCCCGCTTGCACCCAGAAGACGCCTTGGACGTCGTTACTTACACCCCACCTTGGGGCCAGAGGCACGTGCGCTGTACGTCTCACCTGAAACCGCTATATACGCGGTTTTCGGCGGATGAAAAGTGAAACTTTGCCCGCGACCGTCATTTTTTTGAAACTTTCCGGCATTGTTGTTTTTTGTCAATGGGTTGGCCGAAGGGCCAACCGGCCGCACCCCCCAGGTATGGTACGGTCTTTGGCGCGGTTCGCGCCATTAGAAGGGGGTTCCCGCGGCCGGCCGGAATGGCTTAGCCTGCCGCCATGGACCTGCCCCCTATGGACCTGATCGTGACGCTGCACCAAGATGCGCCGGCCAAGCCGGCCTGGGGCCAGCCCTGCAACGGCTGTGGCCTGTGCTGCGCGGTGACCACCTGCCCGCTGGGGCGCATCCGCTTCTGGCGCATCAAAGGCCCCTGCCCGGCCCTGACCTGGGACGATGGGGGGCAACGCTATCTCTGCCGGCTGGCCACCAATCGGTGGACAAGGCGCTGGATCGCCGCCGGCATCGGCTGCGATTGTTCGCTGCCAGCCGGGTGAGCCGTCAGATCAGCCCGGCCAGCGGCGAGCTGGGGTCGGCGTACATCTTCTTGGGCATGCGCCCCGACAGATAGGCCAGACGGCCGGCCTCCACCGCCAGCTTCATGGCCAGGGCCATGCGGATCGGGTCCTTGGCGGCGGCGATGGCGGTGTTCATCAGCACGCCGTCGCAGCCCAGCTCCATCGCTTCGGCCGCGTCCGACGCCGTGCCGACGCCGGCATCGACCAGCACCGGCACCGACACCGATTCCTTGATCAGGCGGATGTTGATGGGGTTCATGATCCCCAGCCCCGACCCGATCAGCGAACCCAGCGGCATGATCGCCACGCAGCCCATGTCTTCCAGCTTCTTGGCCTGGATCGGATCGTCGGAACAATAGACCATCACCTTGAAGCCGTCCTTGATCAGGGCCTGGGCCGCGGCCAGGGTTTCCGGCATGTTGGGGTAAAGGGTCTTCTGGTCGCCCAGCACTTCCAGCTTCACCAGGTCCCAGCCGCCGGCCTCGCGCGCCAGGCGCAGCGTGCGCACCGCGTCGTCGGCGGTGAAGCAGCCGGCGGTGTTGGGCAGATAGGTGTATGTCTTCGGGCTGACGTAATCGACCAGCATCGGCTGGCTGGGGTCGGACAGATTGACCCGGCGCACCGCCACCGTGACGATCTCGGCGCCCGAGGCCTCGATGGCCTTGGCGGTTTCCTCGAAATCCTTGTACTTGCCGGTGCCGACCAGCAGGCGCGACGAGAATTTGCGCCCGGCCACCTCGAAGAAATCGTCGTTCGCCACGTCTAACATCCTCCGCCAATGAAATGCACGATTTCCAGCCGGTCGCCATCGCCGACCGCCACGTCGGCATAGGTCGATTTCGGCACGATTTCCAGGTTGCGCTCGACCGCCACCTTGCGCGGGTCGATGCCCAGGCCGGTCAACAGGGCCTCGACGCTCATGGATTCGGCGAAGGTCTTTTCCTCGCCGTTGATCATCACCTTCATGAAAACGCCCTCGGGCTGGTCACGCGGAACAGGCGGCGGTATGTCACAGCCGCGAATCGCGGCAGTATGTCACAGCCGCCTGTCCGGGCAACCCCCGAACGCGAAGGGTTACTTCCCCATGATCCCCTTCAGCGCGCCGCCGGCATCGCCGGGCACCGCTCCCTTCAAGGCCTCGCCGACATTGCCGATCCCCATGGACTGGCCGGCCTTCAGCGCCGACTTGGTGATGGCGTCCAGCACCTGTGCGGCGATCTCCGCGCCGGTGGCGCCGCCCGACTTCTTGCCGATGCCGGTCAGCACGATGTCGGCCAGGTTGGCCGAGCCCTTGACCCCGGGCATGGCGGTGGCCAGCGTCACCGTGCCGCCGGTGATGGCCATGCGGTCGATCACCAGCTTCTTTTCTTCGCCCTGGGCGGCTGGCTTGTCCTGGGCCTTCTGGGCGCCGCCGCCGGTCTTGGCGGCGACGTTCTTCTGGATGACGTCGATATTGCTGCCGGCGCCGGCCATCTCGTAGGTCACCTGCGGCTTGGCCACACTGATATCCTTGATGACGATCGGGTTGCCGGTCACCGAACCGGTATCGATGGCGATGGCGATCTGGCCCAGGGCGAAGGCGGTCGGCGCGGTGAAGCCGGGCGGATTGGCCACGGTCAGGCCGGAAATGCTGGCCTTGCCGTCGGACAGCGAAATCTTGACGTCGCCGACCGAGACCTTGACCCCGGCCACCTCGGAGCCCGCACTCTCGATGGCCTTCTTGACCAGGCTGTCGAGGTTCGAGAACAGAAAGGTCACCGCACCGACGACCACCACCACCACCAGGGCGACAACCGCACCGCCGACAATCAGAATCTTCTTCATGACCCGCTCTCCTCCCGTTCGCATCCCGCGTGATGATGCGCCCGTCGGCAGTCCGCGTAAAGCGGTGCCGGAACCAAGACAGCGCAACAATATTTCGCGTTGGAAGTTCCCCCATTGCGCCATTTGTAGCGCATGCTATAAGACCGGCATGGCGAAACCACTTGTCCTGATCGTCAACGGGCCGAACCTCAACATGCTGGGCAAACGCCAGCCCGAGGTTTATGGCCATCAGACGTTGGCCGACATCGAAACCGCTGCGGCAGCGCATGCGGAATCGCTTGGCCTGGACATGGAGTTTCACCAATCCAACCACGAGGGCGACCTGGTGGATTGGATTCAAGGCGCCAGGGGGCGTGCGGCCGGCATCATCTTGAATGCCGGGGCGTACACCCATACCTCGGTGGCACTGCTCGACGCGCTGAATGCGGCCGAGGTGGTGTGCGTCGAGGTGCACCTGTCGAACATTCACCAGCGGGAAGAATTCCGCCACCACTCCTTCGTTTCCAAGGCGGCCAAGGGGATGATCTGCGGCTTCGGAAGCCACGGCTATATCCTGGCGCTCGACGCCCTTGCCCGCCTGATCAAGGAAAGCTGAACAGGCACATGGCCACTAAATCCATCGATTCCGAATTGGTCCGCTCGCTCGCCACCCTGCTGGACGAGACCAACCTGACCGAGATCGAGTACGACACCGGCTCGATCCGTATCCGCGTCGCCCGCCAGGGCGCTCCGGTCCAGCATTACGCCCCGGCCATGCCGGCGGTCGCGGCTGCGCCCGTCGCCCAGCCGGGCGGTGCGGCGGTCGACGATGCCAACCATCCCGGCGCGGTGACCTCGCCGATGGTCGGCGTGTCGTACCTGTCGCCGGAACCGGGCGCGCCCAAGTTCGTCGAGGTCGGGGCCACCGTTTCGGAAGGCCAGACCCTGATGCTGATCGAGGCGATGAAGACCTTCAACCCGATCCGCGCCCCGCGCGGCGGCAAGCTGGTCCGCTTCCTCGTCACCGACGGCCAGCCGGTCGAGTTCGGCGAGCCGCTGGCCGTCATCGAATAGGATCGATCCGATGTTCGAGAAGGTGCTGATCGCCAATCGCGGCGAGATCGCTTTGCGTATCCATCGCGCCTGCCGCGAGATGGGCATCCGCACCGTGGCGGTGCACTCCACCGCCGACAACGACGCCATGCATGTCCGCCTGGCCGACGAGGCGGTGTGCATCGGCCCGCCGTCGGCCAAGGATTCCTATCTGAACAAGGCGGCGATCCTGTCGGCGGCGACCATCACCGGGGCCGACGCCATCCATCCCGGCTACGGCTTCTTGTCGGAAAACGCCGATTTCGCCCAGATGGTCGAGGAACACGGCTTCGCCTTCATCGGCCCCAGCCCCGACCATATCCGCATGATGGGCGACAAGATCACCGCCAAGCAGGCCGCCAAGTCGGCCGGCCTGCCGTGCGTGCCCGGTTCCGACGGGGCGCTGGACACCGAGGAAGCGGCCCTGGCCACCGCCGAGACCGTCGGCTATCCGGTGCTGATCAAGGCCACCGCCGGCGGCGGCGGCAAGGGCATGAAGGTGGCACGCAGCGCCGACGAACTGCGCGAGGCCTATCGCCTGGCCAGGAACGAGGCCAAGGCCGCGTTCGGCAACGACGAAGTCTACATGGAAAAGTACCTGGGCAAGCCCCGGCACATCGAGATGCAGATCCTGGCCGACAATTACGGTGCCGTGGTCCATCTGGGCGAACGCGATTGTTCGCTCCAGCGCCGCCATCAGAAGGTGCTGGAAGAGGCGCCGTCGCCGGCCTTGAACGCCGCCCAGCGCGAACGCATCGGCGAAATCGCCCGCAACGCGGTGAAGAAGCTGGGCTACCGCAATGCCGGCACCCTGGAATTCCTGTTCGAGAACGGCGAGTTCTATTTCATCGAGATGAACACCCGCCTGCAGGTCGAGCATCCGATCACCGAGGCGATCACCGGCATCGATCTGGTGCGCGAGCAGATCCGCATCGCCGCCGGCGCCCCCTTGGGGTACGAGCAGTCGGACGTGCGCTTCCAGGGCCACGCCATCGAGTGCCGCATCAACGCCGAGGACCCGCAGACCTTCATCCCCTCGCCGGGCCGCATCGTCGGCTATCACGCCCCGGGCGGACTGGGCGTGCGCGTCGATTCCGGCATGTATGCCGGCTACCGCATCCCGCCCCATTACGACAGCATGATCGCCAAGCTGATCGTGTCGGGCAACAGCCGCAACGAGGCGATGATGCGCCTGCGCCGCGCCCTGGGCGAATATGTCATCGACGGGGTCAAGAGCACCCTGCCGCTGCATCAGCGCCTGGTCAACGACAGCGACTTCCTGAACGGTGATTACGATATTCACTGGTTGGAAAAGTTCGTCGAGCAGCACAGCTGAACGAACGGACAAGACGGAAAACGTGAAGGGGCGGCCCAGGGCCGCCCCATTCTTTTGTCGCACGCATACCATTTTTAGATGTCCACAAGTGCAGCATTCTCGTCTAAGGTATTGATCCCTACCCTGACAAAGGCTTTCTCGATGCGCGCGCTCGGCAACATTTTGTGGCACATCCCCTTCCTTGGCTTCGTCAATGCCGGTCTGACCTTCCTGTTGGGATTGCTGCTGACCGCGACGGTGGTCGCCGCGCCGATCGGTCTGGGACTGATGCAGTTGGGCAAGTTCTTCCTGGCCCCGTTCGGCCATGAAATGGTCGCCAGGTCCGACGCCATGCCGAATGAAGATACCAATCCCGCCTGGAAGAGCTATTCGACCATCGTGATGATCGTCTGGCTGCCGCTGGGGCTGCTGCTGGCCATCGGAACCATCATTCAGGTGGTCTTCCTGTTCATCAGCATCCTGGGCATTCCGGTGGCGGCGGCGCTGGCCAAGACCGTCGGCACCATGTTCAATCCGGTCGGCAAGGTCTGCGTCACCTCGGAAGCGGCCGCCGAAATCCGCAAGCTGGCGGGCCTGGGCAAACTGGCGGGCTAGAGCGTTTTCACGCCAAGCGTGAACACGCGACCAGCCAGAGCGGCGCCTGAGCGGCCCGGCACGGGCCAAACGTAAGACTCTAGACCGCTTTCCGCTCTGGCGGAAAACGGGCTAGGCTTGCCGCCGCCTTGAACCGGGCGCCGTTTGCGCCATACTGACAGGCGTCGAATTCGATCGAAAGGCCTGCCCGATGCGCCGATTGCTGCTGGCGTTAGCCCTGCTGCTCCCCGCCCTGCCCGCTTGGGCCGAGGATGTCCGGCCCAGCGCCGGCCAGACCGTCTATGTCCCGGTCTATTCCCATATCTGGCACGGCAACCTGGATGCCAAGGGCAAGCCGCAAATGCTACTGCTGTCGTCGATGCTGGCGGTGCGCAACACCGATCCCGATGACGGCTTCACCGTGACCTCGGTGCGCTATTACGACACCGCCGGCAAGCTGCTGCGGGAATTCCTGCCCAAGCCGGCCCGGCTGGGTCCGATGGCCTCGACCGACTTCTTCGTCGAGCACAAGGATGACGACGGCGGTACCGGCGCCAATTTCGTGGTGGAATGGAAGGCCGACAAGCCGATCAGCCCGCCGATCATCGAAACGGTCAACGCCTATTTCTTCGGCCCGCATTCCCTGGCCTTCACCAGCCCGGGCCGAGCCATCGTCAAGTAAAGAAGCGGGGCCGATCCCTGATGGAATCGGCCCCGTTATGTCGCCGGGTGGCGGGACGGCTGGGGGGAGGGTCGAGGGAGCGTCGATCGCGGCCCCGCCTGGTGCCCGGCGATGGAAAGGCTTACTGCTTGACCGGCTCGGCCTTCTTCTCGGCCTTCTTTTCGACCTTTTCCGCCTTCTTCTCGGCCTTCACCGCAGCCTTTTCGGCCTTCTTCTCGACCGCCTTTTCGGCGGCGGGAGCAGGCGTGGCCCCAGTGGCGGGGGTGGCGGTCTGAGCCAGGGCGGCAACCGGCGCCAGCGACAGGGCGACCAGGGCGGCAACCAGGGTACGAGAGACGCGCATGGTGAAATCCTTCCTTCATCTTCGGTCCGACGGGCCATCCCGTTCGGATGGAAGGATCATCGCCGCCACTGATGGCGCAATCAGGGTGCAATGGTGATTCTTTCGTGGCACGCGGCCATGTTTCGGCCATACTTCGCCGAAACCACCCTGCTGTCGGGAGAGACGCCATTTCCACCCATTCCTGCCGCCTGTACCTGATCACCCCGCCGGTGATCGAAAATCCCTTCCAGTGGGTGAACACCTGGGAAGAGGCGCTGAACGGCGGCGACGTCGCCTGCGCCCAGATCCGGCTGAAGGGCCTGGACGACGACCAGATCGCCCGCATCGTCGATGTCCTGCGCCCGCCGGCCCAGCGGGCCGGGGTGGCGGTGCTGCTGAACGACCGCCCCGACCTGGCCTTCGAGACCGGCTGCGACGGCGTCCATATCGGCCAGGAGGACGCGACATTGGCCGCCGCCCGCAAGGCGGTCGGCAAGGACGGTATCGTCGGGGTGACCTGCCACGATTCCCGCCACCTGGCGATGGAGGCCGGCGACCAGGGCGCCGACTATGTCGCCTTCGGCGCCTTCTTCCCGACCGAGACGAAGGAAGCCAAGTTCACCGCCGACCTTGACCTGCTGCGCTGGTGGTCGGAATTGTTCACCGTGCCGGCGGTGGCCATCGGCGGCATCACTGTCGATAATTGCCGCCCGCTGGTCGAAGCCGGGGCGGACTTCCTGGCGGTGTCGGGGGGCGTGTGGAACCACGTGCAAGGCCCGGCGGCGGCGGTGGCCGCCTTCGACCGCATCTTCAAGGGGGCCTGATGCAAAGGGTCTGCGTCTTCTGCGGATCGTCCATGGGCAACCGCCCGGTCTATGCCGAGGCGGCGGCGGCCCTGGGCCGACTGGTCGCCGAGCGCGGGCTGGGCCTGGTTTACGGCGGCGGCAATGTCGGCCTGATGGGCATCACCGCCAACGCCGCCCTGGCCGCCGGCGGCGAGGTGATCGGCATCATCCCCGAGGCGCTGATGCGGATGGAGGTCGGCCATATCGACCTGACCGAGCTGCATGTGGTCGGCTCGATGCACGAACGAAAGGCGCAGATGGCCGATATGGCCGACGCCTTCATCGCCCTGCCCGGCGGCATCGGCACCATGGAGGAATTGTTCGAGGTGTGGACCTGGGGTCAGTTGGGCCTGCACCCCAAGCCGCTGGGCTTCCTGGACGTCGACGGCTATTTCGACCATCTGCACACCTTCCTCGACCACATGGTCGCCGAAGGCTTCCTGCGGGCGCGCCACCGCGCCATGGTCGCAGTGGAATCCGATGCCGGAACCCTGCTGGACCGCTTCGCCGCCTACCAGGCGCCGGACATGGTCCGCGTCATCGCCCGCGACACCGCCTGATGGAAACCCTGCTCGCCTACTGGTCCGCCGACGCCTTGAAGGTCAACGGACTGATCTTGCTGCACCTGTTGGGCGCGCTGGCGGTCGGCATCCTGATCGGCTACGAACGGTCCTATCACGGTCGCGCCGCAGGCCTTCGCACCTATGCGCTGGTCTGCGTCGCCAGTTGCGTCCTGACCGTCATCAACGGCTATCCGCACATGTGGTTCGGCGGCACCGGCCACACCCCGCCCACCGCCGACCCGACCCGGACCATCCAGGGCATCCTGACCGGCATCGGCTTCCTGGGGGCCGGGGTCATCATGAAGGAAGGCTTCTCGATCCGCGGCCTGTCCACCGCCGCCTCGATCTGGATGACGGCGGTGATCGGCGTGGTCATCGGCGTGGGCTTCTACGGCGCGGCGATTTCGGCGGCGATCCTGACCGTGGCGCTGATGAGCGGCGTGCGCAGCATCGAAAGCTCGCTGCCGCACGAGACGGTGATGCACGTCTCGCTGACCTTCCTGCGCGACCACAAACCATCGGCCGAGGACATCACCGCCATCATGTCCAATTTCGGCTACGACGTGACCGGCTGGACCTTCGACCTGATCAACGAGGGGCAGCGCTTCGCCTACCATCTGGTCCTCAGATCGACCGGCGACCACGACCCCGCCAAGCTGGCCGACGCCTTCGCCGGCCTGAAGGGATTGGTCGAGTTCCACCTGTCGCCCAACCGCTCGTGATCGAACGACGCCGGTGCTTGACAGGGGGCCGCTCTCGCCCTATAAAGCCGCCTCCCGAGCGGATGGGAACCTTGGCGACAGCCGGGAAATTCCCAGCGGCATCATCGGCCGCACGAGTAGATGGGCGATTAGCTCAGCGGTAGAGCACACCCTTCACACGGGTGGGGTCGCAGGTTCAATCCCTGCATCGCCCACCATCTACTCCCTCTCCCCTCGCCGGGCCCGCCTACGGCTTCTTCCACATTTTCAGCACCTTGTTGCCCTTCCATGACTTCAGGTCGCCTTCCTTGTGGTGGAGCATGGATCACATGCCCCCCGGTCCGGCGAATCTCTCGTGCTGTGATCGAGCGGCTGCGGTCCGAGCGGACCTTGTCCTATACCCTGGCGATGCCGGTGAAGGTGGTGCCGTTCACCGGCCGCTGGCTGCGTCTGGACGACGACCAGACCACCATCCTGGGCCCCCTGGGCCGCAACGCGATCCTGGGCGACGGCGCCGTCCTGGGCCGCCGGGTGTGGGACCAGTCCGCCGCCATCCGGCTGGATCTGGGGCCGATGACCCTGCGCGACATGGTCCCGCTTCTGCCCGGATCGAAGCGCCATGCCCTGTTGCGGGAAATCCTGGACTTCACCTTGGGCGGCCATGTCGAAAGCGAAATCCGCATGATCCTGCCGCCCCGTCAGGTCCCGGTGTCGCGCCTGTGGACCAAGAACCCGGCCCGGTTGCCCCGACTGGGATGGACATCGTGGCTGACGACCCGCCAACGCAAGGTTCCCGCCGAGGTCACGCTGCGCCTGGGACAGGCGGCCGGCTGATATCGGACCACTTACATCCTTCTCGCGAATAATATACTCTGCTATCTCGCATTCGAGGTGACACGGGGGCCATACCTTGACCAGTGGCGGCATTGACGACGACGGACCAAGCCCAGTGGATGCGCATGTCGGCGCCCGCCTGAAACGGCGGCGGGTCGAATTGCGCCTGAGCCAGGGCGAATTGGCCAACCTGCTGGGCTTAAGCTTTCGGCAGATACAGAAATATGAAAATGGCTCCAACCGCGTGGGGGCGTCGCGGCTTTACGACGTCGCCCGCGTCCTGGGGGTGTCGGTCGATTACTTCTTCGCCGAGATGAGCGCCAAGGTCGAAGCCGCCGCGGTTCCCCGCATGGCCGCCGCGATGCCGGTTTCCGACGCGGGCTCGCCGCAATTCCAGAATGATGTCATCGAGTTGATCCGCGCCTATCGCGCCATCACCGACCACCGGATCCGCCGTCGCGTCCAGGACTTGGCGAAGGTCCTGGCCGACATGCCCGAACCATGACCTTGTGGCGATTGACAATCACTACCCCTCATGCGAATACACCCATTAGGTGATGAAGCGATCCGAAGGACGGGCATCACCACCGGGAGGGGGGGACTTCGATGCGCATGGCTTTGTTGACGGTGGGAGTGGCCCTGGCCGCGGTGATTGTCGCCCCGCTGGAGGCGATTGCCGACCAGCCACAAACCGAGATGACGCTGGACAAGATCAAGCGCACCGGCGCCATCACCTTGGGGGTGCGGGAAAGCTCGTACCCGCTGTCCTATGCGCTTGAAGGCGGTCGTTTCGTCGGATACCACGTCGATGTCTGCAACCGCGTCGTCGATGCGGTCAAGGCCAAGCTGGGGCTGCCACGGCTTGAGGTCCGTCACGTCGCGGTGACCTCGGCCAACCGCATCGCCAGCACCGTTGCCGGCACCATCGACCTGGAATGCGGATCGACCACCAACAATACCGAACGCCAGGCCCAGGTCGCCTTCGCCCCCACCACCTTCGTCTCGGCGGTGCGGGTCGCGGTCAAGAAAGGGTCCGGGATCAAAACGTTGGGGCAATTGCGCGGCGCCTCGGTCGCCACCACCAAGGGCAGCACCAGCATCCAGTTGCTGGGCGCCCGTCAGCCCGTCGGCGGCACGCCGATGCGCGAATTGTTCGGCGAGGACCACCTGCAATCCTTCGCGCTGCTGGAAAGCGACCAAGCCCAGGCCTTCGTCATGGACGACAACCTGCTGGCCGGCCTGATCGCCATGTCCGCCGATCCGCAAGGATACGAACTGCTCGGCCCGTCGATGTCGATCGAGCCGATCGCCATCATGCTGCGCAAGAACGACCCGGCCTTCAAGGCGGTGGTCGATGGCACCGTCAAGGCGTTGATGAAGAGCGGCGAGCTGGAAAAACTGTATATCCAGTGGTTCCAGTCGCCGATTCCCCCCAAGGGCGTCAACCTCAACCTGCCGATGACCGGCCTGTTGCGACAACAGATTCTGTATCCCAGTGACGACCCCGCCGAGTCGTTCCGGGCACCGGAATAGTTCCCGCGGGGAAAAGTCCCTCGGCTTCGCCTCGGTGTACTTTTCCCCGATTCTGTTGGGAAATCCCGGGCTCCGCCAAGCTTTCCGCGCGGGAGTGGTTTATTTTCCCGCCATAAGGCGAGCACGGCTCGACTCATGGCGGCTGTCAAAGGACTTTTGCACGGAGCCCCGATCAGGACCGGCGCCGGTCGTAATCGGCATCCAGCGCGGTCAGCGCCAGATCCAGGGTCAGCGTGGTGTCGGCCAGGCCCTGCTGGCGAGCGTGGCTGAGCATCCGCACCAAGGCGGTGCGAAACATCTTCTGCGACATCAAAGGCGCTTCAATGAGGCTGTCGGATTCCGGCTTCAGACGCCGCAGCGACACAACATTGTTCATTGTAGTCTCCCTTCTCATCCATGATGTTTTCTATTGTCGAGATCGCGTCGTAGATCACCCGCGACACCGCCGGGCTTCCCGAGCGCAACGCTTCCACCGCCAGGTAGTGAAGGCCGGGCAGCAGGGCTCGGGTGGCGTCTTGTTCGGCTTCGCTCATTCGGCCGCCACTCCCTGGTAAAGAATATCGTCGGCGGTGCGCAGCACCGGGCTATGGATGCCGGTGGCGGCACGCAGATTGTGCAGATGGGCGTGCGACACCGGCAGCAGGCCGACATAGCTGCTCAGCCCATCGATTTCCTTGTTCGGCCCCAGCCGGCGCACCGGCCAGCCCTGCCGATTGAAGGAATGTTCCCAGCACCATTCGTAGCCGATGCCGATCAGGCCCTTGACCTGATAGCGCAGCGAGGCCTCCATGTAGGCCAGGATCAGCTCGGACAGGATGCGCCGGCGCAGCGGCTTGGGCAGATCATGATCGATGCCCAGGCGGGTCGATTCCCAGATATCCGGGCTGGCCGGCAGCTCGCCGTTGGTGACCAGCTCGGGCCACAGATCCTTGATCATGTAGGGGATGGTGGTCGGCGCCAGCCGGGCGACACCGCGCACCACCGCGTCGTCGTCGCGCCACACGCAATAGACCGCCGCCGGCGTGTCGTACTGGTCGTACTCCATGCCGCGCCAGTTCGGCACCCCCCATTGCTGCTTCTCGACGAAGACTTTGTGGCGCAGGCGAAACTGCGACGCCAAGGCATCGCCGAACAAATGCGCGGTTTCGTAGGTGAAGCAATCAATCACGGGAACTTCCTCCGCCCAGCCATTTTGCTGAAGCGAAGAATGCCCACACTCGGTCGACTGAAACATCCCACGGAACTCCGTGGGGTCAATTCAACCCATTGTTTTTACAGGGAAATAAGCCCGAGATGCAGCGCCTTGACCACGGCGGTCACGCGGGAATCGACCGACAATTTGCGGAAGATGTTCTTCAGGTGCCACTCGACCGAATTCTCGGCGATGTGCAAGATCTCGCCGATGGCCCACGAGCTTTTGCCACGCCCGCACCACAGCAGGATTTCCCGCTCGCGCGGGGTCAGGTGGATGGCGGTCAACTGGCGTGGCTGGGCCAGTGCGCTGTAAGCGGTGTGAAACTGCACCGCCATCAACTGCAGCTTGGACAGCGAGGCGCGGCCGTCGATGCCGCCAACGGTACTGGCGAAACCGATCCCGACGCATTCGCCGTTGGGTCCGTGGATCGGCACCGCGGCGCCGTCCTTCAGGCCGAATTCCTCGGCCTCGTTCAAGATGGTGCCGGCATGGCGGTTGCCCTTTTGCACCGCCTCCCACCACAGGAACGGCAGCCCCGAAACCAGCATGCGCACACCGACCGGGTCGGTATCGACATAGCCCTTCGCGACGTAATGGGCGATCCATTCCTCGGGATAGGTCTTGGCGACGCAGGGCAGCGAGGTGTCGGGATGGTTGCGCAACGCGCGGTACATCATGCGGTCATAGCCCAGCGACGCCGCGGCCGACTGGAACAGAGCGAACACATCGTCTTGGCTTGTCGCCTGATTGGTGGCATCGATGTAGTCGTCAATCCGCATACGCCGCCCAGGCTCCCGTTTCCGGCGTCGTCCGTTGCCGGACCAAGTCGCGGACTGCCCCCCTGGCGCTTAGCATCCTATCCCGGACACTCGCGCCAAGGGGGACCAGCCGATTATTCGCCCGAACCGACCACGGCGCCCAGCGCCTTGGCCAGGTCAAGCACCCGCCGGCGAACCTGCGGGTCGGTGATGCGGTAATAGGCGCGAACCAGTTCCAGCGTCTCGCGCTTGGTCATCGGGTCGGCCTCGAACGTCGCCGGCTCTTCCTTGAGGCCCAGGATCAGGCGAGGCGACAACGATTCCACTTCCTCGGTCATGTCGTCGAAGAAGAAGCTGACCGGCACGTCGAGGACGCGAGACAGGTCGAACAGACGGCTGGCGCCAACGCGGTTGGCACCGCGCTCGTACTTTTGAACTTGCTGGAAGGTCAGGCCCAGCGCTTCGCCCAACTTTTCCTGGCTCATGCCAAGAAGGGTGCGGCGAAGACGGACCCGCCCCCCCACATGCACATCGATGGGGTTGGGCTTGCCCGATGGCGTGCGTCCACGGCTGGACGGACGACGGGGGGTTTTCGTGACTTTCTTAGCGGCTGCGGTCATGGCGGTTCCTGTACAAATGCCCCGGTTGTAAATCTACTCTGCATTGGTCGCGGATGGCAACCTCTTGTTGTGCCCCGCGAGAAATTTTTATGTCTTTCGTATTGCGCCACCCAGGCCAACACCATCGGGCGAGCCCGCCCCGCCCATTCAGGTATCTTCTCCACACCAAAAGGTGGGAGGGCGGGGGATTATTTTTTGAACGCCTCCAGATTGCAAGCAATTTTATTTCGTTTATCAGCCTCCTTTTGATTAGTTACTTGCGAGTTCCCGCCACCCCTGCCTATGCTGCCGTCCCGTTTGAACTAGACCCGGGGCGGGCCCGTTCGGCTCGTCCCTTTCAGCACCGGACGAAGCAAACATGACCAAACGCCACCTGATCACCGTCGACGGAAACGAAGCCTGCACCTCGGTCGCCTACCGGCTGTCCGAAGTGGCGGCGATCTATCCCATCACGCCCTCCTCCACCATGGGGGAACTGGCCGATCAGTGGGCTTCGGAAGGTAAGACCAACATCTGGGGCGTGGTTCCCAACGTCGCCGAGATGCAGCACGAGGGCGGCGCCGCCGGCGCCGTGCACGGCGCGCTTCAGGCCGGGTCGCTGGCGACCACCTTCACGGCGTCGCAGGGCCTGCTGCTGATGATCCCCAACATGTACAAGATCGCCGGTGAGCTGACCTCGTTCACCATGCACGTGTCGGCCCGCACGGTGGCGACCCATGGCCTGTCGATCTTCGGCGATCATTCCGACGTCATGGCCTGCCGCCAGACCGGTTTCGCCATGCTGGCCGCCGCCGGCGTCCAGGAAGCCCACGACATGGCGATGGTGGCCCATGCCAGCTCGCTGCAGTCGCGTGTGCCGTTCCTGCATTTCTTCGACGGTTTCCGCACCAGCCACGAGGTCGCCAAGATCGAGGAACTGGCCGATGCCGACCTGCACCGCATGATCGACGACGATCTGGTCAAGGCGCACCGCGAGCGCGCACTTTCGCCCGACCATCCCAGCTTGCGCGGTTCGTCGCAGAATCCCGACACCTTCTTCCAGATGCAGGAAGCCAGGAACCCGTGGTACGACGCCTGCCCCGGCATCGTGCAGCAGGTGATGGACCGCTTCGCCAAGCTGACCGGCCGCCAATACAACCTGTTCGACTATCACGGCGCCGCCGACGCCGACCGGGTGATCGTCATCATGGGGTCGGGCGCCGACACCGTGCACGAAACCGTCGATTACCTGAACAGCCAGGGCGAGCGCCTGGGCGTGCTGAAGGTCCGCCTGTTCCGTCCGTTCTCGATCGATGCCTTCGTCTCGGCGCTGCCGACCTCGGCCCGCGCCATCGCCGTGCTGGACCGCACCAAGGAATGCGGCTCGGTCGGCGAGCCGCTTTACCAGGACATCGTCACCGCCCTGGCCGAGGCCCGCGCCGCCGGCAATCGCGCCACCGCCGCCGAGCCGGTGGTGATCGGCGGCCGCTACGGCCTGGCCAGCAAGGAATTCACCCCCGCCATGGTCAAGGCGGTGTTCGACGAACTGAAGGCCGCCAAGCCCAAGCGCCGCTTCACGGTGGGCATCACCGACGACGTCACCGGCCTGTCGCTGCCGGTGGATTCCGCGTTCGAGCTGCCGCAGCCCGGCGTCAAAAGCGCGGTGTTCTTCGGCCTGGGCGCCGACGGCACGGTGGGCGCCAACAAGAACTCCATCAAGATCATCGCCGAGAATGCCGGCTTCCAGGGCCAAGGCTATTTCGTCTACGATTCCAAGAAGTCGGGCGCGGTGACCATCTCGCACCTGCGCTTCAGCCACGACGCCATCCGCTCGGCCTATCTGGTCGGCGAGGCGGACTTCGTCGCCTGCCACCATTTCGTCTTCCTGGATCGCTATGAGGTGCTGGCCCACGCCAAGCCCGGCGCCACCTTCCTGCTGAACGCGCCCTATTCCAAGGACGAGCTGTGGGATTACCTGCCGCGCGAGGTGCAGCAGGACATCATCGACAAGAACCTTCAGGTCTATACCATCGACGCCCGCAAGGTGGCCCAGGCCGCCGGCATGGGCCAGCGCATCAACACCATCATGCAGACCTGCTTCTTCGCGCTGTCGGGCGTGCTGCCCCGGGACGAGGCGATCGGCCACATCAAGAAGGCCATCGAGAAGACCTATGGCCGCAAGTCGCAATCGATGGTCGAGAAGAATTTCGAAGCCGTCGACATGGCCCTGGCCCACCTGGAAAAGGTGACCATCCCGGCCGACGCCACCTCGAACCGCACCCGGCCGCCGATCGTGCCGCAGGACGCGCCGGAATTCGTCCAGCGCGTCACCGCGATGATGCTGGCCAACAAGGGCGACCTGCTGCCGGTTTCGGCCTTCCCGCCCGACGGCGTGTGGCCGACCGGCACGGCGCGCTTCGAGCGCCGCAACATCGCCGCCGAGATCCCGGTGTGGGAACAATCCTTGTGCATCCAGTGCAACAAGTGCGCGATGGTCTGCCCGCACGGCGCGATCCGCGCCAAGGTCGCCGAGCCGGCGGCCCTGGGCAATGCGCCGTCGACGCTCAAGCACATGGTCTATAAGGGCGCCGAGTTCAAAGGCGCCGAGTACCTGCTGCAGGTGGCCCCCGAGGATTGCACCGGCTGCTCGCTGTGCGTCAAGGTCTGCCCCGGCAAGGACAAGGCCAATCCCGACCGGCTGGCGCTGGTCATGGTCGACAAGGACCCGATCCTGGCCGACGAGAAGGATAATTGGAGCTTCTTCGTCGATCTGCCGGAAGTCGATCGCACCAAGCTCACCAAGCCGACCGTCAAGACCGCGCAGCTGCTGCAGCCCTTGTTCGAGTTCTCGGGCGCCTGCCTGGGCTGCGGCGAGACGCCCTATATCAAGCTGTTGTCGCAGCTTTACGGCGACCGCCTGATGATGGCCAACGCCACCGGCTGCTCGTCGATCTTCGGCGGCAACCTGCCGACCACGCCCTATACCAAGAATTCCGACGGCCGCGGCCCGGCCTGGGCCAACTCGCTGTTCGAGGACAATGCCGAGTTCGGTCTGGGCATCCGCCTGGCCGTCGACCAACATGGCGAGAACGCCAAGCTGCTGTTGAGGCACATGGTGACCGCCGGCATCGTGCCCGAAAAGCTGGCCAACGAGATCACCCACGCCACCCACGAAGACGATGCCCAGATCGCCCTCCAGCGCACCCGCGTCGAGGAACTGCGCACGCTGCTGGCCGGCCGCACCGAGCCCGAAGCCAGGCGCCTGGACCAGCTGGCCGACTATCTGGTCGACAAGGTGGTGTGGATCGTCGGCGGCGACGGTTGGGCCTATGACATCGGCTATGGCGGTCTTGACCACGTGCTGGCGTCGGGCAAGAACGTCAACATCCTGGTGATGGATACCGAGGTCTATTCCAACACCGGCGGCCAGCAATCCAAGGCCACGCCGCTGGCGGCCACCGCCAAGTTCGCGGTGGCCGGCAAAAGCCTGCCCAAGAAGGATCTGGGCATGATGGCCATGGCTTATGGCGACGTCTATGTCGCCCATGTCGCCTTCGGCTCGAAGGACGTGCAGACGCTGCGCGCCATCCAGGACGCGGTGGCATGGCCGGGCGTGTCGCTGATCATCGCCTATTCCCATTGCATCGCCCATGGCTACGACCTGTCGTCGGGCCTGGAACAGCAGCGTCTGGCGGTGCAGTCGGGCTATTGGCCGCTCTATCGCTGGGACCCGCGCAAGCTGGGCACCACCGACAACCCGCTGACGCTGGACAGCCAGGAGCCGACCGGCAGCCTTTACGACTTCGCCAAGGGCGAGGCCCGCTTCACCATGGTCGAGCGAGCCGATCCCGACCGCTTCCACCATCTGATGGGCGAGGCGGAAGTGCAGATCCGTCGTCGTTTCGAGATGCTGCGCCGCTTCGCCGGCCTGCCGCCGGCCCCGCCGCCGGCCGGCAAGGACGCCGCCGCCGAATAGTCGCCGCCCAACGAGAAGCCCCCCTTCGTCACCGAAGGGGGGCTTTTTCGTTACGCAGCGGTCACTGCACGGTGACGGTGACCCGGCGGTTGCGGGGTTCGGCCACGCCGTCGGCGGTGGGCACCAGCGGGTTGCGCTTGCCGTGCGACGACACCTCGACCGCCCGGGCGGTGATGCCGTCCTTGACCAGCAGGGCGCGCACCGATTCCGCCCGCTCGCGCGAGATGCGGATATTGACCTCGTCCGAGCCGACCGCGTCGGCGTGGCCGGCGATCAGCAGCACCACATGCGGACGGCTGGCGGCCAGGGCGCGAACCTTGGGCAGTTCGGCCAGACCCTCGGGCGTCAGTTCGGCGGTGCCGGTCTTGAAGTAAAGCTGGAAGGTCACCGGCCGGTCCGGCATCGCCCGCAGGGCGTCGCCCCACAATTTGGTGATGGTGTCGGCCGGCACCGCCTCGGGGGCGGACGGCGCCTTGCCGGCCTGGACCACCGTCCCGGTTCCGGCCTGGTTCAGCACCTGGCTGCCCTGGGCCGAACTGACTTCGACCTTGCCGACCTTGCCATCGGGATCGGCCAGCAGCACCACACGGTCGCCGCTGGCGCAGGCCGACAGCAGCGTCATCAAGGCGGCGGCGGCCGCGTTCCGCGTCCTATTCATTGCCGTCGACCTTGACCAGGAACGAGGTGCCGCGAATGGCCAGGCTGGCCGTCGGCGTCCGGAAGTTGGTCCGTTCCGGCGCCAGCTTGGCGATCTGCCCCGACTGCACCGAGAAGGTGCCCTTGTCGAAACTCAAGCCCAGATCCAACTGGCTGGCGGCCGGCTGGAACAGCAGGCGGTCGATCACCAAACGGCTGGACGGCCCCATGGCCAGGGTGGTGTCGTCGCGAAAGACGATCCCCAGGGTAGAGCCCGCCTTGGTCACCAGCACGTCGTCGGCCTGCAATGCCTCGCCGCCGGCCAAGGCCTGTTCGGCCCCGGCGCGGATCACGCTCGCACTGCCTTCCAACGATTTGATCTGGCCAACCGGATCGGCCGCCAGCGCCGCGCCTGCCCACAAGACAAGCGCACCGGTCAACATGCGCATCGGACACCCCTTTGTTGCGATACCACCACAGCATCGCCCAAAAAGCGCGCCCTGCCCATTGGGAAAATGGGTTACTTCACCATGAAGGGCTGAACCCCGGTCCGGGTGGCGATATGGCGGATCACCAGCTTGGCCAGGCTGAATTGCAAGGATACGAAATGCAGCCGGGTGTGCCCGTTTCCGACGCCGACCACCTCGGCAAGGGTGTTGACGGCATGGTTCAGCGCCAGCTTCGAGCCCTCACGCGGGATCAGCTGGACCTGGACGGTCCGCCCGCGCGGCAGGCGTTCGCCCGGAACCCGGAGGCCGGAAACCGAGATGTCATCGACCTCGAGCAATTCCTGATCGATATTGGCGATCAATCCCGCCCCTTCGTAACGGCGAAACTGGCGGCGGTCATCGGAAGCCCCGGATCGGGCCATATGCGCCAGCCGGCGATGGTGAAGCTGAGTGACATGAGTCATCGGTTGGCCCCAACTCGATTTGCAATATTGATAGTGGTCATACCACGGCGATGTAACAACGGTTTGCGGCCGTCTTAAACCGTCGATGAACGGTTCTTGATTCCTTTGCCCGTTCGCTTCCACAATGCGCCGGGTGGAAAGCAACCTTACAGACGGTGGACAGGCTTTTGACCAAGCTGCCGATCATTCTCGTCATCGATGACGAGCGCCAGTCGCAGGAAGCGTTGAAGCGCGTCCTGGCCGACGAGTTCGTGGTGCTGACCGCCTCGAACGCCGACGAGGCCTGCGGCGTGCTGGACAGCGAGCTGGTGCACGCCATCTTGTGCGACCAACGAATGCCCGGCATGCAGGGCGTCGATTTCCTGAAGAATGTGCGCGACCGCTGGCCCGATCCGGTGCGGATGATCATCTCGGGCTATACCTCGTCGGAAGACATCATCGCCGGCATCAACGAGGCCGGCATCTACCAGTACATCACCAAGCCGTGGGACCCCGACGAACTGGTCGGCACCGTGCGCCAGGCGCTGCGCCTGCGCGAGCTGCAAAACGCCAATGCCCAGGCCTCGCTGGATCTCAAGGTGGCGCCGGCCATGCTGGAAGAGGTGGTGGCCAAGAAAACCCGCGCCCTGAAGCGCGCCCACCATTTCGACCGCATCACCCACGCGCCGGGATCGCCCATGGCCGGCATCCTGGACCTGGGCGCGCGTGTCGCCGCTTTCGACATCTCGGTGCTGATCACCGGCGAATCCGGCACCGGCAAGGAATTGCTGGCGCGCGCCATCCATTACAACTCGCCGCGCGGCAACCGGCCGTTCGTGGTGGAAAATTGCGGCGCCCTGCCCGACCAGTTGCTGGAATCCGAACTGTTCGGCTGCAAGAAGGGCGCCTTCACCGGCGCCTACGAGGACCGGATCGGCCTGTTCGAGCAGGCCGACGGCGGCACCATCTTCCTGGACGAGATCGGCGAGACCTCGCCGGCCTTCCAGGTGAAGTTGTTGCGCGTGCTGCAGGAAGGCGAGATCAGGCCGCTGGGTGCGCGGCTGACCCGCAAGGTCGATGTCCGCGTCATCGCCGCCACCAACCGCAACCTGGAAATGGAGGTCGCGGACCAGACCTTCCGCCGCGACCTTTATTATCGCCTGGCCGCCTTCCCCATCCACATCCCGTCCCTGCGCGAGCGGCCGATGGACATTCCGGTGCTGGCCGGGCGCATCCTGGCCGATACCGCCAAGGCCTTCGGCAAGGCGATCAGCGGCTTCTCGCCCGAGGCCGAGCGCCGGCTGACCGGCTATGACTGGCCGGGCAACGTGCGCGAGATGATGAACGAAATCCAGCGCATGGTGGCGCTGTCGGAAAATGCGACCATGGGGCCGGAGCTCTTGAGCCCGCGCCTGCAGGCCCATGCCCGCCCCGCCGCCATCGATGGTCACGAGCCCCTGACCCTGAAGGACCGGGTCGAGGCGCTGGAAGCGGAAATCCTGGCCGAGGCTCTGGCCCGCCATGGCGGCAATATCAGCCGCGTCGCCGACGAGCTGGGCCTGTCCCGCGTCGGTCTGCGCGCCAAGATGGCCCGCTACGGGCTGGAACGGCGGCCCTGATGGCGTCGTCCACCGAACCCCGCCCGCCCTCGGCGCTGTCCTTCGCCGGCCTGGCCGATACCGACATCGCCCAGGCCCAGGAAGCCGCCTGGATCGAGGTGATCCGCAAGATGGAGGAGGTCTATTCCGACCTGATCTCCTATGAAATCGAGCTGGAAGAGAAGAACACCGCGCTGGAAGAAGCCCAGCGATTCATCACCTCGGTCCTGTCGTCGGTGTCGGACATCCTGGTGGTGTGCGATTCCAAGGGCCACATCCAGCAGGTCAACCTGGCCTTCCTGAAACTGACCGACATCGCCGAGATCGACCTGAAAGGCCGGCCGATGGCCGAGTTCCTGGGCGAGGATGTCGGCCCCTTGTGCCACTGGCTGGAAGCCGGAACCGGCGGCGACCGCGAGGTGCGCTTCCGACACAGGGACGGCGGCACCACCGAGCCGGTCGCCCTGACCTGCGCCACCCTGCTGGACCATCGCGGCCTGCCGGCCGGCACCGTCCTGACCGGGCGCCCGGTGGGCGAGCTGCGCCGCGCCTATGAGGCCCTGAAGCGGGCGCAGGCGCAATTGGTGCAGCAGGAAAAGATGGCCTCGCTGGGTCGCCTGATTGCCGGCGTCGCCCACGAGCTCAACAATCCCATCAGCTTCATCGTCGGCAATGTCCACGCTTTGACCAAGTACCGCGACCGGCTGGAGGCCTATCTGGCCGCCATCCATGCCGGCGCCGATGCCGACAGGCGCGAAGCCTTGCGCCAATCCTTGCGCATCGACGGCCTGATGGCCGACCTGCCGCCGCTGATCGCCGGCACCCAGGAAGGGGCGCAGCGGGTCGCCGACATCGTCAAATCGCTGAAACGGCTGTCCTTTTCGGCGTCCGGCGACCCCGAGCCGGTCGCTCTGGCCGAACTGGTGGAAAACGCCGTCCAATGGGTGGCCAAGGGCCGCAAGCAGCCGCCGTCCATCAGCCTGGACCTGCCGCCCGACCTGAAGGCCCTGGGCCATGCCGGCCAGTTGCACCAGGTGCTGGTCAATCTGGTCGAAAACGCCCTGGACGCGGTGGCCGGCCAGGCCGACCCCAGGGTCGCCATCCGCGCCGTCGCCGCCGGCCCGCAGGTGGCGGTGGAAGTGGCCGACAACGGCCCCGGCATCGATGCCGTCGATATCGGCAAGGTGTTCGACCCGTTCTTCACCACCAAACCGGTCGGCCAGGGCACCGGCCTGGGCCTATGGATCAGCTACGGCATTGTCCGCGACCATGCCGGCACCCTTGAGGTGGCCAACCTGCCCGACGGCGGCGCCTGTTTCCGCATGTCCCTGCCGGCCGGCTGACGGCCGCCCCATCAGCGCGAACAGGCTGTCGCAGGCATCGGCGATGCGTGCCACCGCCGCCCGATCGACGCGGTGATGGCGGCGCCGATCGGCCAGATCGGCTGGCCCCAGGATCAGCAGCCGGTCGCGCGGCTGCGCCAGGGCAAGATCGACCTGGCCGGCACGAAGACCCGATTCCAGCAAGACGGCACGCATCTCGGCGCGGGCCTCGCCCAGCCCGGCAGTCGACGAAGCCTGGCTGTAGGGGCCATGCAGCCCAAGAACGCCGCCAAGTGTCAGCCGGGCGCCGCCCAGCGCCGCCACTCCGGCGGCGGACAGGGCCCGCGCGCCGCGCGGCACCTCGACCGCCAGGCCGGCGCGGGCGAACAGCCGGGCCAGTTGCGCGCCGGCCCAGGCGTTGCCGCCGGCCGAATCGATCCGGACCAGGGTGACGGCGGGATTGGCGCGCAGAGCCAAGGCGGCGTGGCAATGATCCTCGGCGCCGACCCGGCCGGTCAGCGACAAAGAGGTGCCGCCCGCTCCGATGGCGATATCGGCCCGGGCCGAAGAGGTCAACGCCAGGAAGACGGCAATCATCATGATCAGGTAAGGGTGCATCTGCACCTCCCGCAACGACTGCCTCCGCCCCACAGCTGGGATACGCACCATACTTTTTCAATAGAGGCTTGTCCTTGGCCTTTTCGCTGGAAACGACCACAGGCGCTTGCTACGCTGCCGGCCATGTCATCCGTCATCCCGTTCGGCTCCGGCGCGCCCACTGGCGAAGGCGTGCCCTTTCGTACTCCGCCCCATAATTACGAGGCGGAGCAGGCGCTGTTGGGCGCCATCTTGCTGAACAACCGCGCCTTCGAGAAAGTGTCGGAATTCCTGCGGCCCGAGCATTTCGCCGAGCCGGCGCACGGGCGCATCTTCGCCGCCTGCGGCAAGCTGGTCGAGCGCGGCCAGATCGCCAACCCGGTGACCTTGAAGACCTTCTTCGAGAATGACGGCGGCCTGGCCGAGATCGGCGGCACCCCCTATCTGGCCCAGTTGGCCAACGCGGTGGTGTCGATCATCAATGCCGAGGATTACGGCAAGCTGGTCCACGACCTGCATCTCAGGCGCGAGCTGATCGCCCTGGGCGAGGAACTGGTCAACCGCGCCTTCGAGCCGCAGATCGACGATCCGGCCATGGACCAGATCGGCCGGGCCGAGGCGCAATTGTACGAATTGGCCACCACCGGCCAGACCGAGGGCGGCTTCGAGACCTTCGGCACCGTCCTGGTCGAGGCGGTGCGTCAGGCCGAAGCGGCCCACCAGCGCCAGGGCAAGCTGTCGGGGGTGCCGACCGGCCTGATCGACATGGACAAGAAGCTGGGCGGCCTGCATGCGTCGGACCTGCTGATCCTGGCCGGGCGCCCGTCGATGGGCAAGACCTCGCTGGCCACCAACATCGCCTTCAACGCCGCCAAGGCCTACCGCGAGGAAATCGACGCCCTGGGCCACAAGAAGGGCGTGGATGGCGCCGTGGTCGCCTTCTTCTCGCTGGAAATGTCGTCCGAGCAGCTGGCCACCCGTATCCTGGCCGAGCAGGCGGAAATCTCGAGCCACAAGATCCGCCAGGGCGAGATGAGCAACGACGAGTTCGAGCGCCTGGTGGTCGCAGCGCAAGAGCTGAGCCGCCTGCCCTTGCATATCGACGACACCCCGGCCCTGTCGATTTCCGCCGTCCGCACCCGGGCCAGGCGCCTGAAGCGCCAGCACGGCCTGGGCCTGATCGTGGTCGACTATCTGCAATTGCTGCGCGGCACCGGCGGCAGTTCCGATCAGAACCGCGTCCAGGAAGTGTCGGAAATCACCCGCGGCCTGAAGGCCCTGGCCAAGGAGCTGGACGTGCCGGTGATCGCCCTGTCGCAGTTGTCGCGCGCCGTCGAGCAGCGCGAGGACAAGCGCCCGCAATTGGCCGACCTGCGTGAATCCGGCTCGATCGAGCAGGACGCCGACGTGGTCATGTTCGTGTTCCGCGAGCAATATTACCTGGAACGCGCCGAGCCGGCGCGGCGGCCGGAAGAGGCCGAGGACAAGTTCAACGAGCGTTACGCCAAATGGCAGGAACGCTGCGAGCAGGTCTACAACACGGCGGAAGTGATCATCGCCAAGCAGCGCCACGGCCCGGTCGGCACCGTGCGCCTGTCGTTCCTGGGCGAGTTCACCAAGTTTGGCAACCTGATCACCGACGACCATTTCGAGGCGCCGGAATACTGATCGCCAAGACGGGCCGGTGGTTGACTGCGAATAGTGACGTCTCATATGATATCATAATGATTCGCTTGGTCATCGACACCGACGTCATGGTCGCGGCCTTCGACAGCCCCTTCGGCGCATCGCGCCAATTGCTGCTCGCCGCCTTGGACGGCCGTTTCCGCCCGCTGCTTTCGACGCCGTTGATGGTCGAGTACGAATCCGTGTTGTGCCGTCCCGCCAATCTTGAAAAATTCGGCATTGGCGTGGTCGAGGTGCTGGCGGTCTTGGATGAATTGGCGGCGATCTGTATCCCGGTCGCCTTCGATTATCGCTGGCGGCCCTCGGGAGCCGACGCCGATGACGAGTTGGTGATTGAAACGGCGATCAACGGTCAGGCCGACGCGATCGCCACCTTCAATCTTCGGCATATCGGCGAGGCGGCCCGCCGGTTCGGCATTACCGCGGAACGCCCAGGATCTGTGTTGCGGAGGATCAGGACATGAGCACCGGCAATTTTCCGCTGCGACTTCCCGAGGACCTGAAGGATCGGGCGGCGGCCCAGGCCGCCGAGGTCGGCGTCAGCCTGAACCAATACATCTCGTCGGCGCTGGCCGCCAGGGTCGGAGCCCAAGCCGAGGCCGAACGCTATTTCACCGCCCGTGGCGAACGTGCCGTTCCCGGCCAGGCCAAGGCGATCCTACAACGGTCGGGCAGCCGCTCCATCCCGCGCGACGACGATCGACTGGAAGGTACGGACGGCGCACCTAAATGACCTCCCACGACCGCGCCCCCGCCTTGCTGACCGTCGATCTGGACGCCATCGTCGCCAATTGGCGCGCCATCGCCGCCCGCGCCCCGGGCGCCGAGGCGGCGGCCGTGGTCAAGGCCGACGCCTATGGCCTGGGGGCCGGACCGGTGGCCCGCGCGCTGGAAGCCGCCGGGTGCCGCACCTTCTTCGTCGCCACCATCGACGAGGGCATCGACCTGCGCGCGGATCTGCCCGATTCCCGCATCCTGGCGCTGGGCGGACCGCTGCCGGGCACCGCCGCCGACATGGCGGCCCATGACCTGATCCCGGTGCTCAACAGCCTGGAACAGGTCGGCCAGTGGGTCGGCCTGGCCCGGGCCAGCGAGCAGGAACTGGAAGCGGTGCTGCATCTCGACACCGGCATGAGCCGGCTGGGGCTGGACCAGGCCGCAATCGCCGACCTGGCCGACAACCCGGCCATGCTGGGCGGCATCCGGACCACTTTGGTCATGAGCCACATGGCCTGCGCCGACGAGCCCGAACATCCCAAGAACCGCGAGCAGTTAAAGCTGTTCACCGATGCGACCCGGCGCCTGGGCCTGGCCGCCCGGCTGTCGCTGGCGGCGTCATCGACGGTGTTCCTGGGGCCCGATTACCACTTCGACCTGGTTCGCCCGGGGGCGGCGCTTTACGGCCTGAACCCGGTGCCGGGACAGCCCAATCCGCTGACCGACGTGGTGCGCCTCGAGGCCCGGATTCTGCAGGTTCGCGACGTTGACTCCCCCCAGACCGTTGGCTATGGTGCCACCCATCGTTTCACCGGCAAAACCAAGGTCGCGGTCGTCGCGGCGGGCTATGCCGACGGATTGTTCCGCTCGCTGGGCAATCGTGGTTTCGGGATGATCGGGGGGGTACGCGTGCCGGTCGTGGGGCGAATTTCGATGGATCTGACCACCTTCGACGTCTCGGCCGTCGCGCCCGAATTGGCGCGCCCCGGCGCCCTGATCGAACTGATCGGCGCGTCCCATCCCGCCGACGAGCTGGCCGCCGAGGCCGGCACCATCGGCTATGAAGTCCTGACCGCGCTGGGCCGGCGCTATCACCGCACCTATGTAGGGGACGACGCCTGATGGATTTCGTCGCGACCATCGGCCGGACCTTCCTAGGCTTCCTGGCCCATGTCGGCCGCCTGTCCGCCTTCACCGGCACCGCCGTCTCGCATGTGGTGCGCCCGCCCTTCTATCCGCGCCTGCTGCTGCGCTCGATGGTCGAGATCGGCTATTACTCGCTGCCGGTGGTCGGACTGACGGCGGTGTTCACCGGCATGGTGCTGGCGCTGCAATCCTATTCCGGCTTCTCGCGCTTCGCCGCCGAGGGCGCGGTCGCCACCGTGGTCGTGCTGTCGGTCACCCGCGAACTGGCCCCGGTGCTGGCCGGCCTGATGGTGGCGGGCCGCATCGGCGCCTCGATGGCCGCCGAGATCGGCACCATGCGCGTCACCGAGCAGATCGACGCGCTGACCACTTTGTCGACCAATCCGTTCAAGTATCTGGTCGCCCCCCGCCTGCTGGCCGGCCTGTTGATGGTGCCGTTCCTGGTGCTGGTGGCCGACATCATCGGCGTGTTCGGCGGCTATATCGTCGGCATCTACAAGCTGGGCTTCAATCCCGCCACCTATCTGGCCCGCACCTGGGAATTCCTGGAACCGTTGGACGTCATCTCGGGCCTGACCAAGGCGGCGGTGTTCGGCTTCCTGATCTCGCTGATGGGCTGCTATCACGGATATTATTCCAAGGGCGGCGCCCAGGGCGTGGGTGCCGCGACCACCAACTCGGTGGTGTCGGCGGCGATCATGATCCTGATCTGCAATTACATCATCACCGCGCTGTATTTCGGGAAATGACCATGAGCGCGCACCCCATGATCGACATCAAGAACGTCCACAAGTCGTTTGGCCCCAAGGTCGTGCTGGACGGGGTCGATCTGTCGATCGCCCGGGGCGAATCGGTGGTGGTGATCGGCGGTTCGGGCACCGGCAAGTCGGTGCTGCTGAAATCGATCCTGGGCATCCTTCGGCCGGAAAAGGGCTCGATCAAGGTCGATGGCGAGGAAGTCATCGGCATGCGGGCCAAGGACCGCGACCGCATGATGCTGAAGTTCGGCATGCTGTTCCAGGGCGCCGCCTTGTTCGATTCCTTGAAGGTGTGGGAAAACGTCGCCTTCGGCCTGATCCAGGGACGCGGCATGGACCGCGTCGGCGCGCGCGCCGTCGCCATCGAAAAGCTGGCCCAGGTCGGCCTGGCCGAATCCACCGGCGAGCTGTTTCCGGCCGAATTGTCGGGCGGCATGCAAAAGCGCGTGGCGCTGGCCCGGGCCATCGCGGCGTCGCCGGACATCATCTTCTTCGATGAACCGACCACCGGCCTGGACCCGATCATGGCCGACGTCATCAACGATTTGATCGTCAAGTGCACCAAGGAACTGGGCGCCACGGCGCTGTCGATCACCCACGACATGGCCTCGGCCCGCAAGATCGCCGACCGCATCGCCATGCTGTACAAGGGCCGTCTGATCTGGGTCGGCCCGGCCAAGGACGTCGACCATTCCGGCAACGAGTTCGTCGACCAGTTCATCCATGGACGGGCCGAAGGCCCGATCAAAATGGAATTGCGGGCCTAGGGCCGCCCCCTCTCGCCAATCAATACCTTTAGTATTATAATTGTGCGTCGACCTCCGCCGGGGGACTTGCATGGTGCGCTTTCTGTTGGTCTGCCTTCTTGTTGTCGCCGCCGGCATGGCCCAGGCCGCCGAGCGGTTGACGCTGTCTTCGGGCATGCGCGAACCGTGGACCAATGCCGAGCAAACCGGGTTCACCAACCAATTGCTGGCCGAGCTGTTTCGAAGCGCCGGGCTTGATGGCCAGGTCCTGTTCAACCCGGCGGCGGCCCGGGCACTGGCCTTGGCGAACGACGGCACCGACGACGGGCTGGCGGCCCGCATCGCCGGCCTCGAGATCGAGTACCCCAACCTGATCCGCGTCCCCGAGCCGATCTTCTTCAACGATTTCGTCGCCGCCTCGGCCATCGACGCGCCGGTGGCGATCCGTGCCTGGGGCGACCTGGGCACGTTCTCGGTGGCCTATATCCTGGGCTGGCAGATCTTCGACCACAACGTCCCCAAAGTGCGAGAACTGACCCAGACCAAGGATTCCGCCCAATTGCTGAACCTTGTTCGTGCCGGCCGAGCCGAGGTGATCTTGCACGAACGCTGGCAGGTGTTGTGGCATGCCCGCCAGTTGGGAATCGCCTTGCGTATCCACGAGCCGCCCCTGGTGTCGGTCCCGATGTACCTTTACCTGCACAAGCGCCATGCCGGGTTGGTCGGCAAGTTCGACCAGGCCTTGAAGGCCATGAAGGCCGATGGCCGTTACGCCCGCCTGAGCGAGCGGGTGCTGGGACCGCTGGCGCCGACGGTGAGCCCACGAAAATGACCGCGCAGCCCTTCAAGACAGGCGCCGTTGCCCGACACCTCATCACCCGCCTGGCCATCGTCGGAATCGTCCTCAGCCTTGCGGTGTCGTCTTTGCAGCTGGCCAACGATTATCGTCAGGCCGTCAGCCAGTTGGTCGAGGCGCTGGATCGGATCGAGACCACCTATCTGCCCAGCGTGGTCGAAAATGCCTGGCTGGACGACCGCGACCGGATCGGAACCCTGCTGGATGGCATCGTCCGCCTGCCGGCCTTCGCCCACGCGGCGGTGCGGGGCAGCGATGGCGCCATCCTGGTCGAACGGGGCGCCCCGGCCCAAACCCCCCTGACCCGTTCGTTCGCCCTGACCCGGCCCTATGGCGACAAGAATGTCGATCTGGGCAGCTTGACCCTTACCGCCGATCTGGGGGTGTTGCGTGACCAGGCGCTGCACCACCTCGTCAGCGCGGTTGCCGGCAATGCCGTCTTGCTGGCCGCGCTGGCCGTGCTGTTGTACCTGCTGGTCCACCGCACCGTGACCGCTCGCCTGGAACTCATCGCCGCTCAGGCCGAGCGCCTGGGTCGGCTGGGACCCAGCCAGGCGCCGCCGCTGGACCTTGGCCCGGCGCCGCAGCCCGACGAATTGACCGCGCTGGGCCAAAGCCTGAACCGGATGCAAGGCCAACTGGCCGACGCCATCAGCAGCGTCGCCGTCAACGAGGAACGCTATCGCGAGCTGTTCGCCAGATCGCCGGTGTCGCTGTGGGAAGAGGATTTCTCGGCGGTGCGCCAGGCGATCGAAGCGGTCAGCCACGACATCACCGACATTTCGACCTATCTGGACCAGCACCCGCAATTCGTCCGCGACTGCGCCGCCAAGGTCCGCATCATCGCCGTCAACGATGCCACCGTGACGATGCACCGCGCGAGCGACGCAGCCGATCTGTGCGACCGGCTGCCGACCATCTTCACGCCGGCCTCGTTCGACGCCTTCCGCCAACAACTGGTGGCCATATGGCTGGGCGAGGGCGACGTGACCGCCACCAGCGAAGTCCGCACCCTGGAAGGCGACATCCGCGACATCGTGATCCGCTGGCATGTTCCGCCGGCCCACCGCGACCGTTACGACCGGGTGATCGTGTCTCAGGAAGACATCACCGACATCAAGGTGGCGCAACGCTCGGCCGAGATCACCATGGAAAAGCTGATGCAGGCCAAGGCCGAGCTGGAACGCTTCACCTTCGTCGCCTCGCACGATCTGCGCGAACCGATCCGGTCGATCATCAGTTTCTCGCAATTGCTGGAACGGACCATGGCCCTGACCGGGCCGTTGCCGCCCGACGTCGCCGAGTACCTGGCCTATCTGAAGGCGGCGGCGAGCCGCATGCAAGATCAGGTGACCGGCCTTTACGACTATGCCCGTGCCGGCCAACCGAAAGAGGCCTTTCAGCCGGTCGCCCTGAACGAACCGCTGGCCGACGCCCAGCAGGCCTTGAAAGAGGTGATCGAGCAAACGGGCACCATCATCCGGTCCGCCCCCCTTCCCCTGGTATCGGGCCATCGCCAGCAATTGGCCGAGATGTTCCGCCACCTGTTGGACAATTCCATCAAGTTCCGTCGCCCGGGCGTCCCCCCCGAGATCTCCGTCGATTCCTGCCCGGCCGGCGATTTCGTCCGCGTCACCATCTCGGACAACGGGATCGGCATCGATCCCCTTTATGTCGCCGGCATCTTCGACGTGTTCCGTCGCCTGCACGGGCCGGGGGAATATCCCGGGGCCGGGCTGGGGCTGTCGATCTGCCGACGCATCGTCGAGACCCATGGCGGCCATATCAGCGCCGACCCGACGCGAACGGTCGGGACCGCGATCGTCGTCTTGCTGCCGGCGGCGAATTCCGCATCCTGATCGAGCCCGAGCGAGCGTGAAATCTGGACAGACGCACCGTCATGGGTGAAGCTGCAGGAAACCTGTGGGGAGGTTTTGCCATGACTTTTGTCGGGTGGCGCGCGGGGGTCCGGGTCATTGCGGCGGGTCTGGTCGGCCTGTGGCTCGGCGCGGCAAGCGCCGCCGAGACGGCGACCGTCACCATCGGGGTCTATCCCTATCCGCCATTCGGCTATGTCGCCGATGGCCGTCATACCGGCTACGCCTACGACATGATCGAGGCGGTGGTGCGCCGGGCCGGGTTTGCCGTCGCCGTCGAAGAGGTCCCGGTGATGCGCGCGGTGGTGATGCTTCGCGAGTCCACCAACCTTTTGATCATGGCCACCAAGACCGCCGAGACGGTGGCGCGCTACGAAGCCCATTGGCCGTTCTGTTTCGAGACCGTCACCCATGCGCTGCTGATGAAGAAGGCGACGCGATACTCCCGGCTCGAGGATTTGCCGCGCGACACGGTCATCGGGGCTTTCCTCGGCTATACCTTGAAGACCCACCTGGCCGAGTTGGGCTTCACCGACATTCAATTCGCCAGCGAGAACGGACAGGTGGCCGACATGCTGCTGCACGGCCGCGTCGAGGCCTGGGCCAGCTTCGAATCCGCCGCCTATTACCTTCTCGAGGCCAAGGGCGTCGGCCAGGACGCGGTCAAAAGCATCCCGGTTCAACGTTTTCCCTTCTGTGTGATGGCCAGCCGCAACACCAGCCCGGACATCCTGGCCCGTCTTCATGCCGCCGCCGCCGCGATCGAGGCCGACGGGACCCGCGCGGCCATCCGTGCCCGCTACGCCCGCTATCTCGGACCCGATCTGCCGCTGCCGGCGAAACCGTGATGGATCGCCGCCGATGATCGTGCTGCTAAGGTCCACCAACCGGATCAGCAAGCTGGGCAAGAAGCTGATCTTGCTGCTGGTGACGTTCAGCTCGGCGATCACCCTGGTCATCACCGGGATCCAGTTGTTCATGGATTACCGGGTCCAGCGCGATCAGGTCGAGACGCTGCTGGAAAGGATGTCGATCCTGTTCCCGCCCATCGCCGCCCAGGTGTGGAGCTTCGACGACGCGCAAATTCAGCTTTCGCTGGATTCCCTGGCCCACCTGCCCAACATCGAGCGGGTCACCGTGACCGCCACCGACCACGGCACCCGGTGGACGGCGCAATCCGGCCATTCCACCCGCCAGATCATCCGCACCTACCCGCTGGTCTACAAGGTGAAGGGCGATGACCGCCAGATCGCCACCATGGAGATCGCCGCCGGACTGGACGAGGTTTACGGGACCCTGGTCTGGCAGGGCGTGACGATCCTGTTCAGCAACAGCATCAAGACCTTCTGCGTGGTCCTGTTCATCTATTGGGTGTTCCGCCAGTTGGTGACGGTCCGGATCGAGGAATTGGATCGACGGGTTCAGGGGCTGGTGCCCCACCTCAGCAACGACCACCAGATGACCCCGGTCGGCCTGGATGACCGTCCCGCCCATGGCGATGAACTGGATGCGGTGCGCTGGGCCTTCGACGACATGGCCGACCGCTTGAAACTGCTGGTCCTCGACCTCAACGCCCGCAATCAGCAACTGGCCGCCGAGAATCGCGAGCGGGTGCGAGCCGAAATGGAACTGCGCGAGACGGTCGAGAAGCTGTCGCGGGCGATGGTCGAGATCGAACGCTTCGCCTATGTCGCCGCCCACGACCTGAAAGAGCCGATCCGCTCGATCGTCAGCTTCTCGCAGATGCTGGACAAAGGCTACGCCGACCGACTGGGCGACGAGGGACGGGAATTGCTGGGGTTCCTGATCCAGGGCGCCCGCCACATGTCCAGCCTGATCACCGACCTCTTGGATTACGGCGCCTGCGAAAGGCGGCGAATGGCGGTCGGCACCGTCGATTGCAACCGGATCGTCGGCGAAATCGTCGCCGGCCTTGCCGCCCTGATCGAGCAAAAGCACGCCGAAATCGTCGTGGGACCGCTGCCTGTCCTGCAAGCCGATCCCGGCCAGTTGTACCAACTGTTCCACAATCTGCTGGCCAACGCCTTGAAGTTCAGCCGGGACGACCGCCCCCCTCGGGTGACCGTGTCGGCCGAACGGGTCGAGGACGGGTGGCTGTTGCGCGTAGCCGACAACGGCATCGGCATCGACCCGCAATACCGCGACTACATTTTCGAGGTGTTCCGCCGGCTGCACACGCGCGACACCTTCCCCGGCACCGGTATCGGCCTGTCCATCTGCAAGCGCGTGGTCGAGAACCATGACGGCCGCATCTGGCTGGAGAACGGCAACACCGACGGCGCCACCTTCTGCATCCTGTTGCCCTAGCAGTGGAGTCGCAGGCCGACATTGATTTTCCGGCGGCGATCGGTTACGCCTCGCCCCATTGATCGATCACAGCGCGGATTGTTTCCCGGCATGTCCAAATCCGCTCCCCGCTTCGTCTGCCAGGATTGCGGCGCCGTCACCTCGCGGTGGGTCGGCAAGTGCGAAGCCTGCGGCGCCTGGAACTCGATCGTCGAGGAAGCCCGGCGCGAAGAGGCTCCCAAGGGCCTGGGCGGCAAGCCCGGCAAGAAGATCGAGTTCGTCGGCCTGGAAGGAATCGCCAAGCCGCTGCCGCGCCTGATCACCACCATCGGCGAGCTGGACCGCGTCTGCGGCGGCGGGCTGGTGCCCGGGTCGGCCCTGCTGGTCGGCGGCGATCCCGGCATCGGCAAATCGACCCTGCTGACCCAGGCCGCCGCCCTGCTGGGTGCCACGGTCCCCGTCGCCTATATCTCGGGCGAAGAGGCGGTCGATCAGGTGCGCCTGCGGGCAGGACGGCTGGGCCTGGCCAAGGCCAATGTCGCCCTGGCGTCGGCCACCAATCTGCGCGACATCGTCGCCAGCCTGGACCAGCCCGATGGCGCCAAAGTGGTGGTGATCGATTCGATCCAGACCATGTATGCCGACAATGTCGATTCGGCCCCGGGCACGGTGACCCAGGTGCGCACCTGCGCCCACGAACTGATCCGCCTGGCCAAGCGTCGGGGCTTCGTGCTGTTCCTGGTCGGCCACGTCACCAAGGAAGGCACCATCGCCGGCCCGCGCGTGCTGGAACACATGGTCGATACCGTCCTTTATTTCGAAGGCGATCGCGGCCACCAGTTCCGCATCCTGCGGGCGGTCAAGAACCGCTTCGGCGCCACCGACGAGATCGGCGTGTTCGAGATGACCGATGCCGGCCTGGCCGAGGTCTTGAACCCGTCGGCGCTGTTCCTGGCCGAACGGCGCGGAAACGTGTCGGGCTCTTGCGTGTTCGCCGGCATCGAGGGAACCCGGCCGATGCTGGTGGAAATCCAGGCCCTGGTGGCGCCCAGCACCCTGTCCTCGCCCCGGCGCGCCGTGGTCGGCTGGGATTCCGGCCGGCTGTCGATGATCCTGGCGGTGCTTGACGCCCGTTGCGGGCTTGCTTTGTCGGGCAATGACGTTTATTTGAACGTCGCAGGTGGACTGCGCATCACCGAGCCGGCGGCGGACCTTGCGGTCGCGGCGGCCCTGGTGTCTTCGGCGACCGATGTGCCGGTGCCGGCCGACATGGCGGTGTTCGGCGAAATCGGCCTGTCGGGCGAGATTCGCGCCGTCGCCCAGGGGGACATCCGCCTGAAAGAGGCGGCCAAGCTGGGGTTTGCGCAGGCGTTGGTGCCGGCCAGCCCACGAAAAGGAAAAGGCCAACCGGGCGGCAACGTGCTGACCGTGCGGCCGATCGGACACCTGCAGGACCTGCTGGGGCTGTTCCGCCCCGGCAAGTAAGCCCGGCCACTTAAGGACACGAGAACCGCGCTTTCATGGGCAACCTTCCCGTCACCGCCGTCGACATCGTCGTGGCCGTCGTGCTGTTGGGCTCGGCCGGGTTCGCCTTCATGCGCGGCTTCGTCCACGAAGTGCTGGCCATCACCGCCTGGGTCGGCGCCGCCTTTGCCGCCCTTTACGGATTCGCCCACGTTCAGCCGCTGTTTCGCGCCCAGATCGGCAGCGCCCTGGTCGCCGACATCGCCGCCGGCGCCACGCTATTCCTGGTCACCTTGCTGATCTTGTCGGTGGTCACCAAGATGGTGGCCGACCGCGTGCGCCGATCGGCGTTGAACAGCGTCGATTCGTCGCTGGGATTCGTTTTCGGCCTGGTCCGGGGTGCGGTCCTGGTCAGCCTTGCCTATATGGGAATGGTGATGGTCACCGAAGAGCCGCCGGACTGGCTGGCCCGGGCCAAGACCCAACCATGGCTGGAACGCGGTTCCGACCTGTTGCGCGGCCTGGCCCCGGAAGGGTTCGGCGCCGCCGAGGCCAAGGCGCGCGAAAGCGCCAAGGACGCCAAGGACCTGAAGCAGGCGGAAGAAACTTTCCGCAAATACGTAGCCCCCCAGCCTTCGGCGCCCAGCGCCGACGGAAAGAAGACGGGGGACAAGTCAGGGTCGGGATACGACAAGGAAAGCCGGAGCCAGTTGGACCGGCTGATCCAATCAAACCAGTGATGCGAGCGGCGAGAACGGGCATGTTCACCACCAATCCTTATGACGATGACCATCTGCGCGAGGAATGCGGGGTGTTCGGCATTTACGGCCACCCCGAGGCCGCGGCCCTGACGGCGCTAGGCCTGCACGCGCTGCAACATCGCGGACAGGAAGCGGCCGGCATCGTCTCGCTGGACGGCGACAAGTTCCACAACCATCGCGACCTCGGCCATGTCGAGGATTGCTTCGGCTCCGAGAACGTCATTCGGAAGCTGAAGGGCGCCAAGGCGGTCGGCCATGTCCGCTATTCCACCACCGGCGAGACCTTGCTGAGAAACGTCCAGCCCTTGTTCGCCGAAATGGAGTTCGGCGGCCTGGCGCTGGGCCACAACGGCAACCTGACCAACGCCCAGGCGCTCAGGCGCTCGCTGGTCAAGCGCGGCTGCCTGTTCCAAAGCACCACCGACACCGAAGTCATCATCCACCTGATCGCCATCAGCCTGCATGGCCCGGTCGAGGACCGCGTCATCGACGCGCTGCGCCAGATCGACGGCGCCTATTCGCTGGTCTGCCTGACCGGCGAGGGTCTGATGGGCATGCGCGACCCCCAGGGCATCCGCCCGCTGGTGCTGGGCAAGCTGGACGGCGCCTGGTGCCTGGCGTCCGAAACCTGCGCGCTGGACATCATCGGCGCCGAATTCGTCCGCGACATCGAGGCCGGCGAGGTGGTGATCATCACCGATGCCGGCGTGCGTTCGGTCAAGCCGTTCGGCGACACCAAGCGTCGCTTCTGCATCTTCGAGTACATCTATTTCGCCCGCCCCGATTCGATCGTCGAGGGCACCAGCGTCTATGATGCCAGGAAGCGCATCGGCGCCGAACTGGCGCGCGAAAGCTTCGTCGATGCCGACGTCGTGGTGCCGGTGCCCGATTCCGGCGTTCCGGCCGCCCTGGGCTTCGCCGCCGAAGCCAAGCTGCCGTTCGACCTGGGCATCATCCGCAACCATTATGTGGGCCGGACCTTCATCCAGCCGACCGACCAGACCCGTCATGTCGGCGTCAAGATGAAGCACAACCCCAACAAGGCCACCATCCAGGGCAAGCGCGTCATTCTGGTCGATGATTCCATCGTGCGCGGCACCACCAGCCGCAAGATCGTCGAGATGGTCCGCCAGGCCGGCGCCACCGAGGTCCATATGCGCATCTCGTCGCCGCCGACCACCCATTCCTGCTATTTCGGCATCGACACGCCCGAGCGCGACAAGCTGCTGGCGTCGCGCTACGACGTCCAGGGCATGGCCGACCTGATCGGCGTCGATTCCTTGGCCTTCATCTCGATCGACGGCCTGTATCGCGCCGTCGGCGAGCCGGGCCGCAACTCCCACAGCCCGCAATTCTGCGATGCCTGCTTCACCGGCGACTATCCGGTCATCCCCACCGATTACATGGACGGACTGACCGAATCGAAGCAATTGTCGCTGCTGACGGACCCCAAGAAATGAGTGGTCGTCTGGCCGGCCGGGTCGCGGTCGTCACCGGCGCCTCGCGCGGGATCGGCCGGGCGGTGGCCAAGCGCTTCGCCGCCGAGGGCGCCGAGGTGGTGTGCATCGCCCGCACGCAAGGAGCGCTGGAAGAGCTGGACGACGAAATCGCCGATGCCGGCGGCAAGGCGGTATTGTGCCCGCTGGATCTGCGCCAGTTCGATTCCATCGATCAGGTCGGGGCCGCCTTGTTCCAGCGCTTCGGCCGCGTCGATATCCTGGCCGGCATCGCCGGCGACATCGGCGGCGGGCTGGGACCGGTCGGCCACCAGAAGCCCAAGCACTTCCAGGAAGCCTTCGACGTCAACGTCACCGCCAACTACCGCCTGATCCGCGCCTTCGACCCGCTGCTGCGCCTGGCGCCGGCCGGCCGGGCATTGTTCGTCACCTCGGGCGCGGCCCATGCCGGCCTGCCCTATTGGGGCTGCTATGGCGCCACCAAGGCGGCGCTGGAGCAATTGGTGCTCAGTTGGGCCGCCGAGGTGGCCAACATCACCGCCTTGAAGGTCAACCTGATCGATCCCGGCGCCGTCGCCACCCGCATGCGCGCCATCGCCTTCCCCGGCGAGGACCAGGCCACGCTGCGCCAGCCCGACCAGATTACCGATACTTTCGTCGAGGCCGCCGAGGCTGCCTGCACCCGCCACGGTGACATCATAAAAATTTAGCGCACATTCTCGGTTATCTGCCGGATTGACGCCGTCTTGTCAAAAATCGAAGATGCGCACAGATGGGCTAGGGCTTGCGCCATGGACAGGAGTCCTGTAATCCCCATCTGGGAAGAACCGCTACAATGCGGGCATATGGGCGGGATGAGGCCTGGATGACGGAAGCGCGTGACAACAAGACGTTCGAGGCGAAGGTCTCGAATCTGATTGCCACGACCCGGCACCTTGAGGTGCCGCAAATCCTGATGCTGCGCCGCCTGACCTTGACCGACCCCGAAAGCCTGAAATGGGCCAACGAACGCCAACTGAACGTTGTGTTCAACGTGCTGGTCACCAAGGCGCTCGAGCGCATGGACAAGACCGCGCTGATCGCCGCCCGCGAAGCCGATTACAAGACTTTGGTCATGCCCGGCAAGCCCGAGGCCCAGGCCGAGGATCTGCGGGTGGTCACCGCCATCGCCGTCCAGATGATCGGGCCGAAGCCCAAGCCGGCGGCGATCGAAGCCGAGCATGGCAACTCGTTGGCCAAGCTTTTGTCCCTGAGCCCCACTGCGCCGGGCGAAAAGGTCAGCCGGACGGTGTGCAAGCCCAAAGAGCCGCCGCCGCTGTTCGCGGCGCAGCTGGGCCCCGATTCCGAACGGATGATGCCATCGGCCAATTCCCGCTCGGTCGAGGGGAGCGAGGAAAGGCCGTTCAGCGATTTCAAGACGCTGTTCGACGACACTCTGTCCGCCTATTCGCGCAAGATCCTGGCTCTGTTCAGCATCCAGGGCGCCATCAAGGGCGGTCGCCCGCCCTTCCCGCTGGCCCCCGAATTCGGCCGCTGCTACGAAGAGGTTCTGCGCCGCTACATCCTGCCGCCGATGCACACCTCGCGTCATATCCAGCAACTGGGCATGAGCTACAATTGGGCCGAGGTCGGCGGCGCCAAGCTGATCGACATCATCGGCTCGGGCGACCATAACAACCCGGTCCTGCACAATTGGGACACGCGCTGGGGCTCGATGCGCGCCCCCAAGGGCAAGAAGCCCAAGCCCGAGGAAAACCCGTGGCCATTGTTCCGCGAGGACGCCACCAACGGCAATTACGACCCGCCGACCGAAGAGCACCTGCAATTGCTGCAGGATTTCATCCGCTTCGAGGTCGAGGCCATCGCCAAGGCCTGGCGCGAGATCTCGCAATTGTACGAGCAGGAATTCGCCCCCTCGGGACGCCAGGAGCAGGCGCGCGAAGGCGCTTTCCGCGACGGCCTGATGCGCTGGTCGGCCAAGCTGCCCGACCATGTCGGCGAGTTCCTGGCCATCAAGTCCTATTTCATGTTCCCCGCCATCAACGGCAACTTCATCCGCCGCCTGCTGACCAATTTCGGTCGCACCGACAGCGAGCGTTACCGTCAGGCCCCATTCCTGGCGACCTTCGCCCAGACCGTGCCGGAATAGCGTTCCTGCCCCCCGGCCCATCACAAAAGCTTGCGCTGTCTCCAAGCCTGCCGATAATGGACCGCTTGGGGGAGAGCAGTTACGGGACAGGGGATGAGCGGCGGAAATTTCGAAAGCAAGGTGGCCGACCTGGTTTCGGTGACCCGCCGTCTGGAGGTGCCACAAATCCTGCTGCTGCGCCGCCTGACCCTGGGCGACCCGGAAACCCTGAAATGGGCCAACCTCAAGCAGTTGGATCTGATCTTCAACGTCATCTTGGACCATGCGCTGCGCCGCACCGGCCAGGCGGCGGTCGAGGCCGCCAGCCGCGACCATTTCGACCCGCTGCTGCCGACCGGCGACGAAGGGGCGCGCGACAAGGAACGCTGGCTGCTGTTCGACCTGGCCAAACCGATGCTGAGCGGCAAGGTCGCCGAAGAAGAAGAAACCACCGAAGCGGTCATGGACCGGCTGGACCCCGCCGACGAAGACCTGTCCAGCCTGTCGTTCGGTGACTTCCCCACCTTGTTCGACGAAGCCATCGCCCGCTATCTCCGCCGCACCCTGACGGTGCTGGCGGCCACCGGCACGCGCCACCACATCCCGCCCCCCTTCATCGTCGCCCCCGGCTTCGCCGCCTGTTTCGACAAGGTGGTGCGCGAATGCGTGCTGCCGACCATGCGGGGCAGCCGCCGTCTGAAGGAACTGGCCAACACCCGCGACTGGACCGAGGACGGCGCCGCCGCCCGCCTGATCGGCATGGCGCAGTCCCAGGACATCAACAACCCGATCATGCATCAATGGCACAGCCGCTGGGCCAGCCTGCATCCGGACGCGGCCCTGAAGGGCAAGGACGGCAAACCGCGCCCGCGCCAGGCCCATGACGATCCCTGGCCCGACTTCCAGGAAGACGCCGCCAAGCGCGGCTATATCCCGCCTTATCCGGCCGACATCCCGGCGCTGGAACGCATTTTGCTGCTGGATGGCGAGGTGCTGGCGGCGGCGTGGGAATCGCTGGCGCAATTGTACGAGCAGGAATTCCAGCCCAAGAGCAAATCCGATTACGGCCGCCCGGGATCGTTCCGCGACGGGCTGCTGGCCCAGATCGAACGGCTGGAGCACCATGGCGGCGACCTGTTGGCCATCAAGGCCTTCTTCGACTTCCCCAAGGTCGATCGGGTGTTCATCAGGCAACTGATCCAGACGCTGGGCCGGTCCGACATCGAGCGCGAGCGTAAGGCGCCGGTGCTGATCGCCTTCTATAACGACCTGCCGAAATGACCCTGCTGGACCATGTCAACCTGGTGGTGACCGACCCGGTGGCATCACGGGATTTCTATGGCCGGCTGCTGGGGCTGGTGCCGGTGATGGATCGCTGGCTGGAGGGCGAGTGGTTCGACCGCCTGACCGGCATCGACGGCGCCCGCGCCCGCTGCATCATCCTGGACGCCCCCGATGGCGGTTGCCGGATCGAGTTGCTGGCCTTCACCGCCCCCGAAGGGACGACAGCCGCAGACCTGTCCAACCACGCCGCCACCGGGCTGCGCCATGTCGCCATCCGCGTGGATGATCTGGATGCCTGCCTGGCCCGGCTGGAGGCGCAGCCGCCGGCAATCGAGGTGCCGCGTGCCATCGTGCCGGTGGGCAAGCGCATGGCCTATGTGCCCGACCCCGACGGGATCATCATCGAACTGGCCGAATATGGGGGAACACCCAGTGTCACCTTTGGGGGTTGTTAACCTCTTGGGTGGCAGTCTGATCGATGACTCGACTGTTTTGGACTGGGCTTCATGGGTACGCGCGGGCCGCGCCTTTTGCGTCAGACCACCAACCACGTCCTTGACGCGCTGCTGAAGGCGGCCGAGACGGCCTATCACGGCCAGCCGATCGGCATGAAGTCGCTGCACGACATCGTCGAGGGATTGAAGGCCGGCGCCCATTTCGACGAATTCTACCGCCACGCCTATACCGAGATCATCGACGCCGTCGAGCAGGACAAGTTGGCCCAGGAACGGACCAACGCCTATGGCCGCCTGATGATCCACCCGCTGAACGAGGATCTGCAGGACGGAAGGCTGGACCGCGACATGCTGCCCAACGTGTTCTCGTTCTTCCATCTGGTGCTGGGCGACGACGCGCAGAAATACGGCGACCAGTGCAAGGAGATCGTCGTCGGCATGAAGGAAGAACTGGGCGATCAGTTCCACTGGGACCTGTTCTACGCCGATCCCCAGGCCAAGCGCATCCAGTGGCACACGCTGACCCGCATCGCCACCTCGTTCAAGCGGTGGGAGCTGCGCAAGGACTGGTTCATCAAGCTGATGCAATACACGCCGACCACGGTCAGCCTGGGCCAAAGCGCCTTCGTCACCCGCGAGATCGACCATAGTGAAGAACCGCGCGTGTTCGGCAACCGCGAATTCTGCGCCTTTTTCCAGGCGCTGTTTCGCCCGCTGACCGAAATGGCCCCGGCCGACGAGCCGGCCTTCCGCAAGGAATTCGGCTCGGACCCCCACCACCTGATCGGCCACTTCCTGGTCCACCTCGCCACCTGCGAGGTGTGACGGAAGGCCACCGGGCGCGTGACAGCGTCAGGCGGCAGCAAACGGCAATTCCTCCATCATTTGGATTAAGGCCGGGCGCGAAGCGGGCCATGAGTGGTAATTTCAAAGATATTCGCAAATACAGGGAACATCAAAAGAGTTCCATTGAGTGATTTTATACCGAATGGTGAATTGTTCTTGCCCCCTTATCCTGGGACAAGGCTTCTGGGGTCATCCTTGGGGCGGAAATCTTGGACATCACCTTTTCGGACGCGGCCGTCCGCTTTCTCGACCATTGTCGAGTTGCCAAGACCTTGTCCTCCCACACGCTCCGGGCCTATGAGACCGACCTGGCTCACGCGCGGACTCGATTGGGTTCCGCCGTGCCGGTGGCAGAGGTCGATCGCGACAGGCTGCGCCGCTATATCGGCGGCATGCTGAACGACGAGGGATTGAAGGAAACCAGCGTCAAACGGCGCTTGGCGACCATCAAACAATTGTTCAAGTGGCTGGAGCGCGAGGATATCCTGGCGCTCAACCCCTTCCACCGTTTCGACCTGACCATCCGCCTGCCAAGGCGGCTGCCGCGCGCCTTGGGTGTGGCCGACATCCGCAAGCTGATGCGGGCCGCTGAAGCCGAGGCGGAGATTCGTCAGACGCAGATGGCGCGGCAGATGTATTTCGTGGTGGTGGCGCTGTTCGTCAGCGGCCTGCGAGTCGGCGAGTTGGTCGGGATCCGCCTGAGTGAGGTCGATGCCGAGGCCGCGACCATCGTGGTCCGCGGCAAGGGCAATCGGGAACGCCGTGTCTATCTGCCCGGCGCCGAGGCCCGCGCCCTGCTGCACCGCCACCTGGCCGAGCGCATGTCGGTTCCGAGCGACGGCAATTTGCTGCTGGTGTCCCCGACGGGAGCGGCGATTTCGCCGCAATATATCCGCCGGAGCCTGGCCCTGCTGGCCGAGCGGGCCGGCCTGTCGCGCCGGGTCACCCCGCACATGCTGCGGCACACCGCCGCCACGCAATTGATCGAAGCCGGCGTGGACATCCGTTTCGTCCAGAAGCTGCTGGGCCACGCCAGCATCGCCACCACGCAGATTTACACCCAGGTCAGTGATGCCAGCCTGAAGGCGACCCTGGAACAGGCAGATACGTTGGGACGCTTGGCGGGGGATAGCGAACGATAACTGGGAATTAACATGACGGACGCCTTTGATCTTCTATGGAAGCCATTGTTAGAGGCATCGGCCCAGACCATCACAGGCGCAATCGGCGGCTATGCCTTCTCGAAGGCACTGGAAAAGCTCCTAGAGCGCAACCGTTTTGATGGCCCTATGGATTTTTGGAGACGCGGAATAGCAGGTGGCCTGATCCATGACGGCGATCAAGTCTATATCGACGGCCTCATTTCCCCTTATTTCCAGCTGTTTCCAGGGGACCCTTTTGATAATGGGAAACGGTGGAACAAACTTTACGATTTCGAGGGGACCATTAACAGCGAGGAATACCAAGCTTTAGATTTTCTTTGCGGGTCCGATGCAGCCCTGAGACTTGGCAGCCTGAATGGTGAAACCGTACTTGGGATTTTTGCCCGATATGGATATGTGGGCGACGGCCTCGTTGGTGTTGCCCCTACATCATTAATTCGCAAGAAGTTTCCAGACTTTTTCCACCCTAAATATTACGGCAGTCGGGCGGTCATTGGCGGAAAAATATCGCGCTGCCCAACTCAACATGCAGTAATTGCCAAAAGCATCGCTAGCAGGCTCGATCCGAACAAGGAATTTTCAGTCGATTACAAGCATCTCTACTACCTTCAAATCAATTCAATCCGGCTTTTCAACCGCGAGAGCGACAAAACATGCTCGCTCATCGGCTCGCCCTGGGCGCTCACAGACAACCGTTCGGAACAATATCTGGTTCAATATGGATATTTTAACGATCCGACCGAGTTGGAAGGCTGCATCAGTAAAATCAAGGGCGCACCAAGCTGGTCTGAAGCCCAGGTGTTCTTTGACGACATCACTGCCCCATCAGAGAGTCTAGGATTCAAGAAGGCTTTTATTCTCTAGTGCAGGGAACGAAGCGCGGAGAAAAGGCGGCAGATACAAATGATAAGCCAGATTCCGGGGGTCGAAGAAGCGCAGCTTTCCCGGATCACCAATCCATGCAAGCTGTTCCTCATTGATGGATCGTTTCACTTCCTGGGAAACTTGACGATTATGCCCCCATATCGTGAGCAAATGCATGGCGCCAGGATATTCGGGGACAAACAGCAATCCAGCGGCACGGCCCGCAAAACCGTTCATACGCTGAATTGCCATGGTGGTGGTGGCCATGTCAAAGACGTTCCGATACACCATGTCGCTGCAGACGCCCTCAGGTGAAAGGTTGCTCGCAATCACGCCATAGATGTTTTCGTCTTCTCGAAAATCGTTAATGAAGTCAAAGCAGTCATTGATGATGACATCATAAGTTCCAGCGTCCTGAATGAGCTCCTTGGCATCGCCAATAACTAGGCGAAATCGAGGGTCTTCCAAAACAGCCCTGGCATGCGGATAAATTTCGGACATGACCTGGACGAGCTCCTCGTCATGCTCGTACATGACGACCTCTTCCATTGTTCGATAGCGTAAAAGCTCGCGCGCGGCGAAGAAATCTCCGCCGCCAAGAACGAGCGCGTTGTGGGGGGCCTTCGAGAAAGCCAGCGGCAGATGAGAGACTGGTTCGTGGTAAAGAAACGACCATGCCTCGACGTGTTGAAGTTCCCCGTTAATGATAAGGACGATGCCATGGGAAGAGTGACGGTAAACACCAAATTTTTGCACCTTGCTTTCCCGGACAGCCAATTCCCGAAGGTTGGTTAGCAGGATCGAACTGTCGGCGTTTTCGAGGAAGTGCAGCATAATTCCCAGTTATCGCTCTGTTGGGGGAGAATGCGGGAAGTCACTCAGATGACTATGCACCACCACACCACCATGTCAACCAACAAGCGATTAATTTCAGATGCGCGCCGCCATAGCACCATGCATCACCATGGTATCAATCCATTGGCTGCAGCGGCCGCCAGCAGGGTCGCGCAGAGCGTTTCCACACAAAACCTGGGAAGTCGGAATCGCCGCGGCGACCGTCTCCCGCATCCCCGCGCACAAAAAAATTGCCGTCCACCAAGGGGGGGAGGTGGACGGCGGGGAAGTTGTCTTAGAGAGGGAGGCTGACCTCGGGGAGGCCAACATCTGAGAATTACCCTATCGCCCACCTCGGCCTTTGTCAAAACGATTTTAATATCAATTCGCAAAATATTTCCGGCGGTTGCGGCACCGCCGGGAAAAGTGCTATGTCCTGCCCGGTTTTCCGCCATTCCCAAGGCCCCGCGATGATCCTGACCCCGATCGACCACGACGCCCTGGCGCCCTTGCTGCCGGCCTTCCGCACCGCCCTGGCCGATCTGCCGCTCGCCGCCAAGGTGTTCGACCGGGTCACCGCGTTGATCCCGGAAGGCTCGTTGATGACGCTGTCCACCGACAGCACCCATCATGCCGATGCCGTCGAATTGTGCCGCCGTTTCGGCTTCGGCATCCTGGATGTCGATCCCAAGAGCTGGTTCACCTGGGACGGCACCAACGTCGCCATCCAGATGGAGCCCAGCGTGCTGATCCACGAGGTGGCGCATTATCAATGCGCCTCGCCCGAGCGGCGCGCCGTGCTGGATTTTGGCCTGGGCTGCGGCCCGGAAAGCGGCAAGCGGGCCGAGGCCGACGCCGTCCAGACCCTGTTCTGCCCCGAGCGCGATGTCGAGGAGGCCTTGTGCTCGCTTCTCGGCATCCTGTGGGAGGCCGAGCTGGATCAGCCGGCGGTGCTGGCCTTCCTGGAGCAGAACTGGATGGAAGGCGGCACCAGCCTGCACAATGTCGCCCATTTCAAGAAGATCGTGCGCTGGCTGGACCAGATGGGTCTGATCGACCAGGATGGCCGCCCGACCATGGGCTTACGCACCGAGGCCGACGACACCTTCTTCGCCCGGTGGTTCGCCGAGTGACCGCCATCCTGGTCATCGGGATCGGCCATGCCTTCCGCACCGATGACGGGATCGGGCCGAAACTGGCCGAATTGGTCGCGGGCCGGCACATCGCCGACGTCACCGCCATTTCCCATCACGGCGAGGGCACCGCCCTGTTGGAGCTGTGGAGCGACGCTGGCCGCGTCATCCTGATCGACGCCACCATCTCGGGCGCTGCCCCCGGCACCATCCGCCAGTGGGACGCCAGTACCCCCCTGCCCGCCGGCCAGTTCCCCACCGGCAGCCATCTGTTCGGGGTGGCGGAAGGAATCGAACTGGCGCGCCGCCTGGGCCGGCTGCCGCCCTCGCTGACAATAATCGGCATCGAGGCGGCCGATCTGTCCCGCGGCGAGGGCCTGAGCCCGGCGGTCGAGGCCGCCCTGCCCCAGGCCTTGCAAACGGTCCTGGATCTTATCGCTGGATGAAGGCGGCCAGGGCCTGGATGAAGGCGGCCGGCTGGTCGGCATGGACCCAGTGGCCGGCCCCCTCGACCGCCTGCCATTCGGCCTGGGGGAACAGGCTGGTGATCACGTCCTCGTGGGCCGGCAGCACATAATCCGACCGATCGCCATGCAGGAACAGCGCCGGCCCGCCAAAGGTGGTGCCATCGGCGAAGGGCGGGAAGTCCAAGATATCGTCCATCGCCGCCCCCAGGGTGGCCAAATTGGCTCGCCAGCGGTAGGAACCGGGCTGGCCTTCCAGATTCTGCATCAGGAAGGCGCGCACGCCGGCATCGGGAATGATGGCGCGCAGCGATTCCTCGACCTCGCCGCGGCGGGTGGCGGTGCCGACCGGGGCGGCACGCATCGCCTTGATATAGGGGGCGAAGGTGTGGGCATAGCGCACCGGGGCGATATCGACCACCACCAGCCGGCGGACCAGCTCGGGCCGGGTCAGCGCCAGCACCATCGCCGCCTTGCCGCCCATGGAATGGCCGACCAGATCGACCGGGACAGGGAAACTGTTCTCGATGAACTTGGCCACTTCGCGGGCCATGAAGGGGTAATCCATCACTTCCGACCATGGCGAGGCGCCGTGATTGGGCATGTCCACCGCCACCACCCGATGATGGCTGGCCAAGGCCCCTGCTACACCGCCCCAATTGCGGGCCGAGCCCAGCAGCCCATGCAAAATGACCAGCGGCCGGCCCTGGCCGGCTTCGATGTAATTCAGTTTCATCTATCCTAATGTCCGATGATCTGCCCCAGGAACTGGCGGGTGCGCTCGCTTTTGGGGTTGGTGAAGAATTGGGCCGGCGTCGCCACCTCGACCACCCGGCCCTCGGCCATGAAGACCATTTTGTCGGCCACCGCGCGGGCAAAGCCCATTTCGTGGGTGACGCAGATCATGGTCATGCCCTCGCCGGCCAGCTCGATCATCACGTCCAGGACTTCCTTGACCATTTCCGGGTCCAGGGCCGAGGTCGGCTCGTCGAACAGCATGATGCTGGGTTTCAGGCACAAGGCGCGGGCGATGGCGACCCGTTGCTGCTGGCCGCCCGACAATTGGCCGGGGTACTTGTGGGCCTGTTCGGGGATGCGCACCCGTTCCAGATATTGCATGGCGATGGCTTCGGCCTCGCGCTTGGGCACCCGTTTGACCCACAAGGGCGCCAGGGTCAGGTTTTCCAGCACCGTCAGATGGGGGAACAGGTTGAAGCTTTGAAACACCATGCCGACATCGCGGCGGATCAGTTCGATGGCCTTCAAATCGTCGGCCAGCTCGACGCCGTTCACCACGATGCGCCCGCCCTGATGTTCCTCGAGCCGGTTGATGCAGCGGATCATGGTCGACTTGCCCGAGCCCGACGGCCCGCACACCACCACCTTCTCGCCCTTGGCGACCGACAGCGACACGTCCTTCAGGACATGGAAGGCGCCGTACCATTTCTGCACGTCGATCAGTTCGACGACCGGGGAATCGCTCATGTTATCTCCTCGACCCCTTGGCGAGTTCGCGTTCCAGCCACTGGCTGTAGCGCGACATGAAGAAGCAGAAAGACCAATAGACCAAGGCGGCGGCGATATAGCCCTCGACGAAGAAGGGCCGCCAGTCGGGATCGGCCAGGGCCGCCTTGGTCGCCGCCAGCAGGTCGTACAGGCCGACGATGGTCACCAGCGAGGTATCCTTGAAGCAGCTGATGAACTGGTTGACGATGGGCGGAATGACCAGCCGCAGCGCCTGCGGCAGCACCACCATGCGCATCTTCTGCCAATAGGTGAGGCCCAGCGCGTCGGCGGCTTCTTCCTGGCCGCGCGGAATGGCCTGCAGGCCGCCCCGGACCGCCTCGGCCAGATAGGCGGCGGTGAACAAGGTGATGCCGACCAGGGCGCGCAGCAGCTTGTCGATCGTCACCCCTTCCGGCAGGAACAGCGGAAACATCACCGAGGCCATGAACAGTACGCTGACCAGCGGCACGCCGCGCACCAGCTCGATATAGCCGACCGACAAAGCCCGGATCGCCGGCAGGTCGGACCTTCGCCCCAGGGCCAGCACGATGGACAACGGAAAGGCCAGGACGATGCCTAAGATGGCCAGGCCCAAGGTCAGCGGCAGGCCGCCCCATTGCGCCGTCTCGACATAGGCCAGGCCCAGCACGCCACCCCACATCAAGATGCCGACCACGACCAGGCCGACAGCCCAGGCCCAGATCAGCCAGCGCCCCCACAGGCTTCTGACCGCGCTGGTGGCCAGCAGGCCGATCACCAGGGCGGTGGCCAATGCCGGCCGCCAGTGCTGGTCATAGGGATAGACCCCGAACAGCATCAGCCGGTTCTTTTCGCCCATCAGCGCCCAGCAGGCGCCGGTGCCCTCGCGACAGGCGGCCGCGCCCCCGGCCGGACTGAACACCGCGTCGACCAATCCCCAGCGAACCAAGGGCGGCAGGATTTCCCACAGCAGCCAGAAGGCCAGCAGGGTCAGGATGGTGTTGGGCAGGCTGCCGAACAGGTTCTTCTTGGCCCAGCCCAGCAGGCGCAATTGACTGGCCGGCGGCGCGCGCTCGGGCGTTTGCGCGGCACTGGGTTCCTCGATTTCCGAGGCGGCGGTGGCGCGCCGGGTCTGGTCGTCGGGGGCCTGGGTCATCGGGTCACCAGCGCGACCTTGGCGTTGTACCAATTCATCAGCCACGACAGCGACAGGCTGATGACCAGGAACACCCCCATCACCAGGGCCACGCCCTCGACCGCCTGACCGGTCTGATTGATGGTGGTGTTGGCGACGCTGACCAGATCGGGATAGCCGATCGCCACCGCCAGCGACGAATTCTTGGTCAGGTTCAGATATTGGCTGGTCAAGGGCGGCACGATCACGCGAAGCGCCTGGGGCAGGATCACCAGCCGCAGGGTCTGGGCGCGCGACAGCCCCAGCGACAGGGCTGCCTCGGTCTGGCCGGGCGGCACCGCCAGGATGCCCGACCGCACGATCTCGGCGATGAAGGCGCCGGTATAGACCGACAAGCCCATCAACAGCGCGACGAATTCGGGGCTAAGGGTGCCGCCGCCCTGGAAGTTGAAGCCGGCCAGACGCGGCATATCCCATTCCAACGGCGCGCCGACGGCCATGAACACCAGCCCGGGCAGGCCGATCGCGCCGGCGAATCCCACCGCAGCCCAGGGAAAGGGCTGGCCGGTGCGGTATTGGCGGGCCACCGCCCAGCGGCGCAGGAAGAACAACCCGATCAGGGCGACGCCCAGGGCGATCATCACCGGCCCATAGGTCTCGTGCCACACCGGCAACGGAATTTTCAGGCCACGATTGGACAGCACCAGCCCAAGACCGGGCTGCAGGGCCTGACGCGGCCCCGGCAACGCGGTGACCAGCCCGTACCACACGAACAATTGCAGCAGCAGCGGCACGTTGCGCACGGCTTCGACATACAAGGTGGCCAGGCGGGCGACGATCCAGTTGCCCGACAGCCGGGCGATGCCGATCACCAGCCCCAGGGTGCTGGCCAGGATGATGCCGACCACCGACACCGACAGGGTGTTGAACAATCCGACCACCAGGGCGCGCAGATAGGAATCCGACGCCTGATAGGCAACGGCGCCCTCGCCGATGTCGAAACCGGCCTCGCGGCCCAGGAAGGACAGGCCGGTGGCGATGCCGCGCGCGGCCAGGTTGGCCAGGGTGTTGTTGACCAGATACCAGCCCAGGAGGACGACGGCGGCGACCACCACCACCTGATAGACAAGGCCGCGAAAGCGGGCGCTGTAGATCAGCGCCCGCATGCCGCCCTGTCTTTTCGCCCGCATGGCGCGACCCTACTTGAAGGGCGGCGCGTAGAGCAGGCCTCCTTGGGTATAAAGCGCGTTGAGGCCGCGGCTGATCTTCAGCTTCGAGCCCTTGCCGACATTTCTTTCAAAGCTTTCGCCGTAATTGCCGACCTGTTTGATGATCTTGGCGGCCCAGGCTTCATCGATTCCCAGGGCCTTGCCGTTGCCGGGGGTCACGCCCAGCAGCCGCTTCACCTCGGGATCGGCCGAAGACATCATCTGGTCGACATTGGCCGAAGTGATGCCCTTTTCCTCGGCGGCGATCATCGCCAAACCCGACCAGCGCACCAGATCCATCCATTGGTCGTCGCCCTGGCGCACCGCCGGAGCCAACGGCTCCTTCGAGATCAACTCGGGCAGGATGACGTAATCGTCCGGATTGGGCGATTCGTTGGCGCGGATGGCCGCCAATTGCGAGGCGTCCGAGCTGATGGCGTCGCAACGCCCCGAGAAGAAGGCCCCGTTCAATTCCTCGTTCTTCTCGATCACCACCGGCTTGAAGGTCATCTTGGTGGCGCGGAAGTAATCGGACAGGTTCTGCTCGGTGGTGGTGCCGGGCAGCACGCACACGGTGGCGCCGTTCAGCTCCTTGGCGCTTTTGACGCCCAGCTTCTTGGCGACCATGAAGCCCTGGCCGTCATAATAATTGACCGTGGTGAAGTTCAGGCCGTTGGCGGTGTCGCGCGACAGCGTCCAGGTGGTGTTGCGCGCCAGCATGTCGATTTCGCCCGATTGCAGGGCGGGCAGGCGCTGCTGCGCCGATAGCGGCGTGAACTTGACCTTGGTGGAATCACCGAACAGGGCGGCGGCGACGGCACGGCAGGCATCGACGTCCAGCCCGCTCCAATTGCCCTTGTCGTCGGGGGCCGAGAACCCGTACAGGCCCAGATTGACGCCGCACTGGACGAAACCCTTGGCCTTGACGGAATCGAAGGTCTGCCCGGCCAGGGCCGGACCCGCGAACAGCGCGGCGGCGGCCGCTGCCATGACGGTCTTGATGATCTTCATCGTCTCTCCCCCGAGGAATGGTCGATCCTGTAAGACAGGCTAGACCGAAGGTCGTCGCCGGTCCAGTCGCATGATGCGATCGACGGGCGATGAGGGAAGAGATGGGAAGCCCTGCCGGAAATTGCCAGACGGGCGGTATAACTTACGCGGCCAGGGCGGCCTGGCTTTCGCGGACCATCAATTCGACGACAGCCAACTGCCAGATCCGGGAACCCGCCACCTTGGTATCGGCGGCAATGCCCCGCAAGGTCTCGATCGGCAAATTCTGCACCCATTCTTCGAGCATGACTGATGCCCTCCAAGTTGTTGCGGCGCAGCATACAGGGGAAAACAGTGGCATTACCATTGCCACCCTTGCATCGGAGCCATGTGCTTAACGCAGTTCCTTGTGGTTTTCCGAAACAGACGGCACGGGCCGGCATGGCCGGCGCGGTGCCTTTCCAATTGCGCGCATCTGTGCCAATCATCGGCTTATGACATCAGGCTCAACCAACGACGATGCCCTTGATCGACGGCTCGAGAGCGCCATTCGCTCGGGCCGGCTGGCCACATTGGCCGAGTTGGTCCCCCATGATTTCCTGAACCAGCTCGACCGCGCCTTATTCGGCGATCACCCCGCCGCGTCCACCATTCTTTTGCTGGCCCAAGGACTGGCGGCCATGGGGCTGCCCCATTCCGCGACCGCCACCTTGGACCGAGCCGTCGCATTCGCCATCACCGCCAGGGAAAGGGGCGCTGTTCTGGCGCTCAGGGCGACGCTTGGCGCCGGCCCCGGAGCCAACGCCGATCGGCTGGCCAGTCAGCGGCTGCTGGGGACCAAGGGGGCGCGGCCCGCACTGCCGGAAAGCCGGGCCGGGGCATTATCGACCCTGTCGAGAGCCGTCTCGCCGGGCCCGTTCCGGGCGGTCCGCGACGGGGTCGCCGCCCATCCCCTGCGCGAGGACCCGCTGCGCGATCCCTGGCTGACCAAGCCGGCCCGGCAAGCGGTACAAGACGATTGGACGGGAATGCTGGAGGACCTGTCGTTCCTGGTCATGAATGAGAACAAGCCGCTTTTGCACATCGAATGCGATATCGAAGGCGACGGGCCGCTGGCCAACCTGCAAGGCGCCATCCGATTGACCCCGCTTTGCCCAGATTCCGGCCAGCCGGCCTTCGAGCTTGCCATCCGCCATCTGGAAGCCAGCGCCATCCATGCCGGCGCGCCGTTCATCCTGATGGAGAATGCTCCCGTCCCCGCCCTGGAATCCTGGTTGCGCCAGCCGGGAACCACCGCCCGCGCCCTCGAGGAGGCATGGATCGACCTGACCCAGCCGACCGAATTGATCGAAAAGGATTTCCGCGAGACCCACCGCCAACAAGTCCGCTGGGGCCGCAAGAACCTGGTCATCAAGCGCTGGACCGGCCCGACCGACGACGAATTGATCGATGCCTATCGCGCGCTTTGCCTGGCCTGCCAGCGGCCGGCGCCGCCGCCTGAATTTCACCACCGCTTGCGCCGGGGCGAGGCCGAGCTTTATGTCGGCATCTGGAACGACGAGCCGGTCAGCGGATTGATCGTCGGCCTTCATGGCGCCACCAGCTATTACGAAAGCGGCCTGTCGCTTCGCCGGGGCAACGCGCCCCTGTCGCATGCGCCCCTTGCCAACGCGATGATCGATGCGGCACAAGCCGGCCAGCGGCGCTTCTTCCTGGGCGCCTTGCACGTCGATCCGTCCTTCGATGCCAAGCTGCGCTCGATCGCCGCCTTCAAGAAGGGCTTCACCCGCACCACCCGGCCGTTGACATGGACAGCGGTTCCGGTCGGCGGATAGAGTCTCGCCAATTTCGCTCAGGATTTTCGCCCGCCCATGTCCGACATTGCCCCAGCCGACGCGGTCGGCATCATCAACGCCTTGATCCGCGACGGTAGGCACCAGGAAGCCACCGACCTGGCGGTGCGATGCGACGGCCAGTGGCCGAACCTGGCGATCTTCCCGCTGCTGGCCGCGCAATCGCTGGCCAGCCGGGGCCAAGCCGAGCCGGCACTGTCGGCCTGCCTGCGGGCCGTCGGCAAGGATCGCCTGGGCCTCGAGTCCAACGCATTTTTCATGGCGCTGCTGATCCATCTGGTCCCGCAGGTCCATTGGCCGCAATTATACGACGTATGGCGGCAAAACTTCCCGTCGGCCGCCGATCTTGACGCCCTGGTCGCCGCCTTGGCCGAGCACCCGCAACGCTATGACTTTTTCGGCGCCTGGTCCCGGATCCTGCTGGGCACCGAACACGGCACCGAGGCTGTCGATCGCTTCGCCCATTGCCTGGGGCCGCTGTCCGAGGCCCCACCGCCAGCCGACGCGATCGTCGCCGAATATTCGGACAAGGCCATCGCCTATGACGACGATTCCGTCCACAGAAACTCGGTCGATGGCATCGCCCCCCACCTGACCCGCGGGCTGGGCGGACAGGCCGGCCAGACCATCATCGATGCCGGCTGCGGCACCGGCCTGGCCGGACATCACCTGCGGCCGCTGGCCAAGCGCTTGATCGGCATCGACCTGTCACCCGACATGGTCGCCCGCTGCCGCGAAAGCGGCCTGTACGACACGGTGATCGAGGCTGACCTGATCGCCGCCCTGAACGACATGCCGGGCCAGGCCGGCGGCATCGCCATCCTGGGCTGCGCCTATTATTTCCCCGATCTCGCCCCGATGCTGACGGCGGCGCGCGATGCACTGGTGCCGGGCGGGCGGCTGATGCTGATCGATTTCCCGGCGGCCGGGGCGAAGTCGGTCCGCCAAACCATCGGCGGCACGCGGCGTTATTGCCGCAGCGCCGAGACCATTCGCGACCTGGCCGCCGCGGCCGGGCTGGTGGTCCAGCCGCCCGACATCGTCGCCTACTTCAATTTGCCCTGTTATTTGTGGACCTTCACCCGGCCCGAGTGACCGGCCCTAATCCTGCGCCTCGAAGAAGCGATAGGCGGTCTCGGGGACATCGCTGCGGACCCGTTCGCGGCCATCGACGGTGACGTAGAAACAGCGGTCGATCTGGCAATAGGCCAGTTCCTTGACGGCGCCCGAAGACGCCCGGCAGGCAGCGATCTTGACGTCGTCGCAGCCCTTGGAATGGCAGACGATATCGTCGATGGCCTTGCGGTCCATGTTGCCCTTCTCCCTGGCTGCCCGCCGCAAATATGGCCCCATGGGGGGCAAAATCAAGGGCTGGCGCGCCCTGCTGGATTCGAACCAGCGACCACCCGCTTAGAAGGCGGGTGCTCTATCCAACTGAGCTAAGGGCGCCCGCTGGCCCGACCGCTTAGAAGCGGCCGAATTCCAGCTTGTCGAAGCGGAAATTGTCGGCGTAGTTCTTCGGCGCGCACGGCTTCTTGACCGCTTCGGCCTGAACCTCGAATTCCAGGCCCTTGCGCTTGGCATAGGCCACCGCGTCTTCCTGGGTGGCGAACTTCAGCCGGACCTGCTGGGTGGTGTCATCCGAACCCAGCCAGCCCATCAACGGATCGGCCTGCTTCGGAGCGGCGGGCTCGAACTCCAGCACCCACGCCTTGGCGTTGCCCTTGCCCGATTGCATGGCGGTCTTGGCGGGGCGGTAGATGCGAACCGGCATCGGCACTCTCCATATCCAGGGGCGGCGCTTTGGGCCGCGTGTGGTCGTTTCTTGGTCGGGGCGAGAGGATTCGAACCTCCGGCATCCAGCTCCCAAAGCTGGCGCTCTACCAGGCTGAGCTACACCCCGACGCCCCGGGAGTTCTAGACGGACACCCGGTCAAGGTCAATGCTTGAACCATGGATGCTCGACCCGGTCGCCGGCTTTCAGGCCCAGCCGCGCCGCGTTGCCGGCATTCAATTCCAGCACCGACAGCACCGGCGAAGGCGAACTGATCACCGCCTCGGAATGCGGTACCGCGCCGGCATGGATGCCGACCACCCGCCCGGTCTGGTCGATGAACACCATGTCCAGCGCAATCAAGGTATTCTTCATCCACATCGACACCGGCCGCGGCCGGCCGAAATTGAACAGCATGCCGGCATCGGCCTTCATGTGGGTGCGAAACATCAGCCCTTGCGTCAGTTGATCGGGCGTCTCGGCCAGTTCAACGGTGAAGGCGTGGGCGCGCCCCGACGCGGTGACCACCCGCAGCGGCGATTGCGCGAATTCGACGCGCGATGCCTGGCTGTCGGGACGGTCCTCGGCCTGCGCCGCCCCGCCCAGCACCGCCAGCGCCATCGCGAAGGCCAGGCCCCAACGGCTGATCGTCATGTCGCCCCTCCCTTAAGTCTGCCCCATGGTGCCTGTCGCCAGCCGAATCCACAATATCGACGATGGGACAGGAACCTTGTCACATGATTGACCGCACCCCCCTTGCGGCTTTTTGGGCGCGCCTCCATTCCACCATCGGAGGCACCCGGCCATGGCGGCACGGAGCCTGCGGAATCCCTGGACGGGTGGCAATTGCATAAAATTTTACCGAGATTTTCTTCAAAGAAATTACATAATGGAGATAACATTTTACTACAATTGATCGGTTGATTTTCCTGTTTCATTTATCTGCGCACAGGGCTAGTCTAGGAATTGCCGAGGGGATGAAGAACTCCAGCCCCAAGGCAACAGACACTGTCGGGGGGGACCTTCCCGCCCATCCCCATCCCCCCCGCAGGGAAACGCCGCTTCTAACAAAGCGGCGTTTCCGTTTTCTGGGGTCCGGAGTAGACTGGGGCAGGTCTTCCCAGGGAAGTGATCCGATGCCCCTGTCTCCTCGCTCGGTCCTGTTCATCGGCCTTGGCGGCCTGGCGGCGGTATTGGTGTGGGCCGCCAGCGTCCCCGACGAAATCGCCGTCGACAAGAATTGCCAGCCGCTGGGGACCGCCCATGTCGCCGCCCTGGTTCACGGCGGCGATTTCTGGCAGGCCCAACAGCGTCTGCTGGCCGCCGAGCGCGACCGCCTGCTGGCGCTGCCGGCCAAATTGGATCTGGCCAAGGAAGCCCAGGAAAAGGAACGTTCGGCGCTGGACGCCCACTTGAATCGGCTGTCGCGCGGCGGCGCCGAACAAGAGGAACGCGACCAGGCGGCCGCCCAGCGCTATCGCGCCGAAAGGCTGGCCTGGATGCTGCAATGCGAGGCCAAGGCCCGCGAACGGATGAATTGACCAAGGAGAGGTTGGGGATGGACATCGAACGCTTCATGCAAGGCTACAAGGCCGCCTGGGAAGCCCGCGACCCGGCCCTGTTCGCCGCCCTGTTCCATCCCGACGGACGCTACCACAACACCCCCTTCCAGGTTCAGCAGGGCAGCGCCCAGCTGATGGAATATTGGAAGCGGGTGCAGTTGCAGGAAGACGTGCAGGTCACCTTCGAAATCCTGGGTGCGGGGATCGCCCATTGGCACACCACCTATCAGGTGGCGTCGGAAGACCTGTTCCAGATCTGGGCCAAGTCCACCGGCACCAATTTGGTGTCGCGCCAGCCCGGCGATCCCCTGCCCCGGATGGTCCTGGACGGCATGCTTGTCGCCACCTTCAAGGATGGCTTGTGCGCCGAGGCCCGCATCTGGTGGCACAGCCAGCCGCAGGCCTGAGCGTTTAGACCGTCACAGAAAGCAGGCGATGCCGGCGCGGCGGCGACGGGATTGCTCGGCGGTCTCGGCCTTGACCTCGGGCTGGGCTTCGGTGGTGGCGGGCTTGACGGGTTCGACACTCTTGCTCGACATGATGTCCTTGTCCTGGCGCCTGGTGCGGGGGTGATCCCCGGCGAAGCGGCGCGAACCTCGCCATGCCCGGGACCTTAGACGCCGATGATGGCGGAAAGGTCCCGGGAACAAGGCGATTTCAGGGCAGCATCAAACGTACCTGATCAGCAGATAGACGTTGGCGATGGCGATCGACAGCAGCATCAGGCCGAACGCCACCTTCATGAACGGGACGAAGCGGATCGGATGGCCGGCCCGCTCGGCCAGTCCGGCCACCGTCAGGTTGGCCGACGCGCCGACCAGGGTGCCGTTGCCGCCCAGGCAGGCGCCCAAGGACAGCGACCACCACAGGGGCTCAAGCGCTTCCGGGCCACCGAAGGTCGGCGCCATGCTCTTGATCAGCGGGATCATGGTGGCGACGAACGGGATGTTGTCGACCACCGCCGACAGGATCGCCGACGCCCACAAGATGGCGATCGCCGTCACCCGCATGTCGCCGCCGGTCAGGCCGACCAGCTTCTCGGCAAGCATGGCCAGCACGCCGGCCCGCTCGACGCCGTGCACCACCACGAACAGGCCGATGAAGAAGAAGATGGTGATCCACTCGACCTCGCCGAAGATGTGGTGCACCTCGTGCGACTGGCTTTCGGCGTCGCGGCCCAGGCAGTAAAGCAGCATCAGCACGGCAGCGCCGAACAGGGCGATGGTGCCGGGCTCCAGACCCAGGGCATGGGCGCCGATGAAGCCGCCGATGATCCCCGCCAGCACCGCCATCGACTGCTTGAGCAGGCGGAAATCGGTGATGGCCTCGATCTCCGAGAAGCCCATGACGTGGGCGCGGTTCTCGGCCGAGGCGTGCAGCTTGCGGCCCCACATCACATGGAACAGCAAGGCGGTGAGCAGTTGGATGACGATGATCACCGGCGCCAGGTTGAAGACGAACTGGTTGAAGGTCAGGCCGGTGGCCGAACCGATCAGGATGTTGGGCGGATCGCCGATCAGGGTCGAGGTACCGCCGATGTTCGAGGCGAAGATCAGCGCCACCAGAAACGGCCACGGCTTCAGCTTCAGTTCCTCGGTGATCACCAGGGTCACCGGCACCACCAAAAGCACGGTGGTCACGTTGTCCAGGAGCGCCGAGAAGATTGCCGTCACGATCTGCAGCAGGAACAAGATGCCGGCCGGGTCGGCCTTGGCCTTCTTGGCCGCCCAGATGGCGACATACTGGAACACCCCGCAGCGCCGGGTGATGGCAACGACGATCATCATGCCGACCAGCAGGGCGATGGTGTTGAAATCGATGCCGCCGATGGCGGCGGCTTGGTTCAAGATGCCGACCAGGATCATGGCGCCGGCCCCGATCAGGGCGACGACGGCGCGATTGATCTTCTCACTGATGATCACCGCGTAGGTGGCGACCAGAACCAACGTGGCCACCCACATGGCGTCCAGGCCGAAGATCACCTGCGGCACCCAGGCATGCGTTTCACCGTGCATCGCTTAGGCCTCCGCCATGCGGGTCAGGGCGTCGGCGGCGGTCACCACCCCCACCAGGACGCCGGAACCATCGACCACCGGCAGGAAGGAATCGCCGCGATACAACAACAGCAGGGCTTCGACCAATTGAGTCTCGGGCGCGACGCTGCGGTGCGCAGCCACATGCTTGCCGACCGGTTCCTTGCCTTGCGTCGCCAGACGATTCCTCAGGTCGGCCAGCCCATCGGACAGGAAGCCCAGATCGCCCAGGTCCTCGCCCAACCGGGCGGCCTTGGGCAGCACCAGGGCCACCACCTCCTTCAGGCCGAACACCCCGACATAGTGGCCCTTGGCATCCACCACCGGAAGCATGGGCACCCGATGGGTCAGCAGCACCCCCAGGGCTTGGGTCACCGTGTCGGTCTTGGCCAAGGTCGCCGGTGGGGCCGAGATGATCGATTGGCAGGTCATGGCGTCTCCCAGGAAAAGAAGATGGGCCGATCCTAACGGATCGGCCCAGTTTTGTGAGGGTCAAATTCCTTACATGACACCCAATATCTTCGGCAGCCAGATGGTCAGCGGCGGCCAATAGGTCACCACGATCAGGAAGCCCAGCATGGTCAACAGCCACGGCAGCACCGCCACCGTCAGCTCGGAAATGCCCATCTTGGTGATGCCGGAAGCGACATAGAGGTTCAGGCCCACCGGCGGGTGGCACATGCCGACTTCCATGTTGACGACGATCAGGATGCCGAAATGGACCGGGTCGATGCCCAGCTTCATGGCCACCGGGAACAGGATCGGGGCCATGATCAGCACGATCGAGCTGGGTTCCATGAAGTTGCCGGCGGCCAGCAGCAAGACGTTGACCACCAGCAGGAAGGCGATGATGCCCAGATCCATGCCGACGATCCAATCGGCGATGGCCTGCGGGATGTTCTCGTTGGCCAGCACGAAGGAAAACAGCACGGCGTTGGTGATGATGTACAAAAGCATCGCCGACATCGACGCCGACGACAGCAGGATCTTCGGCACGCCCTTCAGCGGCATGTCCTTATAGACGAACACCGCGATGATGAAGGCATAGACCGCGCTCATCGCCGCCGCTTCGGTCGGCGTGAACACGCCGGTATAGATGCCGCCGATGACGATGACGATCAGCATCAGGCCCCAGATGGCTTCCTTCAGCGTCCCCAGACGCTGCTTGAAGTCGGCCTTGGGCAGGCGCGGATAATTGTTCTTGCGGGCGATCCACCAGGTGGTCAAACCCAGCAGGAAGGCCAGCACCAGACCGGGAATGACGCCGGCCATGAACAGCGCGCCGACCGAGGTGTTGGTGGCGACCGCGTACATCACCATCACCAGCGACGGCGGGATCAGGATGCCCAGCGCGCCCGACGTGGTGATGACGCCGGCACCGAAGCTTTTCGGGAAGCCCTGCTTGACCATGGCCGGCAGGATGATCGAGCCGATGGCGACCACGGTGGCCGGCGACGAGCCCGACACGGCGGCGAACAGGGCGCAGGCCATGACGCCGGCCAAGGCCAGGCCGCCATGCCAGTGACCGACCATCGCCGTGGCGAAGTTGATCATGCGACGCGCCACGCCGCCATGGGTCAGGAAGTTACCGGCCAGGATGAAGAACGGGATCGCCATGATCTCGAACTTCTCGATGCCGGTGAACAGCTTCAGGGCCACCGATTCGATCGGCACCTGGGTCATGGTGAACAGGAAGGTCAGAACGGTCAGGCCCAGCGAGATCGAGATGGGCATGCCGGTCAGCATCAGGGCCATCAGCAGCCCGAAGATGATGGCGGCGTTCATTGGCCCTTCTCCTTGTTCTCTTGGCCCTCGTGGTGGGCGATGTCCTTGGGATGCAACCCGTCATCCATTTCGAACCAGTTGATGTCCTGGGCGGCGCGCTGCGGATCGGCGCTGTCTTCCTCCAGACCCTCGACATGGCCGTGGTCGTGGTGCGGCAGCTCGCCGGTGCGCAGAAAGGCCCAGCAGACCTGCAGGAAGCGGAAGCACATCAGCGACGAGCCCAGCGGGATGGCCGAATAGACCACCCAGGTCTGCCATTCCAGATCCGGCGTGGTCGGGCCTTCGTACAGGTCGGGATTGACGATGCCCAAAGCGTGGGTGATGCCGTAATGGGCGCCGTTTTCCCACACGAAATGGCCGCCCATCAGGGCGATGGTGCCGGTGAACAAGGCGCCCGACAAAAGGCCGAACACGATGAAGCGGCCGCGATTCTTGGCTTCCAGCCGATTGATCACCACGTCCACGCCGACATGGATGCCGGTGCGCACGCCGTAAGCGGCGCCGAACTTGGCCATCCACACGAACATGATGATGCACAATTCCTGGGCCCAGGAAAAATCCAGATGGCCGACATAATCGTACAGGAACGACACGCCCGAGGCGTATCGGTGCATGACCGCGACGAAAATGATGGTCGTCGCCGCGGCCATGAGGAAAGCAATGAAGCCTTCCTCGAGGTGGTCGAGGACTTTCAGCATGGAAGCTCCGGTGGATAAGGCGGGGGCGCCTCGGTGGGCGCCCCCTTTTGTCACGTCAAATCAGTTCTTGAAGCCCAGCTTGGCGGCTTCCTTGTAGACCGCCTCGATGGTTTCCTTGCCGACGCGGCTTTCCATGTCCTTGTGGACCGGCAGCAGGGCCTTGCGCCAGGCGGTGACTTCGTCGGCGGTGGGGGTGTAGAAGTCGGTCTTGCCCGAAGCCTTCATGGCGGCCAGCGCGTCCTCGTTTTCCTGCAGCGCGATGGCGTTGGCGAAGCGGGTCGATTCGTTCATGGCCCCTTCCAGAACCGCGCGGATGTCGGTCGGCAGGCCTTCCCAGAACTTCTTGTTGACGATCACCGCATAGCCCAGATAGCCGTGATTGGTGACGGTCGCGTGCTTTTGCACTTCGTGCATCTTCTGGGTGAACATGTTGCTGGGCGGGTTCTCGGTGCCATCGACGACGCCGGTCTGCAGCGCCTGATAGACTTCCGAGAAGGCCATGGATTGCGGCAGCGCCTGCAGGGCGCGCATTTCGGCATCCAGCACCTTCGACGACTGGATGCGCATCTTCTGGCCCTTCAGATCCTCGGGCTTATGGATCGGCTTGTTGGCGCTCATGATCTTGAAGCCGTTGTCCCAATAGGCCAGACCCAGGATGCCCTTGGTCTCGAGCTTGCGCAAAAGACCCTGGCCGACCGGGCCTTCGGTGACCGCGCGCAGCACTTCCTTCGACGGGAAGATATAGGGCAGGTCGAACACCTCGAATTCCTTGACGCCCAGCGGGCCGAACTTGGCGAGCGACGGGGCCAGCATCTGGACGGCGCCCAGCTGCAGGGCCTCCATCTCTTCCTTGTCCTTATAGAGCTGGCTGTTCGGGAAGACCTCGACCTTGACCTTGCCCTTGGTGCGTTCCTCGGCCAGCTTCTTGAACATCTCGGCAGCCTTGCCCTTGGGCGTGTCGACCGCGACGACGTGGCTGAACTTGATGACGATGGGCTGGGCCTGCTGGGCCATGGCCGAGCCGGCGGCGATCACGCCTGCGACCGCGCAGCAAAGAAGGGTACGAAAATTCATGGGGCACGTCCTCCCGGGACTGAATTGGACTGATTATCGCCGCCGATTGTTCTTAAGTTTCGCCGCTTGAGCTATTGTGGATATCCGAACACGGGCCTTGATTCCGGATGAACGCGCGCAACCCCTTGATTGGCCGGACTTTTCTGCAGACCATGCCGATCGCGGCGATGGCCCTGGTGGTCATGCTGCTAGGCGTGCTGCTGTGGGTGTTGCAGCGCACCGAACTGGAAGAGGAACGGCTGACCCTGATCAAGGACATCTTGTGGGTCGAGCAGAACATCCATTTCCACCTGACCTCGGCCGAGGAAAAGCTGGCCCAGATGGCCACCGACCTCGAGCGCGGCACGTTGTCGCCCGACGGGTTCGCGGTCAGCGCCCGCGCCCTGGTCGCCAACAACAAGGAAATCGACCGCATCTTGCTGCGCGACGAATCCGGCCGCGCGATCCTGGCGATGCCGCCGGCCGAGGGCGACCCTTACGGCTATCCGCCCGACGAGACGGCGCCGTGGTGGACCGCCTTCTCGCTGGCCCGCTCGGTCGGCCGCGCCGCCTGGACCGGGTCCTTCATCGCGCCGGGGCGCGGGCCGGTGTTCGAGGTGCATGTGCCGGTCTATCGCCATCGCCAGTTCGCAGGCACGATCGTCGGCATCTTCGCCACCGAGGGCCTGCTGACCCATCTGGTGCCATGGTGGGTCGCCGAGAAATACAAGGTCGAGTTGGTCGATGCCGGCGGCGCGGTGCTGGGCACCAAGACCGGCGTCGATCTGTTCCAGCCCGGCCCGTCCCATCAGGTCGGGCTGAACCCGCCGGGACAAGGCGTCGCGGTGGTCGCCACCGTCTATCGCAGCGCCACCAACCTGGTGCGCAACATCCTGGCGGCGGCGATCTTCACCCTGGCGGTGGTGGCGGCCTTCAGCCTGTGGCTACTGCGTCGCAGCGTGCAGCGGCGCCAGGCGGCCGAACAGGCACTGCTGGCCGAGCACGCCTTCAGAAAGGCCATGGAGGATTCGCTGACGGTCGGCATGCGGGCCCGCGATTTGGACGGCCGCATCACCTATGTCAATCCGGCCTTCTGCCAGATGGTCGGCTGGAGCGCCGCCGAGTTGGTCGGCACCGCGCCGCCGATGCCCTATTGGCTGCCCGAGGAATTCGACCAGACCATGGAGATGCACCGCCGGGTCATGGCCGGCGACGCCCCCCCCGACGGCTTCGAGATCCAGTTCCGCCGCAAGAATGGCGAGCCGTTCTGGGCCCTGGTCTATGAAGCGCCGTTGATCGGCGCCGATGGGCGCCAGACCGGCTGGATGGCCTCGGTCCTGGACGTCACCGAACGAAAGCGCGCCCAGGAAATGGCCCGACAGCAGCAAGAGCAATTGCAGCGCACCGCCCGACTGATCACCATGGGCGAGATGGCCTCGACGCTGGCGCACGAATTGAACCAGCCGCTGTCGGCCATCGCCAGCTACACCGCCGGCTGCCTGAACCGACTGGACAGCCCGCGCTTCGAGCGCGAAGACCTGCGCCCGGCGCTCGCCAAGGTCGGCCAGCAGGCCCAGCGGGCCGGCCAGATCATCCGCCGCGTCCACGATTTCGTCCGAAAGTCCGAGCCCCGGCTGAACGCCTGCGCGCTCAATCAGGTGATCGAGGATTCGGTCGGCTTCATCGAGTTCGACGCCCGACAGCGCGGCATCCCCATCCAGGTCGCCCTGGCCGGCGCCGACCCGCAGGTCGAGGCCGACCGCATCTTGCTGGAACAGGTGATGCTGAACCTGGTCCGGAATGGGATCGAGGCGATGAGCCACGCCGACCATTCCGGCGCCCCCCTTGTCATCACCGTCGAGGCGGCGGATGATCACGCGGTGGTCAAGGTGGCCGACCATGGGCCGGGCATCGCCGCCGACGCCGCCGACAGCTTGTTCCAGCCGTTTTTCACCACCAAGGACGAGGGCATGGGAATGGGGCTCAACATCTGCCGCTCGATCATCGAGTTCCATCGCGGACGATTGTGGTTCGAGCCCAATCCGTCGGGCGGCAGCGTGTTCTGCTTCTCGCTGCCGACGAGGGCGGCATGACCGCCGAGACCGTGTTCATCGTCGATGACGACGAAGCCATTCGCGACGCCCTGTCCTGGCTGCTGCAATCGCGCGGGCTGGAGGCCATCGGCTTCGGATCGGCCGAGGAGTTCCTGGCCGCCTGGCGCCCCGACCTGGTCGGCTGCCTGCTGTTGGACATCCGCATGGGCGGCATGAGCGGGCTGGACCTGTTCGACAAGCTGAAGGACGCCAGCTCGATCCTGCCGGTGATCTTCCTGACCGGCCACGGCGACGTACCGATGGCGGTGTCGGCCCTGAAGAAGGGGGCGTTGGATTTCGTCGAGAAGCCGTTCAACGACAACGAACTGGTCGATCGCGTCGTCGAGGCGCTGGCCTGGGCGGCCCGGCGGCGCCAACAGGAAGTCGGCAGCGCCGGCATCGCCAGCCGCCTGGCCAGCCTGACCGCCCGCGAGAAGCAGGTCATGGAACTGGTGCTGGCCGGCAAGATGAACAAGGTCATCGCCGACGATTTGGGCATCACCATGCGCACCGTCGAGGTCCACCGCGCCCACGTCTTCGAGAAGATGGCGGTCAAGACGGCGGTCGAACTGGCGCAATTGCTGTCGACCTTCAAGGGCGAGCGATGAGCCTCAGGCGCGTCCTGGAACCGGCGATCTTCCTGGCCGCCTATGTGTTCCTTGACCAGATCAGCTTCATCCATTCGATTTCCCACCTGTCCATCACGCCGTGGAACCCGCCGGCGGGATTGGCGATGGCCTTTTTGCTGATCCGCGGAATCCGCTGGACCCCGTTGGTGTTCCTGGCCTCGCTGCTGGCCGATTTCCTCATCCGCACCCCGACCACCACCATCTTGCCGGCCGTCCTGACGGCGGCGACGATCGCCGGGTTCTATGGCCTGCTGGTCCATATCCTGCGCCGCCCGCTGGGATTGGACATCTCGCTCCACCGCCTGCGCGACGTGCTGCTGCTCAATGTCGGGGCCGCCGTCGGCTCGCTGGCGGTGGCGGTGCTTTACGTCGGCACCTTCGTCTGGTTCGGCCAGCTTGACCCCGCCCGCTTCACCGCCGCCACCACCCGCTTCTGGATCGGCGACATGATCGGCATCGCGGTGATGACGCCGCTCTTGCTGGTGGCCTACCGCTTCGTGCCGCGCTGGCCATCACCCCGGCGAACGGCCGAGGCCGCGCTGCAGGGCCTGACCATCGTTCTGATGGTGTGGCTGGTGTTCGGAATCCGCGCCGCCGACGAATTCCGGCTGTTCTATCTGCTGTTCGTGCCGATGATCTGGGCCTCGGTGCGCTTCGGGCTGGACGGCGCGGTGCTGGCCAATCTGGCCACCCAAGGGGCGCTGATCATCGCCATCCAGTCGGTCGGTCACGAATCGACCACGGTCACCGCCTTCCAATTGCTGATGCTGGTCCTGGCCCTGGCCTCGCTGGCCCTGGGCGCGGCGGTGGCCGAGGGCCGGCGCACCGCCGCCGCCCTGCAGGCCCGCCAGGTCGAACTGGCCCACATCTCGCGCCTGTCGCTGGCCGGCGAGATGGCCGCCGCCCTGGCCCACGAACTGAACCAGCCCCTGATGGCCGCCATGGCCTTCGCCCGGGCCGCCCAACGGCTGCTGGACAATAATCCCGAAGACAGCACCAAGGCCCGCGCCGCCATGGGGCGCGCCGTCGACGAGGCCCAGCGGGCCGGCGACATCGTCAAGTCGCTGCGCCAGTTCATCGGCCAGGACCGGTTGACCCGCGAAATGGTGCCGCCGGCCCGGCTGATCGCCGACGCCCTTGCCCTGGTCGCCCCCGAGGCCAAGCGGCTGGGCATCCGGCTGGCGGCCAATCCCGACAAATCGGCCCCCGACCTGCCGGTCGATCGGGTCCAGGTCCAGCAGGTGCTGGTCAACTTGATCCGCAACGCCCTGGATGCCATGGTCAAGGCCGACAGTGCCGACCCGTGGGTGGCGCTGTCGGCGGAACCAGAGGACGGCGCCATCGTCTTCGAGGTCGCCGATTGCGGCCCCGGCATCGCGCCCGACATCGGCGAGCGGCTGTTCGAGCCGTTCAATACCTCGAAGGCGACCGGCATGGGGCTGGGCCTATCGATCTGCCGTACCCTTGTCGAGGCCCATGGCGGCATTATTTGGCTGGAACGAACCGGGCCGACGGGAACATCCTTCCGCTTCCGCCTGCCCCTTGATCCGACGGAGAAGGATTGACCATGCCGCCAGCCCCCCTTGTCTATGTCGTCGATGACGATCAGGCCATCCGCGAATCCCTGGTCCTGCTGCTGGAATCCTCGGGCCGGTCGGCGCGGGCCTTCCCGGACTCGGGCTCGTTCCTGGCGGGGTTCGAGCAAGGCGCGCCCGGTTGCGTGATCGCCGACGTCCGCATGCCGGGAATGAGCGGGCTGGATCTGCAGCGCCACCTGAAGGGCGCCGGCATCGACCTGCCGGTGATCATCATCACCGGCCATGCCGACGTCGCCATGGCGGTTCAGGCCTTGAAGGACGGCGCGTCGGACTTCATCGAGAAGCCGTTCGACGAGGACGTCCTGGCCCGCTCGGTCGATGCCGCCCTCGATCAGAACCAACGCGTCTTGAACGAGCGCAGGGCGCTGGACGATTTGCGCGCCCTGGCCGCCGAATTGACGCCGCGCGAACGCGAAGTGATGGCCCTGGTGGTCCAGGGACTGGCCAACAAGGCGGTGGCGGCCGAATTGAACATTTCGGTCCGCACCGTGGAAATTCATCGCGGCCGGGTGATGGAAAAGATGAATGCCGGCAGCCTGTCCGAACTGGTGCGCATGGCCTTGCGCCTGGACCAATAGGGGGATATCCCGACTGGTGCTTTCCCGGACGTTCCCTAGATTGACGCCATGAACAATCCTGCCCGTCCGCTATTGTCGGCCATCCAAAGCTTCCTGGCCCTCGAGGCCGCGTCCGGCCTGGTGCTGGTGGCGATGATGGTGGTGGCCCTGGTCCTGGCCAACTCGCCCTGGGGCGCAGCCTACCAGTGGGCGCTGGATGCCAGGCTGGGGCCGCTCTCGACGCTGCATTGGATCAATGACGGCCTGATGGCGGTGTTCTTCCTGCTGGTGGCGCTGGAGATCAAGCGCGAATTCACCGCCGGAGAGCTGTCGCAGCCCGGTCAGCTGGCCCTGCCCGCCCTGGCGGCGGTGGGCGGCATGGCGGTGCCGGCGGCGATCTATGTGGCGCTCGCCTGGAACGACCCGGCCGCCTTGCGGGGCTGGGCCATCCCCACCGCCACCGACATCGCCTTCTCGCTGGGCGTGCTGGCGCTGTTGGGCAGCCGGGTCCCGGTGGCGCTGAAGGTGTTCCTGACCGCGTTGGCCATCATCGACGACCTGGGCGCCATCCTGGTGATCGCCCTGTTCTATTCGGGCGGCCTGAACCTGGTCGCCCTGGCCGGGGCCGCCGCCTGCGCCCTGGTCCTGATCGGCATGAACCGGGCCGGAACGACCCGGACCTGGCCCTATCTGCTGGTTGGCCTGGTTCTGTGGGCCTGCCTGATGCCGTCGGGGCTGCACGCCACCATCGCCGGTGTCGTGCTGGGGCTGACCATCCCCCTGAAGGACGGCCACAGCCAGTTGGAACATCGCCTGCACCCGTGGGTCGCCTTCCTGATCCTGCCGATCTTTGCCTTGGCCAATGCCGGGATCGACCTGGACGGAATCGATGCGGCGATCCTGGCCGATCCGGTGTTCCTGGGCATCTGTGCCGGCTTGTTGGTGGGCAAGCAGGCCGGCGTGTTCGCCGCCAGTTGGGCGGCCATCAAGACGGGCCTGGCGCCGATGCCCCACGGCGCCGACTGGCGCAGCCTTTACGGCGTCGCCGTGCTGACCGGCATCGGCTTCACCATGAGCCTGTTCATCGGGGGACTGGCCTTCCCCAATGGCGAGGGCATCGCCGCCACCCGGCTGGGCGTGATCGTCGGCTCGCTGGCCTCGGCGCTGATGGGATTGGCGATTTTGTCGATGCTTCGCCCTGCGGCAGACTCGTAACTGGTCAGACCCGCCCTTGCCGCTTCCCGGGCTTCGGGGTACCGTGTTTCCAACGATAAAAAACGAATATCTCGACACGGAGGAACCCATGTCCCGGATTACGTCCCTCGCCGGCCGTGCGCTGGCGGCTGCCGTCGTGCTGGCGGCCACCTTTCCCGCCAAGGCCGATCAATTCGTCAACGTCCTGACCGGCGGCACCAGCGGCGTCTATTACCCGCTGGGCGTCGCCCTTTCCAACATCTACGGCAAGGTGCCGGGGGTGAAGGCGTCGGTGCAGGCCACCAAGGCCAGCGTCGAGAACCTGAACCTGTTGCAGCAAGGCCGCGGCGAAATCGGCTTCACCCTGGGCGATTCCCTGTCCCAGGCCTGGGAAGGCCACGAAGAGGTCGGCTTCAAGACCAAGCTGGACAAGCTGCGCGCCGTCGCCGCCATCTATCCCAACTACATCCAGATCGTCGCGGCGGCCGATTCCGGCATCAAGAGCCTGGCCGACCTGAAGGGCAAGCGCATCTCGGTCGGCGCACCGAAATCGGGCACCGAGCTGAACGCCCGCGCGGTGTTCGCCGCCGCCGGCATGAGCTACAAGGACTTCGCCCGCGTCGAGTACCTGGCCTTCGCCGAATCGGTCGATCTGATGAAGAACCGCCAGATCGACGCCACCTTGCAATCGGCCGGCCTGGGCGTGGCCTCGATCCGCGACCTGTCCAACTCGGTGCCGATCGTGGTGGTTCCGATCCCGCCCGAGGTGATCGCCAAGATCGGCGACGCCGCCTATCTGCCGGCCACCATCCCGGCCAACACCTATGGCGGCCAGACCGGCGACGTGCCGACGGCCGCCGTGCAGAACTATCTGGTCACCCATTCCGACGTCTCGGAACAGACCGGCTATGACCTGACCAAGGCCCTGTTCGACAATCTGGACCAGATGACCGCCGCCCATGTGGCCGCCAAGGTCATCAAGCTCGATGCCGCCGCCGCCACCGCTCCGGTGCCGCTGCATCCGGGCGCGGCCCGGTTCTACCGAGAAAAGGGCGTGCTGAAATAGGGCGCCCGCCATGGACGATACCAGCGTCAAGCGGATCGTCGACAAAGAGAATCCCGCCTCGGCGCATGGCTTCCTGCAAGGGGAAGCCGCCCGGGCGGTGTTCTGGGTCGGCGTCGCCTTTTCCGCCTTCCAGATCTGGACCGCCACCTTCACGCCGCTGCCGACCCAGGCGGTGCGCTCGATCCATGTGGGCTTCCTGCTGCTGGTGACCTTCCTGTTGTTCAACGCCCGCGAGGCCGACAGCCGCGCGCGCATCCCGTGGTACGACTGGCTGCTGGGGGCGGGCGGCTTCGCGTTGGGCCTTTACCATTGGGTGTTCGAGGCCGAGCTGATCCAGCGGGCGGGTGATCCCAGTCAGACCGACCTGCTGGTCGGCACCATCGTCATCGCCCTGGTGTTCGAAGGCTCGCGCCGCATCATGGGCTGGTCGCTGCCGATCATGTGCGGGGTGTTCATCCCCTATGCCCTGCTGGGGCCGTGGCTGCCCGGGCCACTGGCCCATCGCGGCTTCGGCTTCGACCAATTGATCGACCAATTGTTCCTGGGCACCGAGGGCATCTACGGCACGCCGACCTTCGTGTCGGCCACCTACATCTTTTTGTTCATCCTGTTCGGCAGCTTCCTGGAACATGCCGGCATGATCCGGCTGTTCAACGACGTCTCGATCGGTCTGGTCGGCTGGGCCAAGGGCGGTCCGGCCAAGGTGGCGGTGATCAGTTCCGGCCTGATGGGCACCATCAACGGCTCGGGCGTCGCCAACGTGCTGACGGTCGGGCAGTTCACCATTCCGCTGATGGTCCGCTTCGGCTATCGCCCGGCCTTCGCCGGCGCGGTCGAGGCCACCGCCAGCATGGGCGGCCAGATCATGCCGCCGGTGATGGGGGCGGTGGCCTTCATCATGGCCGAGACCCTGGGCATCCCCTATTCCGAGGTGGCCATCGCCGCCATCATCCCGGCGGTGCTGTATTACGGCAGCGCCTTCTGGATGGTCCATCTGGAAGCCGGCCGCCACAAGCTGGTGGGCATCCCCCGTTCGGAATGCCCCGACGCCGTCAAGGCCATCCGCGAGGGCTGGTACCTGCTGCTGCCGGTCGCCGCCTTGGTGGTGCTGCTGTTTTCCGGCTATACGCCGCTGTTCGCCGGCGTCATCGGCCTGGCCTGCACCCTGGTCCTGATCCTGGGCAACGGCCTGACGGTGACGATGAAGACCAACCTGTTGCGCATCGTCTTCTGGCTGGCGGTGGCCGGTGGCGCCGTCGCCCTGTCCCGGGCCAAGCTGCCGCACGAAACCGTCGCCGCCAGCGTGGTCGGCGTGCTGGTGATCGCTTCCGCGCTGCTGGCGCGCGGGCGCTCGATCGTCCAGACCATGGTCGGCGCCCTGGCCGACGGCGCCAAGAACGCCGTCGGCGTCGGCATGGCCTGCGCCCTGGTCGGCGTGCTGATCGGGGTCACCACGCTGACCGGCATCGCGTCCAGCTTCGCCACCGCCATCGTCGAATGGTCGGGCGGCAACCTGTTCTTCGCCCTGGTGCTGACGATGATCGCCTGCATCATCCTGGGCACCGGGCTGCCGACCATTCCCAATTACATCATCACCGCCTCGATCGCGGCGCCGGCCCTGTTGAAACTGGGCGTGCCGCTGATCGTGTCGCACATGTTCTGCTTCTATTTCGGCATCATGGCCGACCTGACGCCGCCAGTGGCGCTGGCGGCGCTGGCGGCCAGCTCGATCGCGCGGGCCGGCCACATGGAAATCGGCTGGCTGGCCAGCCGCATCGCCCTGGCCGGCTATGTCGTCCCGTTCATGACCGTCTATGACCCGGCCTTGATGCTGCAGGGCGACCCGACCGTCTGGCAGGTGGCCTATGTGCTGTCCAAGGCGTGCCTGGCCATTGCCTTGTGGGGTGGCGCGGCGATCGGCTATTTCATGACCGAGCTGAACTGGCCGGAACGGATCTGGGCGACCTTCGGGGCCTTCCTGCTGGTCCTGGCCGTGCCCCTGACGGACGAGTTGGGCATCGCGGTCTCGGCGGCGTTCGTCGGCTGGCAATGGTGGAGAAGCAAGAAACCATGATCGCCCTGTGCCTGGCCCTGATGGCCGGCGGACCGGCCGCCCAGGTGGCCTTGCCCGACGACCGCTTCACCTTAAGCTGGATCCACACGATCGAGAAGGTCGAGTGGCAGGAAGACTGGCGCGTAGGCAAGACGGGCTTGACCGGATTGGAAGCGCGCATTAAAGGCTCGGGCGCCGGCATGGAACCGCCGGCCTTCGCCCGCCTGGAACGGGGCTGGTACCGCTGGCCGATGCCGCCCGAAACGCGGCCCCGGCTGATCCTGGCCCGGTCGGAATTCGCCGCCGACCATCGTCTGTGCGTCAAGGGCGAGTGCCGGTCGCTGTCGCATTATGTCGGCGGAGTGGATTCCGTCATCCTGGAACCCTGCCATGCACCTTAGATCGTTGTTTGTCGCCCTGTCCCTGCTGCTGTCGGCTCCTGCCCTGGCGGGATCGCCGCCGGCCTTCATCAGCACGCTGGAAACCGGCCATCCGCTGGCGGGCAAGGTGTGGGACCCCCAGACCAAGGCCTTCGTCGCCATCGACGAACTGGTGCGCACCGCGGCGGCCGCCGACGTGGTGATCCTGGGCGAGACCCACGACAATCCCGACCATCACACCTTGCAGGCCTGGATCTTGCGTCATCTGATCGCCGCCGGCCGCAAGCCGGCGGTGGCGTTCGAGATGCTGGATTCCAGCCAGCGCGAGGCCTTGGCCCGCCACCTCAAGGACCGCCCCGGCGACGATGCCGGCTTAGGCGCCGCCGTCGAGTGGGAAAAGACCGGCTGGCCGGATTGGGCGCTTTACCGCCCCATCGCCGACGCCGCCTTGTCGGCCGGCCTGCCGATCCTGACCGCCAACCTGTCGAAGGATGAAACTCGGCAACTGACCAAGAACACCTTCCCGGCCGCCACCGCCCACCATTTGGGCCTGGACAAGCCGCTGCCGCCCGCGGTCCAGCAGGGGATGGAGCGCGAGATCAAGTCCAGCCATTGCGACATGCTGCCCGACAAGTCGTTGCCGGCGATGGTGCAGATCCAGCGCGCCCGCGATTCGGTGATGGCCCACGCCATCGTCGAAGGCATCGCCGCCCGCAAGAGCGCCGTGCTGATCGCCGGCGCCGGCCATGCCCGCTTCGATCGCGGCGTGCCGGCCCATCTGGCGACCATCGCGGCCGGTCATCAGGTCTTCTCGATCGCCTTCATCGAAGTGCAGTCGGACAAGAACCTGCCGGCGATGTACGCCGACCTTTATGAGACCGAGCAATTGCCGTTCGACATGGTGTGGTTCACGCCGCGCAGCCAGCGCGAGGACCAGTGCGAGGCCTTCCGCCGCCACATGGAAAAGAAGAAGCTGGGCCAGTAGGCCTGACGAAAAAGACGCCGGGTTCGCCCCGGCGCCTTTTTCCTATTCGCTGCGACCGCCGTGCAGCTTCGACCATTGCACCGGATCGTGCAGGAAGCTGCGCACCGCCTCGATGGTCTTCTTGTCGAACAGGCTGTCCTGCTCGGCCACTTCCAGCACGTCCCACCAATTGGCCAGGTAGGACAGGCTGACGCCGGCTTCGTTCAGCGACTTCAGGGCGCCGGGGAACACCCCGTAGAAGAACACCACCGCCGAATGCTTGATCACGCCGCCGGCTTCGCGGATGGCGTTGCAGAAATTGACCTTCGAGGCACCGTCCGAGGCCAGATCCTCGACCAGCACGACGCGGGCGCCCGGGGCGAACTCGCCCTCGATCTGGGCGTTGCGACCGAAGCCCTTGGGCTTCTTGCGGACATACAGCATCGGCAGAGCCATCTGCTGGGAAATCCACGCGGCATAGGGAATGCCCGCCGTCTCGCCGCCGGCGATGGCGTCGGTCGATTCGTAGCCGGCATCGCGCAAGATCGCCTGGGTCATCAGGTTGCAGATGGTGGCGCGCGCCCGCGGGAAGGAAATCACCTTGCGGCAATCCACATAGACCGGGCTGGCCCAGCCCGAGGTCAGGATGTAAGGCTCTTCCGGACGGAAGTTGACGGCCTTGATTTCCAACAAGATGCGAGCGGTGGTGATGGCCGCCTGCTTCTGTTCGGGCGTGCGGGAAGCGGTCTGCATGGAAGAACACCTTATGCCTGGGTTGTCGGCTTTGCGGTCTATAGGCACAATCGCGCTTTCCTGCAAGCCGACAATCAAGGAAGCGCATTGATGTCCGATCTTATCTTGGTGAACCGCGAAGGCAACATCGCGACGGTGGTGCTGAACCGACCGGACCGCATGAACGCGCTGAACCTGCCGATGTGGCAGGGCCTGGCCCAGGCCTTCGAGAGCCTGGCCGATGATTCCTCGGTCGGCGCCATCATCGTGCGCGGGGTCGGACAAAAGGCCTTCGCGCCGGGGGCCGACATCGAGGAGTTCGAAACGCTGCGCGCCAATGCCGCCCAGGCCAAGGAATACGACGTGGTGATGCGCCGGGCACTCGACGCGGTCAGGACCTGCCCCAAGCCGGTGATCGCCCTGATCTTCGGCCCCTGCGTCGGCGGCGCGCTGGAACTGGCCTGCTGCTGCGACATGCGCATTTCCGCCAAGTCCGGCAAGTTCGGCGTGCCGATCAACAAGATTTCGGTGGTGATGGCCTATCCCGAGATCGCCGCCATCCGCCGTATCGCCGGCCCGGCGGTCGCCGCCGAGATCTTGCTGGAGGCCCGGGTGTTCGACGCCGACGAGGCCTTCGCCAAGGGACTGTTGAACCGCGTCGTCGCCGACGACGAGGCCGAGGCCGAAGCCCAGGCCACAGCAAAACGCATTGCCAACGGCGCGCCGCTGGCCAATCGCTGGCACAAGGCCTTCCTGGCCCGCCTGGACGATGCCACGCCGATCAGCGACGCCGAACTGAATGAATGCTACGATTTCCTGGCAACCGAGGATTACGCCGAGGGCATGGCCGCGTTCCGCGAAAAGCGCCGCCCCGCCTTCAAGGGGAAATAGGGTGAGCGAAACTGCCCCGATCTGGGTCCTGACCGACGACCGCGCAGGCAATGTCGGCCAGTGCCTGGGCGTCGCCGAGGCGCTGGGCCTGCCGTTCGAGGTCAAGGACATCCGTTACGGCCGGCTGGGCGGGCTGCCCAACCTGCTGCGCGGCGCCAGCCTGACCGGCATTACCGCCAGCTCGGCGGCAGCCCTGGTCGCACCCTGGCCGCGGGTGGTGATCGCCGCCGGGCGGCGCACCGCGCCCGTCGCCCGCTGGATCAAGCGCCGCTCGGGGGCGATGCTGGTGCAGATCATGGATCCCGGCCCGGGCGGGCGGGCCGAGTTCGACATCATCGCCGTACCCGGCCATGACGAGTGCCGGCTTACCGGCGGCTACGTGCTGCCGATCACCGGGGCGCCGCACCGGGTGACACCAGCCAAACTGGCCCAGGCGGCCGAGATGTGGGCGCCCCGCTTCGCCCACCTGCCCCGGCCGTGGGTGGCGGTGATCGTGGGCGGCGCCACCCGGCGGCGCCCATTCACCCCTGCCATGGCCGCCGAATTGGGCCGGCGGGCGGGCGACCTGGCGGGCGGCGGCTCGCTGCTGGTCACCACCAGCCGCCGCACCGGCGCCGAATCCGAACAGGCCCTGCTGGCCGCCATCCCCCAGCCCAGTTTCATCCATCGCTGGGGGGCTGCCGGCGACAATCCCTATTTCGGCTTCCTGGCGTTGGCCGATGCCCTGGTGGTGACGGGCGATTCGGTGTCCATGGCCTGCGAAGCCTGCGCCAGCCCGGCCCCGGTCTATCTGTTCGCCCCCGACGGCTGGGTAGTGGCCAAGCATGCCCGCCTGCACGCCCAATTATACGCCCTGGGCCTGGCCCGACCGTTGAATGCCGGCACCCGGCTGGAGCGCTGGAGCCATCCGCCCCTGAACGCCGCCGCCGACATCGCCGCCGCCATCCGGGCGAGGCTGGCATGCTGATGACCCGCCTTGGCGCCCTGGTGGTGCTGGCGGCCGCCCTGCCCGCCGCCGCCCAGGGGCTGAAGGGCATCAAGGGCGCCGACGACCGTATCGAGGTCGCCCGCGACCAATATCCGTGGAGCGCGGTGGCCCGGCTCAATAACGGCAAGGGCGGCCATTGCAGCGCCATCCTGGTCGGCCCGGCCCTGGCCGTCACCGCCGCCCATTGCCTGTGGAACAAAAGCACCTTGAGGCCGATGCCGCCCACCTCGCTGCATGTGGTCGCCGGATATGCCCGGGGCGCCTATCTGGGCGCCACCCGTGTTGTCGCCACCAGCGTTGCGCCGGGCTGGCAGTTCGGCCAGCCTTATTCACCGGCGCTGGCCGCCCATGATTGGGCGGTGCTGACCCTGGCCGAGCCGCTGGGCGACATCGCCGGCTGGGTCGCCATCGGCGAGACGGCGGCAGCCGTTGATTCCTTGGTCGCCGTCGGCTACGGCCAGGACAAGGCGCACATCCCCGCCGCCCATATCGGCTGCAGGGTGGCCGGCCGCATGGGGGCCGGGCTTCTGACCCATGATTGCGACGCGGTTCATGGCGATTCCGGCGCGCCGGTGCTGGTGTGGCGGGCCGGTCAACCGACCCTGGCCGCCATCCATGTCGGCACCTTCACCTTCGAGGGCGGCCGCGTGCTGGGCGGCGCGGTGCCAAGCGCCAGCTTCGCCGCCGAGGCGCGCCGGCTGGGAGCCCTGGCCACGGGCAAGGCCGGCACGGCCAGCACCGCCCTGGAGCCCGACATCGCCGCCCGCGTCGCCAAGCCATGATTTGATGCATTTCTGGCTTGCGATTCAGATCATTGCGCTGGCGCCTTGCTGCACGCAGAATGCTCGACCACCAGCGAAGGACACTACCCGGCGGCTGGACCGGGCGGGAGGATGAATGGCCAAGGCGAAATCCGGACGGGGAGCCCCCGCCGGCGACACGGATTTTGACTGGAGCAAGGCGCACGCGTTGCTGGCCGGTTTGCCCGGAGGCGGCCTGAACATCGCCTATGAAACGGCCGACCGCCACGTCGCCGACGGCCATGCCGGCCGCCCTGCCCTGGTCAGCCTGGGCCGACGCTACGAACGGCGCCAATTGTCCTATGGCGAGTTGGCCGAGCAATCGGGCCGTGTCGGCGCCGCCCTGAACAGCCTGGGCGTCGCCAAGGGCGAGGTGGTCGCCGTGCTGCTGGATCGCGGCCTGGAATTCTTCCTGGCGGCGTTGGGGACGTGGAAGGCCGGCGCGGTGTTCTGCCCGCTGTTTTCCGCCTTCGGCCCCGGCCCGTTGAAGGCCCGCCTGGAATTGTCGCGCGCCCGGGTGGTCATCACCACCGCCAGCCTTTATCAGCGCAAGATGACCACCATCCGCGCCGCACTGCCGGACCTGGCCCATGTCATCACCATCGGCGAGCCGGGCGAGTGTCCGGCCGGCTGTCACGACTTCGCCGCCTTGATCGGCAAGGTCGCGCCGATGGAACCGGTCGCCACCACCGAGACCGATTCGGCCCTTTTGCATTTCACCAGCGGCACCACCGGCACGCCGAAGGGCGTGGTCCATTCGCACCGCACCGTACTGTCGCTCTTGGTCAGCGCCCGCCAGGTGTTCGAGCTCGCGCCCGACGACGTCTATTGGTGCACCGCCGATCCGGGCTGGGTGACCTGTTCGTGCTACGGCATCATCGCGCCGCTGGCGGCCGGCTGCCTGTCGGTGATCGACGAGGCCGAGTTCGATACCAGGCGCTGGTACGGCATCTTGAAGGACGAGAAGGTGACGGTGTGGTACACCACGCCCACCAACATCCGCATGATGATGCGCTTCGGTGCCGCGCTGGCCCGCTCGTATCGCCAGAACTCGCTGCGCGTCGCCGCCAGCGTCGGCGAGCCCTTGAACCGCGAGGCGGTGGCCTGGGGCGAGAAGGCGCTGGGCGTGCCGTTTCTCGACACCTGGTGGCAAACCGAAACCGGCGCCATCGCCATCGCCAACCGCATCGGCTGCGCTGAACCGGGCAGCATGGGCCGGCCGCTGCCGGGCGTCCAGGCGGCGGTCGCCACCGTCAAGGACGGCAAGCTGCTCTTCTCGACCGAGGCCGAAGCGGTCGGAGAATTGGCCATTCGCGCCACCCTGCCGTCGCTGTTTTCCGGCTACCTGAACGATCCGGCCCGCACCGAGGCGTCATTCGCCGAGGGCTGGTACCTGACCGGCGATCAGGTGCGGCTGGGGGCCAATGGCTGCGTGTGGTTCATCGGCCGCATCGACGACATGATCAAGTCGGCGGCTCACACCATCGGCCCGTTCGAGATCGAATGCTCGTTGATGAATCATCCGGCGGTGGGTGAAACCGGCGTGGTCGGCAAGCCCGATTTGCTGCTGCGGGAAGTTCCGGTGGCCTTCATCTCGGTCAATCCCGGCTTCGAGGCCGGCGATTCCCTGCGGCTGGAATTGTTGTCGTTCGCCCGCCATGAATTGGGCACCGCACTGGCGCCCCGTGAGGTTCACTTCCTGGAAAGCCTGCCCAAGACCACCACTGGCAAGATTCTGCGCCGCGCCTTGAAGGCCAAGGCGGTGGCCGAGCCCGAGGACGACGATCCGGCCCCGCTTCCCTATCCGGGCCGCTTCGACGACGAATAGGGGCTTGGTGTCCCGAGGGTTCGTACGGCGTCCTTCCGCCCCCGGTTAAAATCCCCCGTGAAAAAGTCCCTCGGCTTGGCCTCGGTGTACTTTTCCCCGATTTTGTTGGGCAATCCCGTGCTCAAGCAAGCTTTCCGCGCGGGCTTAGCTTGTCTTCCCGCCATGAGGCGAGCACGTTGAATCAACGTGTAAAAGTACACCAAGCGAAGCGAAGGACTTTTACACGGACAACTAAAGCGCCGCGATCGCCGCGGCGGCTTCCTCGAAGGCCGATTGCAGGGCCGGCAGCAGCGCCTCGGCCACTTCGCCATCGTCGCGCCCGCAGGCGGCTTCGATTTCGGCGCACAGCCGCCCGAAGCGGAAGCAGCCCGCCGAATTCCCCGCCCCCTTGGCCGAATGGGCCGCCTCCCGCGCGGCTTCGATGTCGGCGCGACCCAAGGATTCGTCGATCTCGACGACCAGCGGCCGGGTGCTCTCGACAAACAACGCCAGCAATTCCTTGGCGTCGTCGGTGACGCCGCCGAAAATCGCCCGCATCGGCGCCAGGTCCAGAACCGGCGGGCGCGCCTCCTCGACCTGGGCCTGCGACGGCGGCGCCCCCGCGGCGCTTGCCTCGGTGGACACCCGTCGGCGCAGGGCGGCCGCCGCCGGCAGCAACTTGCGGACGGTGGCATCCAGTTGCGCCAGGTCGATCGGCTTGGCCAGGAACGCGTCCATGCCGCTGTCGTGGCAGCGTTTGGCGGTTCCGGCCAGGGCGTCGGCGGTCAACGCCACGATCGGCATACGGTTCAGGGTTTCCTTTTCCCATGCCCGCACCCGCTCGGTCAGGGCATAGCCGTCCATCTCGGGCATGTGGCAGTCGGTCAGCAACAGCCCGTAATCGCGGATCTGCATGCGGTCCCACGCCTCGCGGCCGTCGCCGACGATGTCGATGGCATAGCCCAGCCGCTCCATCAGGCGGCGGATCACCACCTGGTTGGTGGGATTGTCCTCGGCCACCAGGATCAGCGCGCCGGCCGCCGCCGCCTCCTCGAAGCTGGGCGGGTGGTAGGCCGAGGCCAGCACGGCGCGATCCTCGTCGATGTCGTCGAGCATGGTGCGACCGGCGGCGGCGGCCACCGTCCGCCACAGGGTGCGCCGACGCACCGGCTTGGGCAGGGCGGCGAACAGCCCGGCCTCGCGGGCATTCGAGGACGCCGAGGAATAGACCGAGTGGGCGGCGACCATCACCACCTTGGTCGTGGTCTGCGGACCGGCGGCGGCCAGCAGGGCGCGGGCCACCGACAGGCGCAGCTTGAAGTCCTGCGCCCCGTCCATCACCACGACGTCATAGCTCCATCCGGCCAGGGCGGCGGCGCGCACCGCCGCCAACGCCCCGTCGGTCGAGGCCACCACCGCCACCTGGGCGCCCAGATGGCCGAGATATTGGCGCATCGCCTCGGCGGCCAGCGGCCCCTCGGCCAGCACCAGCACCGCCACCCCGGCCAAATCGGGGCCGGGTTCGGCGTCGGGGGCGACGATCTCCAAGGGCACGCTGAACCAGAACACCGAACCCTCGCCAACCTTGCTGTCGACGCCGATCTCGCCGCCCATCATCGCCACCAGACGGCGGCAGATCGACAGCCCCAGGCCGGTGCCGCCATAGCGTCGGGCGATGGTGGCGTCGGCCTGGGCGAAGGGCTCGAACAGGCGGGCCTGCTGCTCGCCGTCCAGCCCGATGCCGGTATCCTTGACGGTGAAGCGCACGAAACCGGCCCGGCCGGGATCCATCTCGACGCCCAGGCGGACGCAGCCGCGATCGGTGAACTTGATGGCGTTGCCGGCCAGGTTGGTGATGATCTGGCGCAACCGCACCGGATCGCCGCGCAGATGCCCGGGCAGCATGGGATCGACGAAGGAAATCAGCCCGATGCCCTTCTCGACGGCGCGCGGCGCCAGCAGCTCGGCCACCCCTTCGACGATGTCCACCAGGGACAGATCGACGTTTTCCAGCTGCAGCTTGCCGGACTCGATCTTCGAGAAGTCCAGGATATCGTTGATGATGGTCAGCAACGCGGTGGCCGAATCGCGGATGATGCGGGCCATTTCGCGCTGTTCCGGCGGCAGCGGCATTTCTTCGAGCAACTGCGCCATGGTCAGCACGCCATTCATCGGCGTCCTGATCTCGTGGCTCATGGTGGCGAGGAACAGGCTTTTCGCCTGGCTGGCATCCTCGGCGGTCTGCTTGGCCTCGGCCAGGGCCTGTTCCTGTTCCTTGCGCTTGGTGATGTCGGTGGTCGAGACGCACACCGCCGGCTCGCCGTCCATGATGATGGCCGCCGCCGACATCATCGCCCACAAATCCTCGCCGTCGGCGCCCCTCATCCGGCTTTCGTAATCGGCCAGGAAGCCCTGGCGCGACACCAGATCGACGATGCGGTCGCGGTCGGCGGGGTCGGCGTAGAATTCGGCGGTGGTCATGCCGATCGCCTTCTCGGCCGGCGGGCCGTACAGCTCGCTCCAGCGCGGGTTGACGTACAAGATGGTGTTGTCGGACGTCCGACTGATGGCCAGCGCCAACGGCGAGGTGTCGAGGATGGTGCGCATGCGCCGCTCGGATTCCTTCAAGGCGTCCGAGGATTCGCGCAGCTTGGTCAGTGCATCGCGGAAAATCGCCAATTCGCCGGCCATGTCGGATATCTCGTCATTGCCGTCGGCTTCGACCTTGGTGGCGATGTCGCCTTCCGAGATGCGGTGCATCGCCTGGGCCAACGAGGCCAAGCGGTTGACGATGTTGCGGGCCAGGTACAGCCATACGAACAGCAAGGCGCCGACCACGGTGATGACGGCGATCACCGCCATGAAGCGGCGCCCCTCGGTCAGGGCCTGGTGGGCGCGCCGGCTGTTATCGGAGGCTTCGGCCTCGGCGGCGGCCACCAGACGGCCGATGGCCGAGGCGGTGCGGGCGACCAGATCGCGGCCTTCCTCGTTGGCGGCGGCCAAGCGGGTCTCGGCGATCAGGCGGCGCACGTTCAGTTCGAACACGTTGTCCGGACCGCTGCCGAACGAGACGGTGCGTCGTCCCAGTTCGCGCATGGCGGTGTCGCCCGCGCTATCCATCAGCAGCACCAGCCGGCGAGCTTGCTCTTCATAGCCGCGGCGGGCGTCGGCCACCTTGTCCAGGCTGGCCGCGTTGGCGCCGGCCCGCAACAGGTCGGCGGCGGCCACCACCTGCTCGGCCATGGGGTCGCGGGTGCGGTGCAGCAACCTGGCGTGCAGATCGACGCTCAGGCGATCGACCTCGGCCGCCAGGGCCAGGCTGCGGCTTTGCAGCACCAGGCGATGTTCGACCATGGCATTGCGGTTGGTCATGTTGTCGCCGATGCCGGTCATCAGCGCCCGCAATTCCTCGAGCTGGGCGCGATCGACGCCCGATCCCTCGAGGGTCTCGATCAATCCACGCAGGCGTTCGGTCTGCTGCTGCAGGGCGATGAAGGCGCCTTGGCGCTGGAACTGGCTTCGCGAGGCGTCAAGCGACGGCGCCGAGGCGGCCAGCCGGGCGGTCGCTTCGGACAACTTCAAGGCGGTGGTCACACGCGGCAGGTTTTCGCCGGTCACCGCCGCCAGCAGACGGCCGATTTCGTTATAGCCGGCCCAGGCGATGATGCCGGCCAGCAGGGTCATGGCGCTGACGGTGCCGATCGCCACCAGCAACTTGGCCCGAATTCCAAAACGCCACCGCTGCACGAACGAAGCCCCTCTCCGGATGATCGCGAGTTTAGACTTTGAACCCGGCCTTATCCAGCCGCTTGACCAGTTGGTCCTCGGCCTCGAGCGACAGGTCCATCAGCGGCGGACGGGTCAGGCGCCAGGTCTGGTCACCGCAGGCCCCAGCCACCAGCGCCTTCAAGGCGGCGATCAGCGGAAAATCCTGGGTGGCGACGCGAAAGGCGGTCAGCGCCTCTTGCAGGCCGGCCGCTCCCGGCTCGCGCCAGTTTCTGAACAGCTCGACCATCGCCGCGCCGTTGACGTTGGCATTGGCGGAAATGCAGCCGGCGCCGCCGGCCTTCAGCACGTCCAGCATCACCGCCTCGGTGCCGGTGAAGACGTCGAAGCCGGGGAAGGACTTGATCATCGCCTGCATGTTGGCAAGCTCGCCCGAACTGTCCTTGATGCCGGCGACGGTGCCGGGATAGGCCTTCAGCAGGCGCTCGATCAGGGCCAGCGACAAAGGCACCTGGCTTTGGCGCGGGAAGTGGTACAGATAGACCCGCAAAGCCTTCGAGCCGACCCGCTGGATCACCTCGGAAAAGGCGCGGAACAGGCCGTCGTCGGACACCCCTTTGTAATAAAAGGGCGGCAGCATCAGCACGCCGCCGCAGCCCAGCTTGACCGCGTGGGCCGACAGCCGCGCCGTCTCGACGATCGAGCAGGTGCCGGTCCCGGGCATGACGCGGCCCATGTCGGTGCCGTCGGCGGCCAGCGCGTCCAGCAGCGCCAGCTTCTCGCCGGCTTCCAGCGAGTTGCCCTCGCTGGTGGTGCCAAACGGGGCCAGGCCGATATCCAACTGACGCAGAACCCGGCAGAATGCCACGAAGCGTTTGGGGTCGGGTGCCAGCGTCCGGTCGAACGGGGTCAGCACGGGAGCGAGAATTCCGGTGATGCGATCCGATTTGGTCGACACAGCCATTGCCCACGCGCTCCTTCCAAGGCACCATCGTTGCTGGTCGACACCTTAGCTGATTTGCACCGCTCATGCCCAGACTTGCCGCCAACCTTTCTCTGCTGTTCACGGAACAGGCCTTCCTGGACCGTTTCGCCCTTGCCGCGCAGGCGGGCTTCAAGGCGGTCGAGGTCCGCTTTCCCTATGACGTGCCGGCCGCCGCCATCCGCGAGCGCCTGGATGCCACCGGACTGGAAATGGTGCTGTTCAACCTTCCGGCCGGCGACTGGGACAAGTCCGAACGCGGGCTGGCCTGCCTGCCCGGCCGCGAGGACGAGTTCCGCCAAGGCGTCACCCAGGCGCTGGACCTGGCCGAAGCCTGGGGCGTGCGCCAGCTGAATTGCCTTCTGGGTATCGCGCCGCCGACCGGGCACCGCTCGGTGCGCGAGACCCTGATCGCCAACTTAAGCCATGCCGCCGAGGCGGCGGCCCACCGCGGCATCACCATCCTGGTCGAGCCGCTGAACAGCCACGAGAATCCCGGCTATTACCTGTCGCGCACCCGTCAGGCCATCGAGATTCTGGACGATGTCGGCCTGGGCAACCTGAAGCTGTTGTACGACGTCTATCACCAGCAAGTGTCCGAAGGCGACCTGGCCCGCACCCTCGAGAAATACCTGGCACGCATCGGCCATATCCAGATCGCCTGCCCGCCGCACCGCAGCCAGCCCGGCACCGGCGAGGTCGATATCGCCTGGCTGCTGGGGCACCTGGACCGCCTGGGCTATGACGGCTGGGTCGGCTGCGAATACACCCCCCAGGGCACCACCCTCGAAAGCCTGGGCTGGGCCAAGGCCTGGCTGGCATGAGCCCGGCCGCCCTGCTGCGCGAGATGTTCGCGCAAGCAGTGGCGGCGGCCTTGCCGGCGCGATCGCTGGCGGCCTTTCTGCCGGCGCCGCCCAAGGGCCGCACCATCGTCATCGGCGCCGGCAAGGCGGCGGCCAGCATGGCGCACGTGGTCGAGGCCCATTGGCCCGGCCCGCTGACCGGCCTGGTGGTCACCCGCACCGGCCACGGTGCGGCCTGCTCGCGCATCCGCGTGGTCGAGGCCGGCCACCCCCTGCCCGATGCCGACGGTTTGGCCGCCGCCGCCCTCATCTTCGACATGGTCGGCGGGCTGACCGCCGACGATCTGGTGCTGTTCCTGGCCTCGGGCGGCGGCTCGGCCCTGCTGGCCCTGCCGGCACCCGGCATCGATCTGGCCGACAAGCGAGCCGTCGGCGCCGCCCTGCTGCGATCGGGTGCGCCGATCGCCGACATCAATTGCGTGCGCAAGCACCTGTCTTCCATCAAGGGCGGCAGGCTGGCCGCCGCCGCCTTCCCCGCCCGCTTCGTCACCCTGGCCATTTCCGACGTGCCGGGCGACGATCCCAGCACCATCGCCTCGGGACCGGGCATCGCCGACCCGACCAGCTTCGCCGACGCTCGCGCCGTCGTCGAGCGGTGGAAAATCGCCGTCCCCGACGCGGTGCGCCGCCACCTGGCGAATGCCCACGACGAGACACCAAAGCCCGGTGACCCGCGCCTGGCCCGGGCCGAGACCTTCATCGTCGCCACGGCCTTGGAATCGCTGCTGGCCGCCGCCCGGCTGGCGGAAAGCCGGGGCTTTCGGACCCTGGTGCTGGGCGATTCCATCGAGGGCGAAGCGCGCGAGGTGGCCAAGGTCATGGCCGGCATCGCCCTGTCGGCCCGCCGCAACGGCCAGCCCTTGGCGGCGCCGCTGGCCATCCTGTCGGGCGGCGAGACCACGGTCAGCGTGCGCGGCACCGGCCGGGGCGGGCGCAATGCCGAGTTTCTTTTGGCCCTGGCCCTGGCGCTGGACGGCGCCCCGGACATCCATGCCATTGCCTGCGACACCGACGGCATCGACGGGTCCGAGGACAATGCCGGCGCCATCCTCGCCCCCGACAGCCTGAGCCGGGCGCGGACCCTGGGCGTGGATCCGGCCGCCCGGTTGGAGGATAACGACGCCTATGGGTTCTTCGCCGCCCTGAATGACCTGGTGGTGACCGGGCCGACTCGGACCAACGTCAACGACTTCCGGGCGATCCTGATCCGATGACCGGCGCCGAGCCCCTGCTGGCGGTGAAACTGATCCCGCTTTATCTGCTGGTGGCCATCGGCTTCATGCTGGGCCGTTTCCTGGAGGTCAACGCCCGCGAGATCGGCAAGCTGGCCCTGTTCGTGCTGTCGCCGGCGGTGGTGTTCAAGGGCTTCTATAACGCCCGGCTGGATGCGGCCATGGCCGTCTTGCCGCTGGCGGTGTGCGCCCTGGCCTGCCTGGCGGCCTGGGTGGCGCTGCCCTTGGCGGCAAGGCGGTGGAGCGACGGGCGCGAGCGCATCGCCGCCTTCACCGCCGCCACCGGCAATACCGGCTTCTTCGGCATCCCCGCCTGCCTGGCCCTGATCGGGCCGGACAGCCTGGCCTATGTGGTGCTGGTGTCGTTCGGCGCCACCGCCTACGAGAATTCCGTCGGCTTCTTCGTGGTCGCCCGCCAGGAATCAGGCGTCATGGGGGCGTTGATCCGGGTGGCGAAATATCCCGGCCTGCACGCCTGCTGGCTTGGCGTCACCCTGAATTTGGCCGCAATCACCCTGCCGGCCTTCGTGCCGCAGACGGTCGATCTGCTGGCCGGCGGTTTTTCCGCCGTCGGCATGATGATCGTCGGGCTGGGCCTGGCCGGCATCCGCCGCTTCCGCGTCGATTGGGGCTTCCTTGCCTTCGCCTTCGCCTGGAAGTTCGCCGTCTGGCCGGCCGCAGCCCTGGCCTTCGTCGCCGTGGACCGGATCTGGCTGCACGCTTTCCCGCCGGTCGCCCATCAGGTGCTGGTCGTCGAAAGCCTGGTGCCCATGGCCGCCGTCACCGTGGTCCACGCCACGCTGCAGGGCATCCATCCCGACCGCGCCGCCGTTGCCGTAGCACTCAGCACCCTGTTCGCCCTGGTGTGGCTGCCATTGGTGTTTTCAGCCTGGAACTGAACACATTCCATTTGGCAAGTAAATAAAATGATAATATAAGCATTGGTGAATTAAACGGACGCCGGCAAACGGCGCCGCCAGGGAGGACATGGATGGACGCCGATCTCCGTGACGGAGGCGCGCGCCAGCCTGCATCAGCGCCGGGAAAGACCATCTTGCTGGTGGTCGATGAGTCCCGTCTGAGCCGGATGCGCGCACCGCTTCGCTATGCCTGCCGGCGCGCCCGCGCCACCGGCAGCCGCCTGGCCCTGGTGGGGGTCTACGAACCGCCTCGGGGCGAATATGCCTGGCTGTCGGCGGCCCAGGCCATCCGCGGCGAGGCCCAGACCGATTTTGGCACCGCCCTGGCCCAGCTGGCCGAAAACGCCGCCGGCTGCACCGGCCAGGCGCCGATGGTTCTGCTGCGCGAAGGCGATCCGGCCCAAGAGGTCTGCGCCCTGATCGATGCCGATCCCGGCATCTGCAACGTCATCGTCGGGCTGGATGTTCGCCCCTCGGCGATGGGCGGGCCGCCGCCCTCGGCCACCGCCCTGTTGAACAGCCATTGCAACCGTCTTCGGATCCCGGTCACCGTCGTTCCCCGGCACATGACCGATTCCGAAGTCGATATGATCAGCTGACGGAGCGCCAGCCATGTCGACCATCACCGCGCGGCTGACGCCCCAGACCCTGCGCACCCTGGCCTTGGGGGCGCTCAGCCTGGCCCTTTACATCCTGCTGTTTTCCTTCGAGGCCGAGGTGCTGGCGGCCAGCACCGGCGGCGGCTGGGCCTTCGTGGTGCCGATCGTCATCGCCTTCGTGTTTTCGTTCGTGCACGGCGCCTTCACCAGCGGCTTCTGGGACATGCTGGGGCTGAAGGCCAAGACCCGCAAGGAGCCCAAGCGATGGAGCAAATGACCCAATTCATCGCCCTGGACCTGGCGGGGATGGCCGGCCTGTTCATGGTCGGCTTCGTCGGCGGCATGGTGTCGGGCTTCATCGGCTCGGGCGGCGCCTTCGTGCTGACGCCTGCGATGATGAGCATGGGCGTGCCCGGCATCGTCGCGGTGGCCAGCAACATGTGCCACAAATTCCCCAAGGCCCTGGTCGGCGCCTATAAGCGCGCCAAGTTCGGACAGGTCGACGTCAAGCTGGGCCTGATCATGGGCTGCTCGGCCGAGGCCGGCGTGCTGGTCGGCGCCCAGCTGCAGCAAAACATCAAGCAGTCCTTCGGCGATGTCGGCTCGAACCTTTACGTCAGCGTGGTGTTCGTCGTCACCCTGGCCATCGTCGGCACCTATGTCCTGAAGGACGCCATCCGCATCTACCGTTCGGGCAACACCAAGGCCGAGGAAACCGTCGGCCCGCTGGCCCGCAAGGTGCAGTCCATCCACATCCCGTGGACCATGGTCTATTTCAAGTCCATCGACGCCAAGGTGTCGTTCCTGATCACCATCCCCATGGGCTTCGCCACCGGCTTGCTGGCGGCCACCATCGCCGTCGGCGGCTTCATCGGCGTGCCGTCGATGATGTATGTGCTGGGCGTGCCCAGCCTGATCGCCTCGGCCACCGAACTGGTGATCGCCTTCGTCATGGGCCTGGGCGGCACCGTCAAGTTCGCCCTGGGCGGCTTCGTCGATGTCCGCCTGGCGATGATCATCCTGGCCGGCTCGCTGTTCGGCATCCAGGTCGGCGCCATCGGCACCACCTATGTCCGGCCCTACATGATCAAGCTGGTGATGGGCATGATCATGGTCACCGTGCTGTTCAGCCGGCTGTTCGTGATCCCGGTCTATATGGCCCAGCTGGGCATGATCGACGCCATCGGCGAGCCGACCATGGCGCTGTTGAAGACCATCAGTTTCTGGATCATGGTATTCGCCTTGGTCCTGGGTGCCGTCATCATCCTGAAGGCCTTGTGGAGCGGCATGCGCGAAGCGGCGGCACAGCCGGCGTGACCGGCGAACGGAGGGTACAATGAGCCAAGCCAGCACTCAGCTTTCCCCCACCGGCCGCTTCGAGAAGGTGATGGTGGCGTCCGACGGCTCGGAATTTTCGGCCGGTGCCGAGCGGGTCGCCATCGCCATGGCCAAGAAGGGCGGCGCCCATCTGACCATCATGAGCGCGGTGATTTCCAGCCCCGAGCTGGACGACATGGGCCCCGACATCGTCGCGCAAGCCGAGGCCGCGGCCGAAGACAATCTGAACCGCATCGAGGCGACCGCGCTGGCGGCCGGAATCGACTGCACCAAGGTTCTGCGCTACGGCGACGATCCTTACCGCGAGATCCTGGCCGAATCCGAGGATTCCAACATCGACGCCATCGTCATCGGCCGGCGCGGCAAGCGCGGGCTGGCCCGGCTGATGCTGGGCGACGCCACCGCCAAGGTGGTCGGCAATGCCAAGTGCAGCGTCATGGTGGTGCCCAAGGCCGCCGAAATGTGGACCCGGCGCGTTTTGCTGGCCACCGACGGCTCGCGCTCGTCGGACGCGGCGGCGATGGCGGCGGCCCGCATCGCCCATTGCTGCGCCACCCCGATCACCATCTTGTCGGTCGAGGTCCCCCATCATTCCCCCGAGCGTCAGGCCGAGGCCCGCAAGGTCGTCGATCGCGTCCTGGCCTTCTATCAGGCCGAAGGATTGGACGCCGAAGGATTGGTCGGGCGCGGCCTGCCCGATCAGGTCATCGCCCAGACCATGCAGGACAAAGGCTGCGACCTGGTGGTGATGGGCAGCCACGGCCGCACCGGCCTGGGCCGGCTGCTGCTGGGCAGCAATTCCGAACGGGTCATCGGCCAGGCCACCTGCCCGGTCCTGTGCGTGCGCGGCGCCTGACAAAGCCACAAGAAAATTATTGCATTGCGTTGTTGCGAATGATTATCATTACCCTGTGGTGATCAACGCAGCGGAGGCCCCATGTATGTGTGTCTGTGCCACGCCCTGAACGAACGCGCCGTCCATGCGGCCATCGCCGAGGTCGGCGCCGGCTCGCCGGCCCATGTCTGGCGCCACCTCGAGCTGAAGCCGCGTTGCGGAAAATGCGTCCCTACCATGCGCGACATGATCGATGGCGGCGAATCCTCGCATCACTGCCAGGGCGGCGGCCAATGCGGACGCTGCAGCCATGATCATGGTGGCGGTGATCATTGAATCTCGCGCTTGCAATGCAGGACCGGAAAGTGGCATTCCTGTGGACCAGGGTGGAGACTGTATAAACTGGGACCGGGACCACCATCTTGGGTGCCGTCGAAACGATCGCTCACCCCCTTGATCAATACCGTTCTCTGTTCGAGAACGCGGTCGAGGGGATTTATCGCACCACCCCCGATGGCCGCTATCTGGCGGCCAATCCCGCCCTGGCGCGCATCTACGGCTATGACAGCCCAGGCGAGTTGATCGCCGGCCTGACCGATATCGCCCGCCATCTTTACGTCAACCCCGCCGACCGCGACCGTTTCAAGGAACAATTGGGCACGACCTCGGTGGTCAAGGCCTTCGAGGCCCAGGTCTACCGCAAGGACGGCTCGGTCATCTGGATTTCCGAGAACGCCCGCGCGGTACGCGACCCGGGCGGCGCCATCGTGTGCTACGAGGGCACGGTTCAGGACATCACCGAGCGGAAGCTGGCCGAGGACCGGCTGCGCCTGGCGGCGGCGGTGTTCGAGAATGTCGGCGAGGTGATCGTGGTCACCGACCGCGACCATGTGGTCCAGGCGGTCAACCCAGCCTTCGAGCGCATGACCGGTTTTGCCGCCGAAGGCGTGGTCGGCCAACGTTTCCGCATCCTGGCGCAAGAGATCAACGATGCCGACATGGTGCGCGACGCCTGGGACACCGCCATGGCGGGGGCGATCTGGCAGGGCGAGCTGTGGGCCAGGCGGTCCGACGGCGACGTGTTTCCGGCGGCGGTGGCGCTGACCGGCATCGCCGATGAATCCGGCCAGGTCGGCAGCTTCGTCATGTTGTGCCGCGACATCACACGGCGCAAGCAGGACGAGGAGCGCATCCGCTACCACGCCAGCCACGACACCCTGACCCGGCTGGCCAACCGCCACACCGTGCTGGAATCCCTGAAGGATTCGATCCTGCGCGCCGACCGCGCCGGAACCCGCATGGCGCTGTTGTTCCTGGACGTCAACCGCTTCAAGGACATCAACGACAGCTTCGGCCATGCCGCCGGCGACGAATTGCTGCGCCAGGTGGCGCGGCGCCTGAAGGGCTGTGTGCGGGCCACCGACATCATCGGCCGACTGGGCGGCGACGAATTCGTGGTGGCGCTGCCCGACCTCAAGGAACACCATTCGGCGCTCAATTGCGTCGACAAAATCCTTTACGCCTTCTCGGAGCCGTTCGCCCTGGACGAGGCCCGCGAGATCTATTGCTCGACCAGCATCGGCGTCGCCATCTACCCCGAGGATTCCGACACCGCCGAGGGCCTGCTGACCTGCGCCGACGCGGCGATGTACCACGCCAAGTCGGGCGGCATGCCGTACCGCTTCTACGATGCCGAGATGAACCGTCAGGCCGTCGATCGCATCAATCTCGAGATCGATCTGCGCCGCGCCGTCGCCGAGGGCCAGTTCCGCCTGCACTATCAACCCAAGATCGACAGCGTTTCGGGCCGCATCGTCGGCGCCGAGGCCTTGATCCGCTGGACGCATCCCGAGCGCGGCCCGGTCAGCCCGGCCCTGTTCATCCCGGTGGCCGAACGGGCCGGCCTGGTCGGCGCCATCGGCGACTGGGCGCTCGCCGAAGCCTGCCGCCAGATGCGGGCCTGGACCGAGGCCGGGCTGGATTTCGGCTGCGTGTCGGTCAATTTGTCGCCGGCCCAGTTCCACGACGCCCGCCTGAAGACCAAGGTCGAGCAGGCGCTGGCCGACAACCACCTGCCCGCCAGCGCGCTGGAACTGGAAATCACCGAAACCATGATGGCCACCGAGGTCGATCGCGCCATCACCATCCTGTCCGACCTGGGCCAGATGGGCGTGCGCATCTCGATCGACGATTTCGGCACCGGCTATTCGTCGCTGGCCTATCTGAAGCTGTTCCCGGTGCACGCCTTGAAGATCGACCGCGCCTTCGTGCGCGAACTGCCGGGCAACAGCAAGGACGGCGCCATCGTCGCCTCGGTGGTGGCACTGGCCACCAACCTGGGCTTCGAATTGATCGCGGAAGGGGTCGAGACCGTCGCCCAGGCCGATTACCTGCGCACGCGCGGTGTCGGCACCATGCAGGGCTTCCTGTACAGCCCGGCCATCGATGCCGAATCCTTCGGCCGGGCCTTGAGCGGGGAAAAGTCCCTCGGCTGAGCCTCGGTGTACTTTTCCCCGGGCAAACAGGGAAAACCCGTGCTCAAGCAAGCTTTCCGCGCGGGTTCGCCTTTTTCGTCACCGTGAGCCGGGCAAGGCCCGTCACACGGTGCCCGCGGAAAAGTGAAAAATAGGCGCAGGGCCGCCCCAAGCCTATTTTTCTCCGTTTAAATTCTCGGGGAAAAGTACACCGAGCGAAGCGAGGGACTTTTCCCCGCCCTTAGCCGCCGCCGACGCCGCAGATGTATTTCAGGGTCTTCAGGCGCTTGAACGCCCAGCGCAGCCTTTCGCGCAAGCGCTTGGGGAAGCGCTTGGGGTCGACCTTGGCCGAGGCCGGGATGCCCGCGGCCAGATCGGCCAGCTGCTGCTCCAGCATGATCCGGAAGGCGATCTCGCGGATTTCCAGCAGGTCGCGCCAATCGTCCTCGTGCAGCAGTTCCTGGTCCTTCAGCGCGGTATAGCGCTCGTCGGTGCCGGTGGCCAGAACATGGGCGCGGATGGCGCGGAAACGAGCCGCCGACACCAGCGGCAGCAAAGCGAACTTCTTGACGTTCAGACGGCCCTGCTTGGTGATGAAGCCGCCGAACAGGCCGGTGGCGACATCCATCTTGGCGACGTGCTGGGCCAGATACTGCATGAAGAAGCCCGATTGCGACGCCTTCTCGATGGCGTAGACCCGCAATTCCTCGGCCAGGTCGCGATCGCCCCACACCGGCTGGAAATCGAAGAAGATGTCGCAATACATCACGGTCTGGTTCTCGACCGAATAGACCCAGGAATGGACCTCGTCCTTCCATTCTTCAAGGCTTTTCCGCCATTTCGGCTCGCGCGCCATGACGCCGCCATCGCAGAACGGGATGCCGGCCTGGTTCAACATCTCGTTGACGCGCTTGCCCAGCTCGGCGAACCACACGTCGTCGGCGGGGCTGCCGCGATGGACGATGGCATTGTCCTGGTCGAACACCAACAGGCTTTCGCCACGACCGCCCGAGCCCAGCACCAGCATGGCATAGGCGGCCGGCGCAGCCCCCCATCCATCCTCGGCCATGCTGGCCTCGGCCAGTTCGGTGGCCCGCGCCGTCAGGTCGCGCACCACCAGCGAAATCACCGAGCCGATATTGCGGGCCGACACGCCCTCGGCCAGCAACGACCGGGCCAGACCGGGCAGCGCCGCCATGGCGGCCCGCATGTCGTCGGCGCCCTTGGCCTCGTGCACCGAATCGCCGATGGCCAGGGCGTCGGTGGCCCGGACCTTCAACAGGGCGCGGCCGGTGATCATGCCGATCGGGCGGTTGACCTCGTCGACCACCACCAGATGGCGCAAGCCCAGCCGGTTCATCTTGGCCAGCGCGACATAGACGAAGGCGTCGCCGGGGACCGCCGCCACCGGCCGGGTCATCACGGCGCCCAGGCTGGCATCCATTCCGGCCATTCCTTGGCCGGACAGGATGCGCAACAGGTCGCGCTCGGTCAGAATCCCCAGGCAGCGGCCGCGATCATCGACGGCGACGATCGACGACACCTTGGCCTGGTACATCGCCTTGACCGCCTGCTCCAAACTCATGGTTTCGGAACCGGTCAGGACAGGGGTGCTCATCACCTCGCGCAGACGGTGCTGATAGGGGAAGCTGTCGATTCTCGCCAGGGCGCCAATGTCATTCATGGAAGTTCACCATAATGGCGGTTTCTAACGGCGCAACCGATAAATTGCACGCTCGAAGTCATCCCCCACCCCATTCCGCCCCACCCAAAAGTGTCGAAAGAGAAGACACAGCACTGTGTATTGCCATGCAACATGGAAAAAAACCAGTAACAAAATTGTGCCGTAAGTGCCTACTGCCTATCAACTAAACACAACCGTAACGAAAACACCATTTACTTCGAACGCTCTTATATTTCATGACGGATGAAAACTTTCATGACGGAAAGGTGTCCTTCTTTTGCACTGCAGAAACAAGCGTATGGTGTTGACGTCAATGTGCACCAATGCTAATGACGTCTAATGCCCCGCGCAAGCTGGGGGGATATGCCGTGGACGCATAGGTCCGCCATGCCCCTTTGGCCGGCGATGCGGGAAAAAGATGGTTCGAGCCGGCACCAAGACCGGCGACCAAAACGACAAGCCGTCGGCCTTGGCCAAGGCGGCACAAATTGTGGAGGGTCAAAGTGAAACAAGCCCAACATTGCCAAGTCACCCATGACAAGATCACGGCCAATCCGAAGTTCCAGGAACTGGTGAAGAAGCGCACCGCTTTCTCCTGGACCCTGTCGGTGGCCATGCTGGCCATCTATTTCGGCTTCATCCTGCTGATCGCCTATGGCAAGGCGTTCCTCGGACAGTCGCTGTCCGGCGGCGTCACCACCGTCGGTTTCCCGATCGGCGTCGGCGTCATCCTGTCGGCCATCGCGCTGACCGGCATCTATGTCCGTCGTGCCAACACCGAGTTCGACGAACTGAACCGCCAGATCCTCGAGGAAGCCCGCTAATGAATTACAAGAAGCTCGCTCTCGTGGCCCTTCTCGCTGTCTGCGGGACCCTGGCCGCTACCGCCGCTTTCGCCGCCGGTGCCGATCTCGGCAACGCGCAGAAGCAGGAAACCAACTGGCACGCGATCGTCATGTTCGTGATCTTCGTGGGCATCACCCTGGGCATCACCTACTGGGCCGCCAAGAAGAACAAGACCGCTGCCGATTTCTACGCCGCCGGTGGCGGCATCACCGGCTTCCAGAACGGTCTGGCCATCGCCGGCGACTATATGTCGGCCGCCTCGTTCCTGGGTATTTCCGCCCTGGTGTACGGCTCGGGCTTTGACGGCCTGATCTTCTCGGTGGGCTGGCTGGTCGGTTGGCCGATCATCCTGTTCCTGATCGCCGAACGCCTGCGCAACCTCGGCAAGTACACCTTCGCCGACGTGGCGTCCTATCGTCTGGCCCAGGGTCCGGTCCGTATCTTCTCGGCCACCGGCGCCCTGATCGTCGTGATCTTCTACCTGATCGGCCAGATGGTCGGCGCGGGTCAGCTGATCAAGCTGCTGTTCGGCCTGGACTACCTGATGGCGGTGATCGTCGTCGGCGCCCTGATGATGGTCTACGTGACCTTCGGCGGCATGACCGCCACCACCTGGGTGCAGATCATCAAGGCCTGCATGCTGCTGGGCGGCGCTACCTTCATCGCCCTGGGCGTGCTGTCGAACTTCGGCTTCTCGTTCGAGGCTCTGTTCGCCAAGGCCGTGGAAGTTCACCCGAAGAAGGGCGCCATCATGGCCCCGGGCTCGCTGGTGACCAACCCGGTTGACGCCATCTCGCTGGGTCTGACCCTGATGTTCGGCACCGCTGGTCTGCCGCACATCCTGATGCGCTTCTTCACCGTGCCGAACGCCAAGGAAGCCCGCAAGTCGGTCTTCTACGCCACCGGCTTCATCGGTTACTTCTACATCCTGACCTTCATCATCGGCTTCGGCGCCATCACCATGGTGCTGACCAACCCGGAATACATCATCACTGCCGGTAAGCTGGATCTGAAGGGCGGCAACAACATGGCCGCGGTGTGGCTGTCCCACGCCATCGGCGGCAACCTGTTCCTGGGCTTCATCTCGGCGGTCGCGTTCGCCACCATCCTCGCGGTGGTGTCGGGTCTGACCCTGGCTGGCGCCTCGGCCATCTCGCACGACCTGTATGCGTCGGTGTTCGCCCGTGGCAAGTCCACGGAAGGCACCGAAGTCATGGTGTCGAAGGTCGCCTCGCTGGGCCTCGGCGTCATCGCCGTGATCCTGGGCGTGGTCTTCGAGAAGCAGAACGTCGCGTTCATCGTCGCCCTGACCTTCTCCATCGCCGCGTCCGCCACCTTCCCGGTGCTGGTCATGTCGATGTTCTCGAAGTCGCTGACCACCCGTGGCGCCGTCATCGGCGGTTACATCGGTCTGGTCGGCTCGGTCGGTTGCGTGATCCTGTCGAAGGTGGTTTGGGTTTCGAGCTTCGGCTTCAAGGACCCGATCTTCCCGTTCGTGTACCCGACCCTGTTCACCATGCCCGCCGCCTTCCTGGCCTGCTACGTGTTCTCCATCATGGACAACAGCGAGCGTGGTCAGAAGGAGCGTGCCGCCTATCCGGCGCAGGCCATCCGGTCCGAGACCGGCCTGGGTGCCGAGGGTGCCGCCGCCCACTAAGGGCAGCGACGCTCCAATCAATCTTCGAAGAAAACTTGGCCGCCGGCTCGTCCGGCGGCCTTTTTCGTTTATGGGATGGGCGGGGGGATCAGCGCAGGAAGTCGATGATCGCGGCCAGCACCGCACCGGGCTGATCGCGATGGGGCGAATGCCCGCAATCGGGCAGCAGCAGGGTGGTGGCCCCGCCCGGCACCCGGTCGCGGATGGCATCGACTTGCAAGATGGTGCCGTATTCGTCGTCCTGGCCCTGGATCACCAGCACCGGCACGCCGATGGCGGGCAGGAAGCCGCGGATGTCCCAATGGACGAAATCGGGGGCCAGCCAGGAATCGTTCCAGCCCCAAAAGGCGCAATCGGTGTTGGCGCCGTGATGGCGCTGCAATCTGTCCCGCAGATCGCCGGTCAGATAAGCCTCGCGCGCGGCCCGGATGCTGGTCAGGCAGATGGGTTCGACGAAGGTGTGGGGCGCCATCACCACCACCCTTTCGACCCGCGTCCCGGCGCTGCTGCCGGCATGGACCAGGGCGATCGAGGCACCGTCGGAATGGCCGACCAGCACCACCCGATCCAGACCGGCGGCATCCAGCAGACCGGGCAGGACGTCCCTGCCCTCGCGCTGCATGTAATCCAAGGGTCGCGGCAGATCGACCGGGTCCGAGCCGCCATAGCCGGCCCGGCTGAAGGCCAGGACCGGGTGACCGGTGACGGCGGCCAGTCGGTCAGGGAAATCGCGCCACAGCGACACCGAGCCCAGCCCCTCGTGCAGCAGCACCAGGGTCGGGCGGGCCGGATCGCCCCCGATGCGGCGGGTTTCCAGGGAAACGCCGCCGACATTCAGGGTCTGTCTGCTCACTTCGTCCTCAGCTTGAACCTTTGGATCTTGCCGGTCGCGGTCTTGGGCAGGGTCTCGACGAACTCGATCCAGCGCGGATACTTATAGGGCGCCAGCCGGGCCTTGACGAAGGCCTGCAATTCCTCGACCAGGGCCTCGCCGCCATTCAGGCCCGATTGCAGCACCACGAAGGCCTTGGGCTTGATCAGCCCCTCGCCATCGGGGAAGCCGACAACGGCGGCTTCCAGCACCTTTTCGTTGGCGATCAGGGCGGCCTCCACCTCGAACGGCGACACCCAGATGCCGCCGACCTTCAGCATGTCGTCGCCGCGCCCGGCATAGCGGTAATAGCCCTCGTCATCGACATAGTACTTGTCGCCGGTATGGGTCCAGGCGCCGCGGAAGGTGGCCATGCTCTTTTCTCGCTGGTTCCAATAGGCCACCGCCGCGCTGGGGCCATTGACCACCAATTCGCCCATCTCGCCTTGGGGCACCTCGCGGCCGTCATCGCCGACGATCTTCATGACGTAGCCCGGCACCGGCTTGCCCGAGGTGCCGTAGCGCACCTCGCCATGACGGTTGGACAGGAAGATGTGCAGCATCTCGGTACTGCCCAGCCCGTCCAGGATCTCGGCGCCGAAGCGTTCCTGCCAGCGCTTGCCGACATCTTCCGGCAACGCCTCGCCGGCGGACACGCAGGCCCGCATGCGCAAGGACGCGGTTTCGCGCCGGTTCGACGGATCGGCCAGGATGGTGCCGTACAGGGTCGGCACCCCGAAGAACAGGGTCGGCTGGTGGTCCTTCAAGATGGCCATCACCGATTCCGGCGTCGGCCGGTCGGCCAGCAGGATGGTGGTGGCCCCCACATGCAGCGGGAAGGTCATGCCGTTGCCCAGGCCGTAGGCGAAGAACAGCTTGGCGGCCGAGAAGCACAGATCGTCCTCGCGGATGCCCAGCACGCCGTCGGCGTAAAAATGGGCGGTGGCGGCCAGGTCGCGCTGCAGGTGCACCGCCCCCTTGGGCGCCCCGGTCGAGCCCGACGAATAAAGCCAGAAGGCGACGTCGTCGCTGGTGGTGGGCGCGGGTTCCAGATGGGCGCCGGCTTTGGCGGTCAGGTCGGACAGCAGCACATGGCCGTGGGCATCGGCGCCCGACACCACCACCTGCTTCAGGAAGGGCAGATCGGCCAGGATCGGCGTCACCTTGTCCAACAATGCTTCCGACACCACCAGCACGCGGGCGCGGCTGTCGGCCAGCATGTAGCCGTAATCCTTGGTGGTCAGCAGGGTGTTCAACGGGATCGGCACGATGCCGGCCTTGATGGCGCCCCAGAACACCGCCGGGAAATCGATGGTGTCGAGCATGATCATGGCGATGCGGTTTTCCATCTCCAGACCCAGGCCCAACAGGGCGTTGCCGGCGCGGTTGACCCGCCCGGCCAGGTCGGAATAGGAGTGCGTGCCGCCGACATCGATATAGGCGGCCTTGGCGCCTCGGCCCTCGGCCAGGTGGCGGTCGATGAAATGGGTGGCCGCGTTATAGGCGCGCGGCAGTTCCAGCGGCTTCGGCTCGGTCACGACGTGCGACGCGGTGGCGTTGGTCATCTCGGATGTTCCCTCTCCCATGAGGGCGTGGCGGCCGTTCTTCGTTGGTCTTGCGGTCGTCTCACGCGCCAGTGAACTGAATTGCCCCCTGCGGCAGGAGGTAAAGAACGATGGCCATGCCGCCGGTGATGGTCGGCCGATGGCCGGAACCCGGGCCATGGACCAGCCAGCCGCGGCCATGGCCGTCGAAGGTGGCGGCTTCGTCCACCGGCACGATCATGTCGATCTCGCCGGTGGGGTGGATGTGGTGCGGCCCGGCCAGATCGCCATAGGCGACCACGTCGACCGAGAAGCCGAAGGTGGCCGCCGACGGCTTGGCCGGACGCGAGAAGCGGATGCCGCCGGCGTCCTTGCCGCAGAAATCCCCGGCATCGATGCCCTCGGCCAGGCAGGCGGCGATGGCGGCGAAATCGGGGCCGTCGCCGGGAAAGCGCCGGTTCAACTCGGCCATCAGGGCGGCATCGACATCCTTGCCGGCACAGAACTCGGCGATCGGGGTGATCAGGCTGATCAGATCCGGCACGCTCATGGTCTAAAGTCCGATATGGCGTTTCAGGATTTCGGGATCGTCCCTCAAGGCCTGCGGCCCGCCGTCATAGACGATGCGGCCCTTGACCAGGATGACATGGCGTTCGGCCAGGCCCAGCAGCACATGGACGTTCTTGTCGACGATGATGCTGGCGATGCCGCTGTCCTTGATGGTGCGGATGGTGTGCCAGATCTCGCGGCGGATCAGCGGCGCCAGGCCTTCGGTCGCCTCGTCCAGGATCAGCAGGTCGGGATTGGTCATCAGGGCGCGGCCGATGGACAGCATCTGCTGCTCGCCGCCCGACAGATGGTTGCCCATGTTGTCCAGCCGCTCGGCCAGACGCGGGAAGGTGTCCAGCACGCGCTCATAGGTCCAGTCGCGCTGGCCTGCGACGCCCGGGCGCGCCGCCATCACCAGATTTTCCCGGACATTGAGGTTGGGGAAGATGCCGCGCCCTTCCGGGACATAGGCGATGCCCTTCTTCATGATGGCGTGGGTCTGGGCGCCGGTCATGTCGGCCCCCGCGATGGTGACGCTGCCCTGCTTGGGGCTGACCAGCCCCAGGATCGATTTCAGCAGGGTCGACTTGCCCATGCCGTTGCGGCCCATCAGGGCCACCGTCTCGCCCTTGGCGACGGAAAAGTCCACGCCATGCAGGATGTGGCTGTTGCCGTAGAAGGTGTGGATGCCCTTGGCGACGATCATGGTCAATAGGCCTCCGCCCCGTCGCCGAGATAGGCGTCCTGCACCGCCTGCGAGGCGCGCACGACATCGACCGGGCCGCTTTCCAGCAGCGTGCCGTTGACCATCACCGTCAGGGTGTGGGCCAGGCTGAACACCGCATCCATGTCGTGCTCGACCAGGACCAGGGTGTATTGGGCGGCCAGCCCCTTGAGCAGGGCGACCATCCGCTCGCTTTCCTCTTTGCCCATGCCGGCCAGCGGCTCGTCCAGCACCAGCACGTCGGGGCCGGTGGCCAGGACCATGGCGATTTCCAGCTGGCGCTGCTCGCCATAGGACATGGTGCCGGCGACCCGGCCCGAGCGCGCCGCCAGCCCGGCCAGTTCCATCGCCCGTTCGGCGCGGGAATTGACGTCGGCCAGCGCGCGGGCCGGACGGAAGAAGCGCATCGAGCTGGACAGCCGCGACTGCGCCGCCAGGCGACAATTCTCGAACACCGAGAAGGTCGGGAAGATGTTGGTCTTCTGGTAGCTGCGCCCGATGCCCAACCGGCTGATGCGATGGGCCGGCAGGCTGGTGATGTCGCGGCCGCGAAACAGCACCTGCCCGCCCGAGGCCGGCAGATGCCCCGTCAACAGGTTGACGAAGGTGCTTTTGCCGGCGCCGTTGGGGCCGATCACCGCGTGGGGCTCGCCCTCGCGCACCACGATCGACACCGAATTGACCGCCACCAGGCCGCCGAACGCCTTGGTCAGCTCGCGGGTTTCCAGAACGATGGAGGATTCGGGGGCGCTCATGCCTCGTCCTCCGGTTCGGACGCCGGCTTGGCGCCCAGCTGCAGCAACAGCCCGGCCAGCCCCTTGGGCAGCAGCAGCACCACGGCGATGACGAACAGGCCCATGGGCAGCAGCCAATGCTCGGTCATGCCCTCGAAGCCCATGCGGGCCAGTTCCAGCACGAAGGCGCCCAGGGCCGGGCCGAAGATGGTACCCATGCCGCCCAGGATCACCATCACCAGGGCGGTGCCCGACTGGTGCCACGACAGCATCGCCGGGTTGACGAAGCCGTATTGCGCGGCACCCAGGAAGCCGGCCAGGCCAGCGATGGTGGCGCCGATGACGAAGGCCACCAGCTTGTAATGGTCGGGATTGAAACCCAGGCCCTTGACCCGGTTCTCGTTGACACCGATGGCCTGAACCACCCGTCCGAACGGCGAGGCCAGCAGCACCTTCAGCAGCAGATAGGCGCCAATGAACAGGCCGAACACCAGGTAATAGAACACCAGCTTGTCTTCCAGGTTCATCAGGCTGATGCCGGCGATCTCGACCGCCGGCATGACGTAGATGTAGGCGCCATCCGATCCGCCGGCCAGGCGCGAATCGTTGAAGAAGTAGAAGCCCATCTGCCCGAAGGCCAAGGTGATCATGATGAACGAGATGCCGGTGGTGCGGATCGAAAGCGCGCCGATGATCGCCGCCACGGCAGCCACGATCGCCAAGGCGGCCGGCAGCACGATCCAGATGTTGGCCGCCTCGTATTCGGGCGACAGGATCGCCAGCATATAGCCGCCCAGGCCGAAAAAGGCGGCATGGCCCAGGCTGACCATGCCGGCGATGCCGACCAGCAGGTCCAGACTCATGGCCATGATGGCCAGGATCATGATGCCGGTGATCTTTTGCATCAGGAAGGCGTGCTTGGCCGGAAACAGCCAGGCGCCATAGAGGGGATAGGCCGCCAGCAGGACCACCAGGGCCAGAAGCGCAATGGCGACGGGGCGAGGCAGCCGGCTCATGCGAACAGCCCCTTGGGCTTCCACAGCAGCACGGCGGCCATCACCGCATAAACCGAGAAGCTGGCGAAGTCGGGCACCAGCACCCGGCCGAAAGTGTCGGCCAGGCCGATCAGGATGGCGCCCAGGAAAGCGCCCTTGACCGAGCCGACGCCGCCGATCACCACCACCACGAAACACAAGATCAGCACCGAATCGCCCATGCCGGGATAGACCGAACTGACCGGCGACGCGATGGCGCCGGCCAGGCCGGCCAGGGCGGCGCCCATGGCGAAGACCAGCCCGAACAGCAGTTTGACGTTGATGCCCAGGGCCTGGACCATCTCGCGGTTGGATGCACCGGCGCGGACCCACATGCCGAAGCGGGTCTTGGCGATCACCCACCACATCCCCAGCGCCACCACGGCGCAGACGGCGGAAATGACCAGGCGATAGACCGGATAGGACAGATTGTCGGTCAGCGGGAACGACCAGTTCAGCGCCGCCGGCATGGAAACGGCATGGACGTCCGAGCCCCAGATCAGCTTCTGCGCCTCGTTGAACACCAAGATCAGGCCATAGGTCAGCAGGACCTGATCCAGATGGTCGCGCTTGTAAAGGGCGCGCACCAGCAAGGTCTCGATCCCATATCCGACCAGGGCGGCGATGGGCAGCGACAAGACCAGGGCGGCCAGCAGCGAGCCGGTCTTGGCGGCCAGCCAATAGGCGGTATAGGCGCCCAGCATGTAGAACGAGCCGTGCGCCAGATTGATGATCCCCATGATCCCGAAGATCAGGGTCAGACCACTGGCGACCAGAAACAGCAACAGCCCGTACTGGACCCCGTTCAGCGCCTGGATCAGGAAGAACCACACATCCATATTGTTTTTGCCCATCCCCTGGGAAATCCGCCGCCGACCCTTCTCGGGCCGGCGGCGGGGAAGCGTGATGCTAGACAGCCTTGCAGCCGCGCGCCGGGTCGATCAGGCCCTTCTGGGCCACTCCCAGCACCGTTTCCTGGCCGTTCTTGACCTCGCGCAGATAGATGTCCTGGATCGGGTTGTGGGCCTTCGAGAAGGTGAAATTGCCGCGCGGGCTCTTGATCTCGGCCTTTTCCATCGCCGCGATCAGGGCCGGCTGGGCCGAGGTGTCGCCCTTGACGGCCGCCATCGCCTGGACCAGCAACTGGCCGGCGTCATAGCCCTGGACGGCATAGACGTCGGCACCCTTGCCGAACTGCTTTTCATAAGCGGCGCGGAAGGTCTTGTTCAGCGGCGTGTCCAGATTGTCGGCGTAATGCAGCGTGGTCAGAATGCCCTCGGCCGCCTCACCCTGGCCCTTCAGCACGCCGTCGGTCAGGAAGCCCGGACCAATCAGCGGAATGCCCTTCAGACCGGCGGCGGCGTAATCCTTGACGAACTTCAAGGCGCCGGCACCAGCGAAGAAGCACATCACCGCGTCGGGCTTCAGCGCCGCGATCTCGGTCAGGTTGGCCTGAAACTCGACATTGGGGAACGGCACCAGGATCTGACGGGCGATGCGGCCGCCGCGGCTGGTGAAATGTTCCTCGAAGGCGCCGATCATCTCTTCGCCGGCGGCGTACTTCCACGTCATGGTGACGACGTTCTTGTAGCCCTTCTCGATGGCGACCTTGCCCAGCGGGAAGGTGGTCTGCCAGTTCGAGAACGAGGTGCGGAAGATGTTGGGCGAGCACATCGGCCCGGTGGCGGCGTTGGCGCCGGCATTGGGGATGATGGTGATGGTGCCCGACTGCTTGGTCACCTTGACCATGCCCATGGCGACGCCGGAATGGACGGTGCCGACCACGAAATCGACCTTCTCGCCGGTCACCAGCTTGTTGGTGTTCTCGGGCGCCTTGGCCGGATCGGATTCGTCATCGACGGCGACATATTCGATGTCGCGGCCGCCCAGCTTGCCGCCCTTTTCGGCGATGGCCATCTTCATGCCGTTGGTGATCGCCTCGCCCAGGCCGGCATAGGTACCGGAATAGGGCAGCATGATGCCGACCTTGACCTTGGCGGTGTTGCCGATGGCGAACTTGGTCGGCACGAAGCCGGAAGCCCCGGCCAGACCGGCCACGGCGGCACCCTGCAGGATCGTCCTGCGGGAAACGGGTTTGGAATCCATGTCGTCCCTACTCCTAGACCGGCCCGTCTTCGCCGGGCGCTGTTGCCTCCACGATCGGGGCTCGGTTCGGCCCCTTCGCCTCCTGGTCGGAGGCGGACATTATTGCTCGGCGTTGGCCGCCGTTAAATCGGTACTTTAATGCGTATTACCATGACGATGCAACACGAACCCCACAGCGACGGGGATTGTCCTTCCGCGCGGTCGGGTGCATCCTGGGGTACCACCAGACCGGGAGCCTGGGATGACCGCACTTCTGTTTCCGCTTGCCCAGCCGGCCGTGCCGGTAGCCGGTGAAACCGCCCTTTATCCGGTCCGCCGGGTTTTCTGCGTCGGCCGCAACTATGCCGGCCATGCCCGCGAGATGGGGTCGGACCCCAACCGCGAGCCGCCCTTCTATTTCTCGAAATCGCCCGACTGCCTGGTGCCCGGCGGCGGCGCCATCCCCTATGCGCCGGCCACCGCCAACCTGCATCACGAGATCGAGCTGGTGGTCGCGCTGGGCGCCTCGGTCTATCAGGCCAGCCCCGAAGCCGCCGCCAAGGCGGTGTTCGGTCATGCCGTCGGCCTGGACATGACCCGACGCGACCTGCAATTCGCCGCCCGCGACAAGGGCCGCCCGTGGGACCTGGGCAAGTCGTTCGAGTTCTCGGCCCCCATCACCCCGATCATCAAGGCCAGCCAGCCGATCATGACCGGGGCCATCAGCCTGAAGGTCAATGGCGAGATCCGTCAGAAGGGCGACGTCGCCGACATGATCTGGTCGATCCCGGAAATCATCGCCCACCTGTCGCAGTACTACCACCTGTCGGCCGGCGATCTGATCTATACCGGAACCCCGGAAGGAGTCGGCCCGGTGCACCCCGGCGACCACCTTGTCGGCGCTGTCGAAGGGGTGGGCGAGCTGACCGTGGACATCACGCCACCTAGGGCCTAAACCTGTTTTTTGGGAAAAAGTTTTGCGTTAGTCTTAAGACTGTGCACATTGGGGACCCAGGAGAGAAGGCCTGGGCGGACGGACATGAACAATCCAGTAAAGGACGACAACAACGATGCCTCCGGGGACGTTGTCGAACGGTCCTATTGCACCACCATCGAGGATTTCGCGAGCGTCGCCGCCCGCGAAATGATGGGCCGTTATCTCGGCAGTTTTCTTGACCCGCTGGTCATCACGCCGTCCGAGCTGGTTCATTCCTCCAAGTATCTGAAGCGCCTGAGCGATTCCGGCCGCGTGCTGATGAATGCCGTCGATAAGGTCGGCACCTTGCAGGCCAAAGCCAAGAATGTCAGCGCCGCCACCCGGGTCAAGGAACTGCACACGCTGGTCAGCACCGGCGTCCGCAAGGCGTGGGACGAGGACAAGGAAAAGCCTGTCCCCAGCGTGACCGCCGCCACCTTCCTGAAGCAGGTCGAGTCCGTGCGCGCCTCTGGCGCCGAGCGCGACCACCAGATCGGCCGCCTGCTGACCGAAGTCCTGTTCCAGCAAAAGACCTGGCGCGACAAGGCGACCACCCTGGTCTCCCTGCTGAGCCAGACCAAGGGAACCCCACTGTTCACCTTCATGGAGCCATGGCTGGCCGAGACCTTGCGGTCCGACCAGGCGCTGGATCAGTTGCTGGGCTTCCCCGACCGTCTGGAAGACCGTTGCGCCGATCTGGCCGACCTGTGGCGCGGCGCCTTGCAGGTGCGCGACACCGCCGCCCCGGTCATGAGCGAAATCAACGCCCTGATCGCCAGCGGCGTCGCCCCCAATTGCCGCAATTCCGTCGAGTACGGCCTGCTGCGCACGCTGGCGGCCAAGGACCCGCTGCGCTCGGCCGAGCCTGAAATCGAAATCCAGGCGATCTTCGACATGTTCCGCAAATTGTGGAATGGCGGCGACATCTGCGGCGGGGCCAAGACCGTCGGCAATCTGGAACGCCGCCAGAACCGCTGGATCACCACCGAAGGCGTCACCGACCTGCTGCGCGAGCGCAAGGTCGTGGCCGATCGGCTGGCCTATCTGATGACCCTGACCACCCTGGCCATCGGTCCCAGCAACCGCAACACGCTGAAGAATTTCATCGACCATTATTTCGGCGACCAGGATTTCGTGCCGCGCACCATCGGCGGACCGGAGCCGCCGGTGCCGAAGATGCAGACCCTGACCACCATCTACAAGGCGCTGAAGGGGTCGTGGCTGCCGGAGAACGAGAAGTACCCGGCCATGGCCAAGGTCGAGCAGGCCCAGATGGAACTGCTGAAGCGCGCCCGCCTGTTCGAGCAGATCGAGAAGAAGGGCGGCGGCGCGGCTCAGAAGGTTCTGACCCTGGTCGATCTGGCCCGCAAGGGCACCTTCATCGAGGGCGAGCCCCTGGCGGCGGTCGGGCCGGTCCTGCAGACCTATCTGCGCGATCCCGCCTTCCTGAGCGAATACGTCGCCGGCGCCTCGGGCGAGGACCGGGCCAAGAAGATCGCCCTGCTGTCCAAGACCCTGGGCAGCTTCGGCATCAGCTGGAACGCCGCCTGATCCTTTCATTGCCAAAAGAAAAGGGGCGCCCCGGTCACCCGGAGCGCCCCTTATTCTTTCACCGTCTTACTTCTTCTTGTGGACGGCGTTCCAGGTCTCGTTCATCTCGCGCTCGGCGTTGAAGGCACCGTCGGGCAGCTTGTGAGCGACGCCCTTGTGGCAGTCGATACAGGTCTTGCCTTCCTCGGCGGCCTCGTCGTGGCGGATCTGGGCGCGCTTTTGCTGGCGGCTCAGGTCGAAGGCGCTGAAGGTGTGGCAGTTGCGACATTCGCGCGAATCGGTCTCCTTCATCGCCAGCCAGACATTCTTGGCCAGGTCCAGGCGCTTGGCCTCGAACTTCTCGCGGGTGTCGATCGAGCCCAGGATCTTATGCAGCACCTCGTTCGAGGCCTGGATCTTGCGCTTCATCTTGTAGATCCACGGCTTCGGCACGTGGCAGTCCGGGCAGGTCGCCCGCACGCCCGAGCGGTTCTGGTCGTGGATGGTGCCGCGATACTCGCGATAGACGTTTTGCTCCATCTCGTGACAGGACAGACAGAACGCCTCGGTGTTGGTCAGTTCCATCGCCCAGTTGAAGCCGCCCCAGAACATGATGCCGGTGGCGAAGCCGACGATCAGGATGGCTCCCAGCGACCAGCGGCCGGTGGGCTTTCGCAGCAATTCCCACGCCTGGCACATCAGGCTGGGCTGTTTGCCGTCGGTGTCGTTGCTCATGGCCGTGATCCTTTCCTACTCTCGAAGGGTATCAGCGGCCCGTGACCGCGGGCTGGAACTTGTTTTCCACCAGCGGCTTGGCATCGACCTGCGACACATGGCACTGCGTGCAGAAATAGCGGTTGCCGTTGACGGTATCCTGACGGACGCCGTTGCGGTCGATGTAGTGAAGGTCGGAAATCTTCGGCGCCTTTTCCTGGTCGGAATAGGGCCATTCGTGGCAGCGCAGGCACTGATTGACCTTCAGGTCGATCTCGTACTTCTCGGTGGCGTGCGGCACCAACGGCGGCTGCTGGCGATAGGCGCGTTCGTGCTTGACGCCGTCTTGCACCTTGTAGACGTCGGGCGCCTTGTCCGGCGCGCTGACCGGCGTGTCCCGGAGCGCCCGCACATCGGCCGCCACGGCATCCTTGAAACCTGCAACCTGACCCAGGGCGAGCCCCAGGGCGACGGCGATGGCCATGATCTTGATTTTCACAGCGGTCACTCCCCTTCCAGAACTTCCATTTCCTTGGGCGTCGGCCATCTCAGCCCGCCCGCGCGACATTCCCGGGTCCTTCCTTCGCCGGCGGCACGATGTGATCGACATCGTCCAAACCGTTGCGAAAGCGGGTCCCGAACTCGAAAACATTCTTGGCGCAGACATCGATGCACCGCCCGCAATTGGTACAATCGCGGGAAGTGATCACCGGGCCGGCGCCGGTGGATTTGCCGCGCAGCGCCGGGGCGATCACATGTCGCTCGGGGCACACGGCGAAGCATTCCATGCAATTGTCGCAGGCATCGCGGCGCTTGGCGGTGACGCGCACCACGCTTTTCGACCCGACCAGCCCATAGAAGGCGCCGACCGGGCACAGATGGGTGCACCAGCCCCGTGAGGCCACGCCCAAATCGAACAGGAACAAGGCCAGCGTCACCAGCAGCGCCGATCCCGCGGTGAACAACCCGCCATAGACCAGGCCGCGATGCAGGATGGTGACGGGGTTGGCGAATTCCCAGGCGATGGTGCCGGTCGCCGCCGAGGCGACCATGACGCCCCCCAGGACGATGAAGCGGGTGCGCCGATCCAGGCTCCAGCCTTCCTTGAGGCCGAAGCGGGCGCGCAGCCAGGCGGCCAGGTCGGTCACCACGTTGACCGGGCACACCCACGAACAATAGGTCCGCCCGCCGACGACCGCATAGGCGGCCAGCACGATGACGGCGCCCACCAAGGCACTGGTTTCGACGACATGGCGGGCCAGGAAGGCCTGGGCCACCATCATCGGGTCGGCCAGCGGCAAGATGTTCAGGGTCAGGCTGGCGGCCAGCGTGCCCTTGGTGATCCACAGGCCGAACAGCGGCCCGGTCAGGAACAGGGCCAGAAAGCCGAATTGGGCCAAACGGCGGGCCAGCAGCCATTTGTGGGCGGCCAGCCAGCCTTGGGCCTGGGCCTTGGTGCGGCCGGGGCGGAGTTCGGCGCTCATGGCTTGAACTCCTTGAAGCCGCCGCCGGGCAGACGCTCGGGGCTGGGCATGGCGGCCGGAGGATCGGGCATGCGATCGGGCAGGTCGATGATGCCGTCGATCAGCGACTTGCCAGCCTTTTCCTTTTCCTTCCAGCCCAGGCGGTAATGGGCACCCAGGACGCCCACCGCCAGATTGTGCGGCAGCACCCGGATCGCCGCCTCGTCCAGCACGCAGCCCTTCTCGCACTTGCCGCAGCCGGTGCATTTGTCGGTGTGCACGGTGGGAATGAACATGGCGTGCTTGCCGGTCCGCTCGTTGTGATGGCGTTCCAGCGTGATGGCCTGGTCGATCAGCGGGCAGACGCGGTAACAGACGTCACAGCGCAGACCTAAGAAATTCAGGCAGGTTTCCTGGCCGACCAGAACCGCCGTGCCCATGCGGGCGTCGCGGATGTCGGTCAGGCCTTTGTCCAGGGCGCCGGTCGGGCAGGCGGCGACGCAGGGGATGTGCTCGCACATCTCGCACGGCACCGAGCGGGCGTTGTAGAACGGCGTGCCCAAGGGCTGACCGTCGCCGATATCGGACAATTTCAAGGTATCGTAGGGGCAATCACGGACGCACAAACCACAGCGAACGCAGGCCGACAGAAAATCGTCGGTGGCGATCGCCCCCGGAGGACGCAACGCGACGGCTTCGGCCCGCTTACGGGCAGGCACGGCCAGAAGCAGGGCAAGAACCCCCGCCCCGCAGGCCGCGCGCACGGTCTGGGCGAGAAGACCTCGCCGGCTGACCGCGCCCGTATGCTTGCCCTTGTCCGTCATCGTCACCTTCTCCGGGCCGGGGCCGCCCGCCCGCGAGCGGCCCCGTGATCACCACGCGCGAGCTAGGCCTTCTCGACCTTGACCGCGCACTTCTTGAAGTCGGTCTCTTTCGAGATCGGGCAGGTGGCATCCAGGGTCAGCTTGTTGACCAGGATGCTTTCATCGAAGAACGGCACGAAGATCAGCCCTTCCGGTACGCGGTTACGGCCGCGCGTATCCAGACGCAGGTTGATTTCGCCGCGCCGGCTCTTGACCTTGACGACGTCGCCATTGCGCAGATTCCTGCTCTTGGCGTCGTTGGGGTGCATGAAGCACACCGCGTTGGGAACCGCCTTGTGCAGTTCCGGCACGCGCCGGGTCATCGAGCCCGAATGCCAATGTTCCAGCACGCGGCCGGTGCACAGCCACAGATTGAACTCGGCATCCGGCTTTTCCGGCGGGTCCTGGTAAGGCAGGGCGATGATCCAGGCCTTGCCGTCGGGCTTGCCGTAGAACTTGACCCCCTCGCCGGCCTTGACATAGGGGTCATAGCCCTCGCGGAAGCGCCACAGGGTTTCCTTGCCATCGACCACCGGCCAACGCAGGCCGCGCGCCTTGTGATACAGGTCGAACGGCCCCAGATCGTGGGCATGGCCGCGACCGAAGGCGGCATATTCCTCGAACAGGCCCTTCTGGGCATAGAAGCCGAACGCCTTGCTTTCGTCGTTCTCGTGGCCGGGCTGCAGATCGGACAGCGGGTACTTGTTGACGGCACCGTTGGCATACATCACGTCGAAGACGGTCTTGCCCTTGTATTGTGGCGCCTTGTCCAGCAATTCGGCCGGCCAGACCTCCTCCATCTTGAAGCGCTTCGCGAATTCCATCATCTGCCACAGGTCGGACCGGGCCTCGCCCGGGGCCTTGACCTGCTGGCGCCAGAACTGGGTGCGGCGCTCGGCGTTGCCGTAGGCGCCTTCCTTCTCCATCCACATGGCGGTGGGCAGGATCAGGTCGGCCGACAGAGCGGTGACGGTGGGATAGGGATCGGACACCACCACGAACGCCTCGGGATTGCGGTAACCCGGATAGCCTTCCTCGTTCATGTTGGGGGCGGTCTGCATGTTGTTGGTGCACATCACCCAATAGGCGTTCAGCTTGCCGTCCTTCAGCATGCGATGCTGCAGCACGGCGTGATAACCGATCTTGGGGTTCAGCGTGCCGGGCGGCAGCTTCCAGATTTCCTCGGTAGCCTTGCGGTGACCTTCGTTCATCACCACCATGTCGGCGGGCAGACGATGGGCGAAGGTGCCGACCTCGCGGGCGGTGCCGCAGGCCGAGGGCTGACCGGTCAGCGAGAACGGGCTGTTGCCCGGCTCGGAAATCTTTCCGACCAGCAGATGCACGTTGTAGATCATGTTGTTGACCCACGTGCCGCGCGTATGCTGGTTGAAGCCCATGGTCCAGAACGAGGTGACCTTGACCTTGGGATCGGCATAGAGCTTGGCCATGGCGATCAGCTTGTCTTCGGGCACGCCCGAAAGCTTCGACACCTTTTCGACGGTGTATTCCGACACGAAGGCCTTGAACTCGTCGAAGGTGAAGTTTTCGACCTTGTTGGGGTCGCCCTTGCCTTCGCCATAGCCGTTATTGCCGGCCGCCTGTTCCAGCGGATGGGTCGGGCGCAGGCCGAAGCCGATGTCGGTGACGCCCTTCTTGAAGTTGACCGCCTTGTCGACGAACGCCTTGTTCACCGCGCCGGTCTGGATGATGTAGTTGCAGATGAAGTTCAAGATCGCCAGGTCGGTGTTGGGCGTGAACACCATCGGGATATCGGCCAGGTCGAACGACTTGTGTTCGTAGGTCGACAGCACGGCGACCTTGCAGCCTTCGTGGGTCAGGCGCCGATCGGTCAGGCGCGACCACAAGATCGGATGCATCTCGGCCATGTTCGAGCCCCACAGCACGAAGGCGTCGGCATGCTCGATGTCGTCATAGCAGCCCATCGGCTCGTCGATGCCGAAGGTGCGCATGAAGCCGGTCACCGCCGAGGCCATGCAATGGCGCGCGTTGGGATCGATGTTGTTGGACCTGAAGCCGGCCTTCATCAGCTTGACGGCGGCATAGCCTTCCCAGATGGTCCACTGGCCCGAGGCGAACATGCCGACCCGGGTCTGACCGTCGGGCTTCTTCAGCTGTTCCTTCCACTTCTCGGCCATGATGTCGAAAGCCTGGTCCCACGAGATCGGCGCGAACTCGCCGTTCTTGTCGAACTTGCCGTTCTTCATGCGCAACAGCGGCTTGGTCAGACGGTCGGTGCCGTACATGATCTTGGACAGGAAATAGCCCTTGATGCAGTTCAGGCCACGGTTGACCGGAGCGTCGGGATCGCCCTGGGTGGCGACCACCCGTCCGTCCTGCACGCCGACCAGCACGCCGCAACCGGTCCCGCAGAACCGGCACACGCCCTTGTCCCAGCGGATGTTGGCCTTGGCCGGCTGCGCCACTGCGGGCACCGCGATGCCAGCGGCGGCCGCGGTCGCGGCGGCCGCATTGGCCTTGATGAAGTCGCGCCTGCTGAGGCTCATGGAACGATCTCCCCTTCCAGCTCATTATCGAAATGATGGTAAACGAGGGCCACCGACAGGATTCCCTCGACGTCGTAAAAGCGGGTGATGGTCTCACTCGCCCACTGGCCGTCGGCGTCCTCGACGACGACGATCAATTTGCCCTCGTCGGTCATGGTATGGACCTCGGTGCCGGGCAATTCTTCCAGGGCGGCCTTGACGGCCACCCTTTGATCGGGTTGGGCGTGCACCAGCACGCCGCAGATATTGACGGGTTGGACCGGCGGCTCGGCGCGCTCGCGGGCCGCGAAAGCGTTCATGCGCATGATTTTGTCTCCGATGCGGCGGGATCCACCGGTTGCAGGGAAAGCGCACCCACCGGGCAGACCGCAAGGCAGTCGCCGCAGCCGGTGCAGGTGGCGGCATCAATCATCGGCATGGCGCGACCGCCCAGCATGGGGCGGATGCGAAGGGCGCGGGGTTCGCAAGGATCGGCGCAGGCGACGCAGGTGACGCCGCGGACGGCCAGACAGCCGCCCGCCACAACCGCCACCTTCGGTCGCAACTCACTCTGTTCACTGCGATCGTCGGACCGTCCGAAAAGGGCCCGGCGGGATAAGCTTCCCGTCATCGCTCTGCCTCACATTCAAGGTCCCACTCCCCAGAAGGACCCGACAGGCTGAACAGTGCCACCGCGTTAGGGTAGGCGGTTTGACTTTGGTCAACAACCCCACAATCCGTAAGGGGTTATCCGACTCTGTTACTCTGGTATTTACGCGCAGAGATTGAAATGCCGGCCATGGTACCGAAAGATATCAGTCTTTCGGGCGGGGAACGCGCCCGGCCGCCAGCATTTGCTGGAACTGATCGGCCGGCACTGGCTTGGAGTAATAGTACCCCTGGATGGTCGAGCAGCCATGTTCCCTGAGGAAGGCGACATGCTCGGAAATCTCGCAGCCTTCGGCCACCACTTCCAGGTTCAGGCCCTGCGACAGGCCGATGATGGCCCGGGCGATCTCGGCGGTCTTGGGGTTGGTATCGACGTCGGCGATGAAGGCGCGGTCGATCTTCAAGGTGGTGATGGGAAAGCGCCCCAGATAGGACAGCGACGAATAGCCGGTGCCGAAATCGTCGATGGACAGGCCGACGCCCAGATCGCGGATGGCGCCCATCTTGCGCACCGCCGATTCGACGTCGTTCATCAGCATGCTTTCGGTGATTTCCAGCTCCAGCCACTTGGGGTCGAGGCCGGTATCGCCCAGGACCCCGGTGACGGAATCGATGAAGCCCCTGGAACGGAACTGACGGGCCGAGACGTTGACCGACACCTTGACCGGGCTTAAGCCCATCTTCTGCCAGCCGATGGTCTGCTCGCACGACCGGCGCAGCACCCACGCGCCGATCTGCTCGATCAGGCCGGTTTCCTCGGCGACCGGGATGAACTCGCCGGGGCCGATCATGCCCTTGTCGGGGTCGATCCAGCGCACCAGCGCCTCGGCCCCGACCAGGCGGTCGTCGTCGGCCGACACCTTCGGCTGATAGAAGACGGTGAATTCCTCGTTGACCAGGGCGCGGCGCATGCGCGATTCCAGATCCAGGCGGACCTTGGCCTTGCGGTTCATGTCCTTCGAGAAGAACTGGTACTGGTTGCGCCCCGACACCTTGGCGTGATGCAGCGCGTTTTCCGCCTGCTTGACCAGACCCGAGGCGTCGGGCGCGTCCTGCGGGAACAGCGCGATACCGATCGAGAAGGTCACCACCACCTCTTGCCCATCCATCGCGAAGGGCTGCTTGATGGAATGCAGCACCTTCTCGGCGACGATGACGCTGTCGTCCATGTCGGCGATGGTCATCACCATGGCGAACTTGTCGCCGTCGAGACGGACGACGGTGTCGGTCTCGCGGATGCAGTGGCGCAGACGGTTGGACACCTCGATCAGCAGACGGTCGCCGGCGGCATGGCCCAGCGCGTCGTTGACCATGGTGAAGCGGTCCAGGCCCATCATCAGCAGGGCGACCGAGCCGCCGACGCGATTGCAGGTCAGCACGGCGCGATCGACGCGGTCGCCGAAGATGTCGCGGTTGGGCAGGCCGGTCAGTTGGTCGTGGCCGAAACGCTGCTCGCCGGTATCGCGCGCGGCATCGGCGGCCAAACGGACCAGCCCCAGGTAATAACAGGGAAAGTCGGTGCCCGGCCCGTTGACGGCCGAGGTGCTGATCACCACCGCCTTCTCGGTACCGCCGACGCAAGCGACATTGCCCTGCCAGCGCCCCCCCTTGGCCGAGACCGCGTCGATCAGGGATTTGCGGGCGAGATTGGCAAAGCGATCGTCGCCTTCGACCAGCCCCTCGGTCGAATGGCCGGTCATCACCTCGAAGGCCTTGTTGACACGCACCAGGCGTCGCTCGGCGTCGCACACAACGACGGCGTCACGGATCGTCTCCAGCAAGGTCTCTAGCAGCGCGCTTTGATCGATCATCGGCTCCCCCAGGAGCCCCCCATTTTCATGAAACCCGACAGAATGGCAATGACCTTGTGCGAATCATGCGACGATGCCATCGTTTGCCCTATGGACCCCATCCTTTATTCTGCGGTTCCGCTGGACCGCGCCCATCATTTACGCCGCGACGACAAGGCGATCGACACCCTTGTCCGCCGTCCCGACCGGTTGCTGGTGCCACTTTGGCGCGATCTGTCATTGGTCACGCCGGAAGGCGCGGTGATGCCTGACGGCGACCTCGCCGCTCGCCTGCTCGACCTTGCCGGTGTCACGGTGTTCCTGGGCCTGTGGGCCGGGCGGCCGGTGTTCGCCGCCGACCTGTCCGAGGCGCAGCCCGAGCCCGATGGCACGCCCCCTCGCCTGGGGCCCGATGGCGCCTGGACCGCGTTGAAGGCGGTCGGCGGCACCCTGCCGGCCGACCATGCGGCGATCCTGGCCTATGGCCGCGCCCTGGTGCTGTGGCACCGCCGGGCGCGCTTTTGCGGCATCTGCGGCGCCCCCACCCAATCACGGGAAGGCGGCCATATGCGCCAATGCCAGGATGGGACCTGCGCCGCGCCGCATTATCCGCGCACCGACCCGGCGGTGATCATGCGGGTCGACGGCACCGATGAAACGGGGCAGCCGGCGATCTTGATGCATCGCCAGAAGATCTGGTCGCCCGGCATGTGGTCGGTGCTGGCCGGCTTCGTCGAGCCGGGCGAGACCCTGGAAGAGGCGGTTGCCCGCGAAGTGCGTGAGGAAAGCGGCATCGAGGTGGCGGCGGTCCGCTATCACAGCGGCCAGCCCTGGCCGTTTCCGTCATCCTTGATGCTGGGCTTTTCCGCCACCGCCATCGGGGGAACCCTGGCCCCCGATCCGGACGAACTGGAAGACGCGCAATGGTTCAGCAAGGCCCGCATCGCCGCCGAGTTTTCCGATGCGCACCGCACCGACGGCAGCGGCCGGCCCTTCCTGCCCCGCCCCGACGCCATCGCCCGGCGGTTGGTGGATGACTGGCTGCGGCGGTAAGCACGCAGCCAATCGTCACATCGCCTTGACGCCCTTGAGGAAGCGGTCGAGACCGCCCATCAGGCCTTCCGAATCGCGGGCAAGCGAGTCGGCGGCGCTCAGGACCTCGCGGGCGGCGTCGCCGGTTTCGGCCACCGCCTCGGACACCGTGCCGATCGAGCTCGACACCTCGCTGGCCCCATGGGCCGCCTCGGCGACATTGCGGGCGATTTCGCCGGTGGCGGCCCCTTGCTGCTGCACCGCCTGGGACACCGAATCGGCGATCTGGTTCATGGCCTCGATGGTACGGCTGATCTCGCTGATGGCCGCGACCGCCTCGGCGGTGGTGGCCTGGATGCCGCTGATCTGGCTGGTGATGTCGCCGGTGGCCTTGGCGGTCTGGTTGGCCAGATGCTTGACCTCGTTGGCGACCACCGCGAAACCCTTGCCGGCTTCACCGGCACGCGCCGCCTCGATGGTGGCGTTCAAGGCCAGCAGATTGGTCTGGCCGGCGATGGCGTTGATCATGCTGACCACTTCGCCGATCCGGCCGGCGGCGTCGGCCAGGCCGCGCACCACTTCGTCGGTGCGCCGCGCGGCGGCCACCGCCTCGCGGGCGATGGTCGAGCTCTGGCCGACCTGATGGCCGATTTCGGCGATCGAGTTGTTCAGCTCCTCGGCGGCGGCGGCGACGATTCCGACATTGGACGAGGTCTGCTGCACGGCGGCGGCCACCACCGCCGTCTCGGCGCTGGTGCGGTCGGCCGAGCCGCTCATCAAGGTGGCGGTGGCCCGCATCTGGGCGGCCGCCGCATTGACCGCCTGGGCCGCCGACGAAACGCCGGCATCCAGTTCGCTGGCCAGGCGTTCCAGGGTGTCGCGCCGCTCGGCCTCGGCCTTCAGGCGGTGCTCCTCCTGCTCGCTTTGCAGACGGCTGACCGCCAGGGCATTGGCGCGAAACACCTCGACCGAGCGGACCATGTCGCCGATCTCGTCCTTGCGGGCGACGCCAGCGATCACGACGGCGGTGTCGCCGTCGGCCAGCTTGTGCATACCGCCGGTGATGGCGGACAGGGCATCGATGACACGGCGCCCGACCCAATAGGACAGGCCCAGCACCAGCATCACCACGGCACCGATCAGCAGCGCCTGGCGCTTGACCTCGGCCATGAAGGCGGTCTCGACATCGTCGAGATAGATGCCCGAACCGACCACCCAGCCCCACGCCTCGACGCCCTGAACAAAGGAAACCTTGGCGACCGGCTGGTCGAAGCCGGGCTTCGGCCACAGATAATCGACGAAGCCGGCCTTGTTGGCCCGCACTTCGTCGGCAAAGGCGACGAACAGCTTCTTGCCGACCGGGTCCTTGAACTCGGACAGGTCCTTGCCGTTCAGTTCGGGCTTGATCGGATGCATCACCATGCGCGGCAGCAGATCGTTGACCCAGAAATATTCCGAGCCGCCGTAGCGCAGCGTCTTCAGGGCAGCGAGCGCCGCGCCCTGGGCCTGATCGCGGGTCATGGCCCCGGATCGCTCCTGCGCGACGTAATGATCGACCAGCGTCACCGCGCTTTCGACCAGATGCCGGGTCTTGATCCGGCGACCGCTCAGCAGTTCGTCATGCAGGCTGGACAGCCCCAGACCGACCATCACCATCATGCCGACCATGGACGCAGCCACGATCAGCAGCATCTTGGCCCGAAAACTCCAATTATCGATGAACATCGCTGCTTTGATCCCGAACCTGAGGATTTTCTTATACTTGCGGTCCAGTTGGTTCCGGCCGCGAATTTTCTCGATTGTGCACCGCACCAAAAAACAATGAAACCAACTCTCAGGTCAAGATTCCAAAGGAAGTAGAAACGCACAGGCGCGAATTGTACGCCGCTACAAACGTATAGGGTAAATGCCTGATGGGATCACCCCTCGGTCAGCGAGAAGCGAATCGGCACGTCGATCGCCGATGCGACCGCCCGCCCGCCCTGCCGGGCCGGGGAAAAGCGCCACTGACGCACGGTTTCCAGGGCGGCCTCGTCCAACACCGCATGGCCGGAACTGTCACGGACCGCGACATGGCAGGTTTGGCCGGTCTCGTCGATCCCGACGCGAACCACCACCACGCCTTGCCAACCGCGCTGGCGGGCTATCCGGGGGTAGAAGGGCTTCGGCTGAGACAGCGGCGCCGCCTTGACCTCGTCTTCGACCGAAGAAGAAGGCGCTGCGCCTTGTGGAGCTGGTGCCGCCGCCTGGCTTGGTTCGGATGGCGCAAAAGCGGGGGTGGCACCGTCGGGGGAAACGGCGACCGGAGCCGGCTTGGCCGCGGGCATGGCCGGGGCCTTGGCGCGGATCGGCGGCGGCGTCTGGGCCAGCGGTCGCGCCGCGGGCGGTTCCGGTGGCAAGGTCGCGGCCGGCGGCGAGGTTTTCTCGATTGCCGCCTGCGGCGAGGTTTTCTCGATTGCCGCCTGCGGCGAGGTTTTCTCGATTGCCGCCGGCGGCGAGGTTTTCTCGATTGCCGCCTGCGGCGGCGGGGCCAGCACCAGTTCGACGATGGTCGCCGGCTCGATGGTCGGGGCGGGCGCCGGCCAGGCCAGGATCAGGCACGCCAGCGCCCCATGAACAAGGGCCGCCCCGACCAGCCCGCGCCTCCATCCGCTTTGGGCCAGTTCGGACAGGGCACGGTCGTCAATGGTGAGCGCGATGGACATCGGCGCCTCCTCCCCCGCTTACGATCCACTCGGATATTCCGTCCTCGGCCAACGAGCCGGTCCGAAAGGCGGCGCGGCCGGCGGCGTCCAACCGGGCGGTGTGGGGCAGTTCCCCCATCCAGTCGGGATCGATCTCGAAGCGCAGCCGGTCGGCCAGGCTTCCGTCGAAGGCCCAGGACTGGGCGCCGCCCAGGCCGGCCCGGGCCAAGGTCACCGCCAGCTTGTGCGCCTGCGCCACCGGGTCGGTGGCGACCAGGATCAGCTCGATACCGGGATGGCGCCTGGCGAAGGCGGCCCAGGCCGGCAATTCGGCCAGGCACGGCGCGCAGGTCAGCGACCAGAAATGCACCACCGCCGGCCGGCCCGCCTGGGCCGCACTCAGCCGCGCCCAATCGCCGCGCCCGAAGGGCCGGATGTCGCCGGCTTGGGCCGAAACGGTCGCCCACAACAGAACCAGCACGGTCAGGATCGCCTTCATGGCCCGTCCAGCCCCAACAAGCGCCAGCCTTCGGCCCGACTGGCCCAGGACAGCATGGCCCGCCCGCCGCGGGTCACCAGTTGCGGATGGTCCGAGGCCTCGGCGGTGGTGGCGACCACACGGGCGGCGCCCCAACTGATGCCGCCGTCAACCGCGTGCTGGACCTTGACGGCACTGGTCTCGCCGTCGAATTCCTTCCACGCCCGCCACAGGCCCGACGGCGCCGCCAACAGGGCCGGATGGCCCGGCCGCCGGGCCTGATCGCCGATGGGTTCCGGTGGGCTCCAGCTTTGGCCGCCATCCATCGATCGCGCCCCGAACAGGCCCTGGCGCGCCCGGCCCTTGGTGAACCAGGCGGCGTGCCAGCTGCCGTCGGCGGCCACCGCCAGGGCCGGACCATGATGGGGGCAGGCCTGGACCGGCCAATCATCAACGGCCAACCGGGCCGGGGCGCCCAGGCCTTTCGCATCCAGCCTGGCCACGGCGTGGTCGCGCACGCCGCCTTCGAAGACATGCCGCCAGGCCAAGGCCAGGCCGCCATCACCGGTGGGGGCGAGCGCGAGGCGGCAGCATTCGCAGGAATGATCGGCGATCACCTGCTCGCGTTCGAAGGTGCGCCCGCCATCCTTGGACCATGCCGCCACCAGGGCGGCGCCGGCATAGGCCTGTCCGGCGCGCTTGGCCGCCGCCCCTGCCCGCTTGTCGATCCACACCATGGCGACGGTGCCGTCAGGCAGGAAGCCCGCCACCTCGAAGCGCTGGCTGACCGGATCGTTCGACAAGGGCCGGGCCGGCTCGAAGCTGCGGCCGCCGTCGGCCGACCGGGCGATCCACGCCTGGCCGCTAAAGGCCTGCTCCTTGCGTACGGTCCAGGTCACCAGCACCAGGCCCTTGCCGTCGGCGAAGACCTTGGGCCGGGCCTCGCCATTGTCGTCGATGGCGGCCGGCGGCCCCGACACCACCTGCACCCAGCCCGGCGCCTCGGCACGGGCCACCGCCACCTGGCCGGCGGCCGAGAAGGCCAGCCACAGGGTGCCGTCGGGCGCGGCCCACGGGGTCACCGCCTGGGCGCAGCGAAGCGAAACCTCGGTGCAGGATGATGCCGGTGGCTGATGGGCAGCATGCTGGGCCGCCGCCGGGGCGGCCAGCATCGCCGCAAGGGCAAATATCGCGCGCCGCATCATCAAAACTTCGCCGTGATGCCGGCGAACACGCTGAGCGGCGCGCCGGGGGCGAATTCTTCTCGTCCGCTGGTGTAAGTGGCGTTGGTCGCCCACTGGCTGTCGCCGACATTGATCACCCGGCCGAACAGTTCCAGGTTTTCCGCCAGGGCATAGGCGCCGCGCAGGTTGAACAGGTGGTGGCCGGAATAGGTGTTGGTGTTGGCATCGTCCATCTTGTAGGGGCCGACATGGACCCATTCGGCTTCCAGGGTCAGACCGTTCAGCCAATCGCCCTTGGGCTGCCAGGCCAGGGTGGCGTTGTGAACGACGCGCGGCGCGGTGGGGATATCGTTGCCGGAAAGATCGACATTGCCCGAGGTCCCGCGCGCCACCCAGCCGGCATAGCGATGCCGGGCATAGGTGCCCGACCCGCCGATGGTCCATTCCGGCAGGAACTTCCAGGACGCCGCCGCCTCGAAACCGTAATGGCGGGTCTTGCCGTTGTTGGACGAAATGCGCTGGCTGGCATCCTGCAGGGTCAGAATGTCGTCGCGCTTGAGCATGTGGAAGATGCCGGTTTCCCAGGTGAAGTCGCCACGGTCGGGGCCGCGCAGGCCGATTTCGTAATTATCGACCTTGACCGGACGCAGATGGATCGAATCCGAATTCTGACCCGAGCGGAACAACTGGCTTTCCGACGGCGCCCGGAACGAGTGCTTGTAGCGGGCGAAGCTATTGAGATCGGGCGAAAAGGCCCAGGTCGCCCCCAGGCTGGGGCTGAGATGGCTGAAATAACGGGTGGTGTCGCCCGGCCGGTAATAGGTCGAGGTGGTCGCGCTGCTGGTCAGCGCGTTGGGCACGGTGAAGGCCCCTGTCGACAGGTTGTTCTGGTAATCATAGCTCATGGAATCGTAGCGCAGCCCCGCCTGCAGGCGCAGCGGCGACAAGGGCGAGGTCTCGGCATGGACATAGGGCGAGGCCTGCATGTAGGTGACGTCGTAATCGTAGATGCGGCCCTGATTGGTGTAGCTGCGGAAGAACTCGCCCGATTTGGTGAAGCGCAGGCGGTCCTCTTCGCGGAAGCCGGGGCTGTAATCCAGATCGATTCCGGTGACCAGGCGGGTCCGCCAGGGCGCGAAATCGTGGCGGTACTTGGCCAGCAGGCCCAGCGACTGGTGACCGGACAGCGCCGCCGACGGGTCCGACGACATCAGGAACGAGGCCAGCAGATCCATCTCGTTCCAGCGCACGAAGGGCGTCAACGAGACCAGGCTGTCGGCATCCTCGCGCTCATAGGACAGCGAGGCGCGGGCCGACTTGACCTTGCGATAGGCCAGGTAATGGTAATTGTCGCTGGCGTGGTTCTTGTAATCCATTCCCGACAGCCGGGCGTTGGCGCCGGTCTGCTGATCGACATTGGTGACCGACATCGACGCCTTGAGCAAAGCGCCCGACGATAGCGGCCGGTCGATCCGGAAGCCGGCGCTTTGGCGGTCATAGCCGGTGGCGTCGCGCCAGCCGTCGGAATGGGTCAGGTTCAAATCGCCGCGCAGACCCCAACCGCCGATGGTGTCGCTGGCCGAGCCCAGGAAGCGGCCCCAGCCATAGGAACCGGCCTCGAGGGTGGTCGACGCCTCGGGTTTGTCGGCGGGCGGCTTGCTCAGCACGTTGAACACGCCGCCGATGGCGTCCGAACCTTGCAGGGCCGAACCGGGGCCGCGCGTCACCTCGATGCCGTCGGCCTGGGGCACGTTCACCTCGAACAGGGCGTTATGGTTGAAAAAGCCGGTCGCCCGCGTCGGGATGCCGTCTTCCAGATAGGAATAGACCGCATCGGTGCCGATGGGCTGGCGCAGGCCGGTGGTGTGGCCCTCGCCGTTGGTCTGCATCAGCACCGCGCCCGGCACGCGTCCGATGATTTCCGACGGATGGGCCGGCTTGACGAAGCCGACGGCGCCGCCCTTGATGATGGTGATGGCTGCCGGGGTCTCGGATTTCAGCTCGCCCTCGCGGGTGCCGGTGACGGTCATCTCTTGCAGTTGCTGGGCTTCCTGGGCCAGCAGCGGGACCGGGATCAGGGCGGACGACAAGACAAGGGCGAGGGCAAGCCGCTGATGGCGGCCACGGACAAGCAACGGCATGGGGGGGATTCCCGTCAAAACGTGAATGCAGGCGGACCCGAAGGTCCGGCGATCAAAAGTGCATCACGCGACGGATGGGGGTGCCCTGGGGGCGAAGACGCCGGCAACCGGCTGCGACGGACGTGTCGGATCGGCCAGGGCCAGCGCGACGGCGGTGGTCTCGACCGGCCGGCGCAACAGCACGGCCTGGCCAAGCGGCGGCGCGAAGCCGCCGCTTCCCATGACCAGACAGAGCGGACAATGGCGGACCGAGGGCGCGTCGGGGGTGGCCGCATCGTCGGCGACCGCGCCCGCATGGCAGATGCTGGCGCGGATTTCGGCGTCCGAGGGCAGAGTACCGGCCTGGGCCGTGAAGGCGCCGGCCAGATTGACCACAGCCAGGGCCAGCCACGCGAACAGCACCAGGCCCCGCCAATTGCGGCGGCGCAAGGTGTCGAGCGTGATCAAGGTCCCTGAACGCATCTTCGATCCGTCTTTCGCGGTCCGTCACCCTATAATTTCCCGGACAGCCGCGGCAAGGCCTTGCCCTTGGTCAATGGCTGGTCCCAGACGAATAGGATATTTTGTTCCATACATTGTACTTGCCGATCGGCGCGCTCATCGGCAGCCGCTTGATCTCGGCGAAGGTGGCCGCGTCCAGGATCAGGATGGCGCCGTCCTTTTCCGACAGCGACACCACCGCATATTTGCCGTCGCGGCTGAATTCGACGTGGCGGGTCAGCCGGCCCGGGGCCGGGCGGATGGTGTGGGCGATTTCCAGGGTGCGGGTGTCGATGATCTGCAGGGCGTCCTTTTCCTTGCCCATCGACACATCGACCCAGGCGAACGGGGTGTTCTCGTGCCCGCGCATGAAGAAGCCCGGCCCCAGGGTGGAAAGTCGCTTGACCGTCTTCCAGCTTTCCATGTCGATGATGCTGACCGCCGAATCCTTCAAGTGCGGCGTCGCCATCAGCCACTTGCCGTCCTTCTTGAAGACGATGCCCGAGCCCAAATGCGGCATGCCCGACAGATCCAGGTCGGCGACCTTCCGCTTCAGGTCCAGATCGACCACCATCCCCTTCGAGCCGTCGCGCGACGCCCCCATCACCCGCTCGTAGGTGGGGTCGAAGAAGAAATCATCCATGAAATCGGGGATGCGGATGCGCAAGGCCTGGAAGCGGCCGCCGGTCGAAACCCCTTCCTCCATCCCCTTCTCGCGCGAATGGACCAGGCCGTTCATCACCGGCCCAGCATCGTCGGCATAGGGGAATTCCCAGATTTCTTCCAGGTCGCGCAGGGCCACCACGAAGGAATGCCGGGGCGGCGCGGTATAGACCGCCGACACCCGGCTGGTCTTGCCGTCGCCTGCCACGGGGATCACCTGCATGGGCGACAGGTCGCGGGCGTCCAAGGCCACCAGGCTGTGGGGCAGCACGTTGCCGACCATCAGGAAGCGGCCGTCGTCGGACACCGCGACGTTTCGGGTGTTGATGCCGGCGCGGATTTCGGCGATCAGCTTGCCGGTCCATAGATCGACCTTCGACACCCAGCCATCGCGCGAGGCGAAATAGACGAAGCGGCCATCGGGCGAGTATTTGGCCCCGCCATGCAGGGCGAAGCGGCTGGGGAAGCGGTACAGTACCTCGAGGCGGTCGCCATCGACGATGCTGACATGGTGGTCGCCGCCCTCGACGACGGTGAACAGGTTCAAGGGATCCGACGAGAATGGCGGCTTGGCCGGCAGTTCGGCGGCCGGCGTGACCACCTGGTGCGACGCCTTGATCTGCTCGATGCCCCAAGCGGGGACCGAGGCCAGCGGCTGGTAGACATAGGCCGCCAGCGCCTTGATCTGGTCGGGGTTCAGGCGATCCTTGAAGCCCTCCATCTGGGTGGCGGCGCGGCCCTCGGCGATCACCTTCTCGGCCTCGGCCGGCTTCAGGCGGCCCAGATTCTCGGGCAGCAGGGCCGGGCCGATGGCGCCCAGCCGGTCGGCGCCGTGGCAGGCGGCGCAGGTCTCGGTGTAAAGCCTGGCAACGTCGTCAGCGGCCCAGGCGGGACACCAGGCCAGGACGACCAGGGCGGCGATGGCTGCGGACTTCATGCGATTTCCTCGTCGGTCAGGGTGCAGCCGGGGTCCTCGCCCCAGCGGTCGAGGCCAGCCTTCTCGGCCCGCACCCGGCTGTTGCCGTTGCAGATGTCCAGCCAGCGGCAGGTGCCGCAGCGCCCGCCAAGCTGGCGCGGGAACCGCTTCAAGCCGGCCATCAGCGGGTTCGAGACGTCGGACCAGATGGCCGAAAACGGCCGGGTGCGGACATTGCCCAGCCGCTCGTGCCACCACATGGTGTCGGGATGGACCCAGCCCAGATTGTCGATATTGGCGACGTTCACCCCCGACGAATTGCCGCCCCATTGCTTCAGCCTGGCCTCGATATGACTGGCCATGGCCGGTTGGCGGCCCTTGACCCACAACAGGAAGGTCGGCCCGTCGGCATCGTTGTTGCCGGTCACCACCTCGATGTCGGGATGGGCCTCGGCCCAGGAAAACAGCAGATCCATGGCGCGCCGGGTGATCTGGATGGCGGCATCCTCGCCCCGGTTGCGGTTGCCACGCCCGGCATAGTTCAGGTGCGACAGATAGAACTTGCCGACCCCTTCGGCCGCCGTCAGGTCCAAGATGTCGGGCAGATTGTGCGCATTGTCACGGGTCATGGTGAAGCGCAGGCCCATCTTGACGCCGCGGGCCTGGCACAGACGGATACCGGCCAGCGATTGGGCGAAGGCGCCGTCCTTGCCGCGAAAGGCATCGTGCACGGCGCCGATGCCATCGACCGACACGCCCACATAGTCGAAGCCGGCCGCCGCGATGCGATCGGCCATGGCGGCATCGATCAAGGTGCCGTTGGACGACAGCGCCACCGAGGCGAAGCCCAATTGCTTGGCCCGGGCCGCGATGTCGAAGATGTCGGGGCGCAAAAGCGGCTCGCCGCCCGACAGGATCAGGGCCGGCACCCCGAAGGCCCTGAGGTCCTCCATGGTGGCGAAAATCTCAGGCGTCGACAGCTCGCCCTCGAATTCCTTGTCGGTCGAGGTCGAATAGCAATGCCGGCACAACAGATTGCAGCGACGGATCAGGTTCCAGATCACCACCGGGCCGGGCGGATGGCGTTTCGGCCCGATCGGGGTGGGGTGGTGCAACTCGCGCAAGAATTGGGTCAGGCGGAACATGGTCAGGCCCCCAGCCGCAAGCCGGTCTTTTTCAATATCCTGGTGCTGTAGAGCACCAGATGGCCCCGGCTCATCGGCCCCAGCGCTTCGGCCAGGCGCTGGACCAGGGAATCAGCGGTGGCGGCATCACGGGCATGGATCATGGCGAACAGGTTGTAGGGCCAGGCCGGCGGACAGCGCGGACGCTGGTAACAATGGCTGACGAACCCCAGGGCGGTCATCGCCGCCCCCGCGGCCTCGACATCCTCGTCGGCGACGTCCCACACGCTCATGCCGTTATGGCGATAGCCCAGGGCGTAATGATTGGGCACCAATCCGATGCGGCGGATGATGCCGTCTTCCTGCATGGCCCGGACCCGGTCCATCAGGTCTTCGGCCTCCACCCCCAGCTCGCCCGCGACATGGCGCCAGGGCTCGGGCACCAGCGGCAAGCCGTCCTGGGTGGCGACGATGATGCGGCGATCCAGATCGTCCAGTTGCCTCATGCCTCGAATCTCAAGCCGACGTGGAATTCCCGTTGCTTGGGCATATCGTGGACGGTCAATCCGGTGGCCGCCTCGACTTCGGTCAAGACCCGGTCGACCTCGGCGCGGGATTGCGCGGCGACCACGAACCACATGTTCAGCCGGTGGGCGCGGGCGTAATTGTGCGCCACCTCGGGGAAGGCATTGACGATGGCCGCGACCTCATCGAAGCGGTCTTCGGGCACCTCGATCGCCACCAGGGTATTGTGGCCGCCGAAGCGGTCGGCGTTGTACATCGGCCCGAAGCGGCTTAGGACCCCATCGGCCCGCAGCCTTGCGATGCGGGTGATCAGGTCGGTTTCGGTCAGGCCCAGCAATTCGGCGGCCACCCTGAAGGGGCGGTCGCAGACCGGAAAGCCGCCTTGCAGCGCGTTGATGATGGCGCGGTCGGTGTCGTCGATCATTCCGCCGCCATGGCCCGGCCATAGCGGGCCCCGCACTGCTTGAAGCGGCGCAGCGAGAACAGCACCTGGCGCGGATAATGGGCCACCCCTTCCCGTTCGGCCATCGCCGCCAGGGCGCGTTCGACCGACGTGCGGTCGCGGCCGTGGATCATGGTGAACAGGTTATAGGGCCAGTCCGGCAGCCGGCGCGGCCGGCGATAGCACAAGGTCACTTCCGGTGCTGCGCCCAAAATCCTGCCGATCTCGGACACCGTCTCGTCGGGGATGTCCCACACCACCATGGCGTTGGCGCGGTAGCCCAGTTCGTGGTGGCGCACGATCACCCCCAGACGGCGGATCACCCCCCTGTCCCTCAAATCCTGAAGGCGGGCCAGCACCTCGGCCTCGTCCATGCCGATGGATTGGCCCAGGGCGGCGAACGGGTTCGCCTGCAGGGCCAAGCCGCCCGACAAGGCGCCGATCAGATCAAGGTCGCGTCCGTTCACGTCCATGACAATCCGAACCCCAGATCGATGTGGAAATCCTCAAGCATCGGCAGATCCAGCACTGCCAGGCCGCTTTGGCGGGCGATGCCATCCAGCACGGCGGCGACCTCGGCTTGCGAGCCGGCGGCGACGACGAACCACAGATTCAGCCGGTGCTCGCGCTGGTAATTGTGGTTGACCTGGGGATAGGCCGAGACCAGCGCGGCCACCTCGTCCAGGCGAAACGGTGGTACCGCCATGGCGGCCAGCGTCGAGGCGCCGGCGGCATGCGGGCGCACCACCGCGCCGATTCGGGCGACCGAGCCCGCCAGCCGCAGCCTTTCCAGGCGAAGAATGACCTCGTCCTCGCCGATACCCAGCTTCTCGCCCATGGCCAGATAGGGCCTGGGCACCAGCGGCAGATCGCGCTGGAATTCGTCGAGCAGGCGGCGGTCGAGCGGGTCCATCGCCTTACAGCCCGATCCGATGGGCGCGCGCGGTGAAGAAGATGCCCGACGGCTTGACGGCCGGCAGCGTCGCCACCTGTTCCAGCGTCTCGGTGTCCCACACCGTCACCTGATCGGAATCCCTGGCCGACAGCCACACCCGCTCGCCCCGGGGGGTGAATTCCATGTGCAAGATGGCCTTGCCGGGCTCCAGGGTCTTGACGACCTTCAGGCTGGGGACATCGACCACCTGGACCTTGCCGTTGTCGGGCAGGGCGAAATTGACCCACAGGCGCCGGCCGCCCGGCTGCAGCATGGCGAAGACCGGCTGGCCGGCGACCGCGATGCGGCCGACTTCCTTCCAATGCGACATATCGACCACCAGCACCTCGTGGCGGCCGATGGCCGGCAGGAAGGCCAGGTTGCCCGAGGCCGCCCACCCTTCCAGATGCGGCATCTTGTAGACCGGCAAGGGCTCGGCGCCCTTGCCGTAATGGTCGAGGATGCGCCGGATTCCGGCATCGGGGTTCCACAGATCCAGCATGGCGATGCCGTCCTCGCCGAACAGCCCGGCCATGTAATAGCGGCCGTCCTCGGTGACCAGGGCGTCATAGGGCTGCTTGCCGATTCCCGGATACTTGCGGACCTTGGGATGCTTCCGGTCCTTCATGTCCAAAAGCCAGATCTCGCCCGACTCGTACAGGCTGAAGGCGAAAATGTTGCCGGTGGAATCTTCCAGCCCGACCACCTTCGAGCGCTGGCCGTCGGCGCCGATGGCCGGAATGTCGGCCACCAGGTCCAAGCTGTCGGCATCGAACACCTTGACGCCGCCCGGCGTGTAGTTGGCCACCGCCACCAGCGTACCGTCCTGCGAGATGGCGCCGCCGATGGAATTGCCCGACTGCACCACCCGCTTGACGATCCGGGCTTCCAGCAGATCGACCTTGGTCAGGCCGCCATCGCGGCCGAAGATGAAGGCGAAGCGCTCGTCGCGCGAAAAGACCAGCGAGGCATGCGACAGATCGCCCAGTCCGTCGATGGTGGCCAGCCGGGTCGAATGGGTCGATTCCACCACCTGCAGCCGCCCGTCGGCCCGTTCGACCACCAGGCCCAGGTCGCCGGTGCCGCGCAAGGGAGCGGAACAGGCGGCCACGAACAGCAGGGACAGGCCGGCGATCAGCCGCTTCATGGCACGTCCCCCTTCAGATGCTTGACGATCCACTGCGCCTCGGGCTCGGTCAGCAGGCCGCGCCAGGGCGGCATCGGCGTGCCGGGGCGGCCGTCCAGGATGGTGGCGACCAGCGCTTCGTCGCCCAATTCCCGCATGGCCTGGACCGTCAGGGGCGAGCCCAGGCCGCCATTGCGGGTCATGCCGTGGCACGAACCGCAATCTTGCGACACGAAGTCGCGCAACTCGCCTTGACGGGCGGGCGGCACCTCGGCCCTGGCGGCCGAGGCCACGCCGATCAGGGCCAGGCTCAGGACCAGGGCGACCTTCATTGCGCCGCCTCCTGACAGGGAGCCTCGGCCGACGGCGACAGCGCATGGGCCACCACCTGGCCGATGATCAGCAGCGACGGCGGTTGCGGCTGCCAGCGGGCGATGTCGTCGGCCAGGCAGGCCAAGGTGGTGAAGAAGGTGCGCTGCTGCGGCGTGGTGCCGCGTTCGATGATGGCGACTGGCGTCTCGCCGACGAGCCCCGCGCCCCGTAGGCCGCCGGCGAGACGCTGCGCACTGGCCACCCCCATGTATACCACCAGGGTACACCGGGGATCGGCCAGCGAACCCCAATTCAAATCCAGGTCGCGGTCATCTTGGCGATGGCCGGTGACCAGACGCACGCTTTCCGCCACGCCGCGATGGGTCAGCGGAATGCCGGCGATCGACGCGCAGCCCGAGGCGGCGGTGATGCCGGGCACGATCTCGAAGGCGATGCCGGCCTCGGCCAAGGCCTGGGCCTCCTCGCCGCCGCGGCCGAAGATGAAGGGGTCGCCCCCCTTCAGCCGCACCACGTCTTCCCCCTGCCCGGCCAGATCGACCAGCAATTGATTGATCTGTCCTTGCGGCAACGGGTGCCGCCCGGTTTCCTTGCCGACGTCGATGCGTCGGGCTTGGGCCGGAACAAGGTCCAGCACCGCTTCGCCGACCAACCGGTCGAACACCACCACGCGGGCCTGCATGATGGTCCGCATGGCCTTGACGGTCAGCAGGTCCGGGTCGCCCGGACCTGCCCCCACCAGGATCACCTTGCCAGGGCGCGGCATGGCGTTTCTCCCGACCAGAGGTCGACGGATGAAGGTCCTTACTGCTTGACCGCTTTGATCACGCCGTCGGTGCCCAGACCCAGTTTCAGGTCCAGCGAGACGTGGTGGAAGCGGCCGATGGTGTGGTCGTCATGGACGGCGATGCCGACGGTATAGGCCTTGCCCGCTTCCAGCACCTTGTCGCCGGGCTGGCCGGGATTGAGCTTGCGGGTCAGCGTGACCACCCAATTGTCGCCTTCCTTCTTGCCGGCGAAATTGGCGGCACCGCCGGTCTTCAGCACGCGCTCGGCCAGGACGTAGCCGTCTTCCGACACGCCGCCCTTGCCGCTTTTGTAGCGGACCAGATCAAGATAGGTGCCGGCCTTCAGGGCGGCGTCCAGATCGGCCGCCGGCTTGGTCTTGTCCCAGCCGCCGCGCGGGGAATCCTTCAGCGAGATGGCGGTGCGGCTTTCCGGCAGGTACTTGGTGACCACCAGACCGTCCTTCTTGGGCGCGTCCGGCATGTCGCGGGCGTCATGGTGGCACGACGCCCAGCAGCCCGAGCGATCGGCCGTATCGACCTTGCCGTCGTCGATCATCATCGCCAGCTTGATCTCGTTATCGGCATCCATCTTGCCGCCCGGGGCGTTCGGCGCCGCGTTGTGCGGGCCGGCCGGGAACTCGAAGCGCATGTAAAGCGTGTCCTCGTCGAAGGCGGCCTTGACCTTCAGCGGGATGTGACCGCGCTTGCCGGGGATCACCGAGGGCTCGATCTTCTGGCCGGTGACCATCTTCTTGCCCATGTCGGCCGCTTCCTCGGCATGGCAGCCCGAGCAGGCTTCGCCCTTCTTGGTGAAGGACCTGGCACCACCATGGTCGGGTCCGTTCTGGATCCACTCGAACGAGGACTGGCCGGGATAGAACAAGGTGGTCTTGGCCTCGGGCAGCTTGGCCCAGTCGATGGTCTTGCCGGCGGCCAGGGCCGGGCCGATGCCCAGCATCAGGGCGCAGGCGGCGGCACCGAGGGTGGTCAACAGGCGCGTGGTCTTCATCATTTCCCTCCTAGGACCGGATTATTTCTTGCCCAGTTTCTCGAACGCTTCGACTTCCTCGTCGGTCAGCTGTTCGTGAACCGGCTTGTGGGCGATGCCCTTGTGGCAGTCGATGCAGGTCATGCCGTCGGCCTTGGCGTTTTCATGCTGCTTGCGGGCGCGCTGCTTCTGCATCTCGGGGTTCATGCCGTCGAAGGTGTGGCAGTTGCGGCACTCGCGGGAGTCCGACAGCTTCATCCGCGTCCATTCGCGCTTGGCCATGGTCAGGCGCTGGGCGTTGAACTTCTCGGGCGTCGATACCGTGCCCAGCACCTTGTGATACAGCTCGTTCGAGGCCTGGATCTTGCGGGCGATCTTGTGCACCCAGTCACGCGGCACGTGGCAATCGGGGCAGGTGGCGCGGACGCCGGACCGATTGGTGTAATGGATGGTGTTCACATACTCTTTATATACATTGTTCTGCATTTCATGGCACGAAATGCAGAACTCCATAGTATTAGTCGCCTCCATCGCGGTGTTGAAGGCGCCCCAGAATATGATGCCACCGATGAACAGGACCGTGGCGCCGACCAGCGTGGCGCCGAAGATCTTCATGCGCGAAAGTCGCCCAAAAAATGAATGGTTAGAAGCCATCGTCTTGAATCCCGACGGTCATTCGACCCGATATATCCGAGGCCTAACACGTCCCCAGCCCGCGAAACTTGACTTTGGGCAAACTGAGTTGGTTCGGCTCCGCTCGACGCCGGCACACTAGCGATGGTTGGCGGGGCCGTTTGTGATGTTGGTCAATTTGAATGCCGTCTTCCCATATACGCTTTTATCCCTATACGAATTCAGCACCTCCATTTGACTTTGGTTAAAGAGATCGCCTTCGAACCCTTCCATTGTGCCACCACCCGCACCGCTGGGCCCCAGGGGGAGCACGGCGAATTGTGACGAGAAGTGGAGGTAGAGGATGTTGAAGGGACTGAAACACGCCCTGATGCTTTCCGCGTTGCCGATGGCGCTGGCCAGCGCGGCATTCGCTCAGGAAGCGGCGCCGACCCTGGACAAGGAGTCCAAGGACGCGTCTGGCAAGATTTACTTTGAGCGTTGTGCCGGCTGCCATGGCGTCCTGCGCAAGGGAGCCACCGGCAAGAACCTCGAGCCCGAGGCTTCGAAAAAGCTGGGTCAGCAGCGCCTCGAGAAGATTCTGACCAACGGCACCGAAGGCGGCATGCCCAACTTCGACGACATCCTGACCAAGGATGAGATCGCGAAGATGGCCACCTATATCCAGATGACCCCGGACACTCCGCCGGAGTGGGGCATGAAGGATATGAAGGCGTCTTGGAAGCTGCATATCCCGGTCGACAAGCGTCCGACCAAGCAGATGAACAAGATCAACCTGAAGAACGTCTTCTCGGTCACCTTGCGCGACAGCGGCGAGGTCGCGCTGATCGACGGCGACACCAAGAAGATCTGGGGCATCGTCAAGACCGGTTACGCCGTGCACATCTCGCGCCTGTCCTATTCGGGCCGCTATGTGTACGTGGTCGGCCGCGACGGCCGCCTGGACATGATCGACATGTGGTTCGAGAATCCGACCATCGTGGCGACCATGAAGTCGGGCATCGACGCCCGCTCGGTCGATACCTCGAAGTTCAAGGGCTATGAAGACAAGTATGCCGTGGTCGGCTCGTACTGGCCGCCGCAATACGCCATCCTCGACGGCCTGACCCTCGAGCCGTTGAAGATCGTCTCGACCCGCGGCCAGACCGTGGACGGCGAGTACCATCCGGAACCCCGCGTCGCCTCGATCGTGTCGTCGCAGATCAAGCCGGAATGGGTCATCAACGTCAAGGAAACCGGCCTGATCAAGCTGGTCGACTATTCCGACATCAAGAACCTGAAGGAAGTCACCATCGATTCCGCCAAGTTCCTGCATGACGGTGGTTGGGACGCGTCGAAGCGTTACTTCCTGGTCGCCGCCAACGCCTCGAACAAGGTGGCGGTGGTCGATACCAAGGAAGGCAAGCTGGCCGCCCTGGTCGATACCAAGTCGAAGCCCCATCCGGGCCGCGGCGCCAACTTCGTGCACCCGAAGTTCGGTCCCGTGTGGGCCACCTCGCACCTGGGCGCCGACGTGATCACCCTGATCGGCACCGATCCGGCCAAGCACAAGCAGTACGCCTGGAAGGTCGTCGCCGAACTGAAGAACCACGGTTCGGGCTCGCTGTTCGTCAAGACCCATCCGAAGTCGAGCAACCTGTGGGCCGACGCCCCCCTGATGCCCGATCGCGAAGCCGCCGAGTCGGTGACGGTCTACGACATCAAGAACCTGGACAAGGGCCCCGAGGTGATCAACGTCGCCAAGATGGCCGACCTGCCCGAGACCAAGGCGATCAAGCGCGTCGTCCACGGCGAGTACAACGCCACCGGCGACGAGATCTGGTTCTCGATCTGGGCTGGCAAGACCGATCCTTCGGCGATCGTCGTCATCGACGACAAGACCCGTAAGCTGAAGTCGGTGATCAAGGATCCCAAGCTGATCACCCCGACCGGCAAGTTCAACGTCTACAACACTCAGCACGACATTTACTAAGAGCTGACTTCTCCACCTTCTGCCCCCGGGAAGCCGTGCTTCCCGGGGGTAACTTTTTTGACCCTGACCAAAGTCAAGGGGCGCCAATATGGAATCGATGCAATCTCCGCCGGAAGAGAGGCCGGGGTGCAACGCCACCCCGCTGCTCGGAGGGGGAGATGAACTCAGACACCCTTGCCGTCCTGACGGAGCACCCGCTGTTCGAGGCGATGACGCCCGAATCGCTGGCCACGGTCCTGGACAGTCCTGACACCATCGACCTTATGGAAGGCCAGGTGCTGTTCCGCCAGGGCGACCATGCGGATCGCATCTATGTCCTGGACAGCGGCGCCGTCGAGCTTTTGGCCGAACGAAACGATCTGCCCGACGAGGTTCTGGCCCGGTTGGGACCAGGGGAATTCGTCGGCGCCAACGCCTTGATGCCCGATTCCCGCCATGCCGCCGCCGCCCGCGTGGTGCAAGCGGGCCGGGCCGTGGTGATTTCCGGTCCGGCCCTTCACCGTCTGCTTGATGGCGACTTCGCCTTGACCTTGCAGTTGATCGCGGTGATGGCCGGTTCGTTGCGCGGCCAGATCCGCGAAATCACCGAGCTCAAGCTGCAATCGACCACCGAGCGGCTGGCCAGCTATCTGGTCACCCTGGCCGGCGACGGAGACGGCCGCGCCATCGTCAGGCTGCCGTTCGAGAAGCGCCTGCTGGCCGACCGCCTGGGGATGGAGCCCGCCACCTTGTCGCGCGCCTTCGCCCGCCTGCGCGAGTTCGGCGTCGAGACCGGACGCGGCGACCGCGTCGAGATTGCCAACCTGCATCAGTTGCGCGCGGTGGGCGATTCGCTGGAATCCTTGATCGAGGGAGGCTTCGCGTGAGCTGCCCCTGTCGCCCCTTGTGCCTGGTCCCCAAGCCCAACTGCTCGAAGCCCGACGGCCCGCTGCCGCGCCACCGCGCCACCGGCCCGGCCCTGGCCCGCCAGGTCATGGCCCTGCCGTTGTTCGACGGGCTGGAACACGACGTGCTGGAACGGCTGATGGCCGATTCCACCGCGCTGGCCTGCGATCGCCGCACCTTGCTGTTTTCCGCCGGCGCCGCCGCCGACTGCTTCTATATCGTGCTGGACGGCCAGGTGAAGCTGTTCGCCCTGACCCCCGACGGCCGCGAAAGCATCGTCGAGGTGTTCACCCCGGTCTCGTCGTTCGGCGAGGCGGCGATGCTGTCGATGGGAATCTTCCCCCTGCATGCCGAGGTGATCGAGGACGCCACCCTGATCAAGGTCGGGCGGCGCGCCTTCATCACCACCCTTCAGTCCGATCGCGCCGTCGCCTATCGCATGCTGGCCGGCCTGTGCCGCTGGCATCAGCGGCTGTCCTCGGAAATCCGCCACCTGAAAGAGCAGCCGCCCTGGCAAAGGGTGGCCGAGTTCCTGCTGGCCCTGACCGACGCCCAGGTCGGCGAGGCCCTGGTGTCGCTGCCCTTCAACAAGGAGATCCTGGCCAGCCGGGTCGGCATCCGCCGCGAAAGCCTGTCGCGCGTGTTGGCCCGCCTGCGCGACATGGGGGTGCGCACCGAGGGCAACTCAGTGCGAATCGACGATGTCGGCTCGCTGCGAAGGCTGTGCGCCGAGACGGGCCATTAGACCGACGACGAAGATGACCCCGCCGACCACCGCGATGGCCCCGCCGATGCCGACGATGGCCATCGCCGCCAGCTTGACGACGGAATCCAATCCTTGCGCCGCACCGGCGGTCTTGCGCGCCACCCCGGCCAGGCCGGCCAGATAGAAGCCTGCGGCGTGCAGCAATTGGCCGCCGCCATACAGCCAATATTGCGCCGTCAGCCAGCGGCTGGGCGCAAGCGGCAGCAGCCACAGATGGATCAGCCCCATCAGGGCCAGATTCACTCCGCCGATCATGGCGTGGTAATGGGACGGCGTGCGGGTATCGCCCTCGCCCAGGGCAAAACCGGCCAGCCCGCCCAGCCCGAACACCGCCAAGGACAAGAGCAGCGCCCGGCCGGCCACCACATCGCCGACCTTGGGGCCACGCACGATCAGCGGCCAGACGGCAATCATCATCACCATGGCCGGGGGCGCCGGCAGCACCCAGTGGAACAAGGAGGTGAAGGCCTGGCGAAGGGCCAGATCATCGCTGGCATGGGTCGCTTCCAGCACCGGGCCGATCCAGGCCGCCAGCGCCAGGGCGGCGAAACACAGCCGGATCAATCCCGGAAAGGGCGGCGCCCGGCCAAAGGCCCGCCCCGCCGCCACCAGCCAGCCGATCATCGCCAGTTGGGCGTTGACGAATTGAAGAATGTGACCGCCGCCCCAGAACAGCCGTTCGTTGGCGGTGACCGAATCGTCGCCCAGGCCCGGATCGGCTGCCGCCAGCCCGAAGCAGACCAGCGCAGCCACCAGGGTCAGCCCGGCACAGGCGATTGCGAAACCGACCGTATCAAGGCTTCGCCACACCATCAGCGGCCGGATCGCCACCGCCGCCACTCCGGCGGCCACCAGGCCCAGGCCGGCATAGAACAGCGGATGGATCAGCACCGGGACGTAATTGTTGAGCGACGCCCGCCCCCAACCGGCCAGGGTCGGCACCAGCAGCAGCACGCAGCCCAAGCTGGCCGCCGCCAGCGGGATCAGGGCGCCGGCCCGGGTGGCGGCAGGTGCCACGCGCGCCGCCAGAGCCGCCAGCATGGCCAGAAGCCATACCTGAAACGAGAAGACGACGTGGGTGACCAGGCCCTTCTTGAAGAAATCCGGCCCTGACGGCAGCCAGTTTTCCGCCCCCGGCGCCCGCGAGGCGGCCAGCACCAAGGCCAGCAGTCCGGCTGCGCCCAAGGCGCCCGCCGCCAGTCCCAGCCAGGCCTTCGGCTCGTGTTCCTGACGCATGGACAACTCCCCTTTGCCATACCACATGGGGGGAGCACGGATCGGATGCCAGAGCTGTGCGTTGCATTTCCCCCATGGTGATGACACCGAAAAGGGGATAGGCTTTTTGGATGTCGTTACCGTCGGGGGGATGAAATGCGACTGATAGCCCTTTCATTGCTGGCCGCGACCATGGCGGCGCCACCGGCCCTGGCCCAGGGGTCGCTCAAGGATTTCGGCAAGGCGGTCCTCGAGCAGCAGACCGGCGGCGGCGGCGTGTCGCTGCCATCCTCGGGCACGCGCGGACAGGGCCTGTCGACCGGCGACATCGCCAGCGGCCTCAAGGAGGCGTTGCGCATCGGCACCGAAAAGGTGTCCAGCCAGTTGGGCCGCGCCGACGGCTATAACCGCGACCCGGCCGTTCACATTCCGCTGCCCGATTCCCTGCAGAAGGTCCAGGCCGGCTTGAAGATGGCCGGGATGTCCGGCTTGACCGACGACCTGGAACTGAAACTGAACCGCGCCGCCGAGGCGGCGGCCCCGGAAGCCAAGCGCATCTTCTGGAACGCGCTGGAAAAGATGAGCCTGGACGACGCCAAGGCGATCCTGAACGGCCCATCCGACGCCGCCACCCAATATTTCAAGCGGACCATGACCCCCGACCTCAAGACCGCCATGCGCCCGGTGGTCGACAAGACCGTGTCGGAAGCCGGCGCGGTCAAGAGCTACGAATCGCTGACCGCCTCGGCCAAGGGGCTGCCGATGGTCGGCGACGGCCGCGCCATGCTGACCGACCATGTCCTGGACGGCGGCTTGAAGGGCCTGTTCACCTATCTCGGCCGCGAGGAAGCCGCCATCCGCTCGGACCCCACCAAGCGGACCAGCGACATCTTGCGCAAAGTCTTCGCCAATTAAGGAGCAACACCCATGAAAAAACTGCTGATCGCCCTGGGCGTTCTGGTGGTGCTGGTGATCGGCGCCCTGGTGGCGTTGCCGATGTTCGTGCCGGCCGAGAAGATCAAGGATGAACTGATCGCCCAGGTCAAGACCGCCACCGGCCGCGACCTGTCGATCCAGGGCAAGGTGTCGGTGTCGGCCTTCCCGTCCCTGTCGGTGCAGGTGTCCAACGTCGCGCTTTCCAACCCGGCCGGCTTCTCGACCAAGGATCTGGTTCGGCTGGGCGCCCTGGACGTGCAATTGAAGATCATGCCGATCCTGTCGGGCAAGGTCGAGGTGGACAGCTTCGTGCTGGTCGATCCCGCCATTACCCTGGAAGTGGACAAGCAAGGCCGCGCCAACTGGGTGTTCGATAGCCCGGCCGGTGCCAAGCCCGCTGAGGCCAAGCCCGCGCCCAAGCCGGCCGAGGCGAGCGCCGGCGGTGCGCCGACCGTGCCCGACATCGCCCTGGGCGACGTGCGCATCACCAACGGCAAACTGACCTATATCGACGGCCCGGCCGGCACCAAGGAAGAGGTGGATGCCATCAACCTGGCGGTCAACCTTAAAAGCCTGGCCGATCCGCTGACCGCCAAGGGGTCGTTGAAATGGCATGCCAAGGTCATCGAGCTGGCCCTGATGGTGGCCAAGCCCAAGGCGGTGATCGAAGGCGGGACCACGCAGGCCGACATCTCGGTTTCGGCCGAGACGGTCAAGCTCGCCTACAAGGGTGACGTCACCGGCGGAAAGGCCGCCGGCATCAAGGGCGTGCTGGACCTGGCGGTTCCCTCGATCCGCAACCTGGCCCAATGGGCGACCGGCAAACCGCTGGACATGGCCGGCTCCGGCCTGGGCCCGCTGGCCATCAAGGGCAATCTGGCGGCCGGCGGCACCAAGGTCGCGCTGACCGGCACCGACATCGCCATCGATGCCATCAAGGCCAAGGGCGATTTCGCCGTCGATACCGGCGGCGTGCGCCCGGCCCTGAAGGGCAAGCTGGACGTCGAGATGCTGGACCTCAACCCCTATCTGCCGCCGGAACAGCCGGCCAAGGCAGGCGGCGGCGGCGGCGGCCCGGCTCCGGGCGGCGGCGGCAAGGCGGCCAAGAGCGACTGGAGCGACGATCCCATCGACGCGTCCGGCCTGAAGGCGGCCGATGTCGATTTCGCCCTGTCGGTGGGCGGCATCAAGGTCAAGAAGATCCAGGTCGGCAAAAGCGCCCTGCATGTCGGCCTGAAGGACGGCCGCATGGTCGCCGACCTGACCGAGCTGGCCCTGTACAAGGGCTCGGGCAAGGGCCGCGTCGCGCTGGACGGCAGCCAGCCGGGTGCCGGCCTGGACGCCTCGTTCACCCTGAAGGGCCTGCAGGCCGAGCCGTTCCTGACCGACGCCGCCGATTTCTCGCGGCTTGACGGCACCGGCAATTTCGATGTCCAGGTGGCCGGCAAGGGCCGCACCCAGCGCCAACTGATCTCGGATCTGGACGGCAAGGGGGCGGTCAGCTTCCTGAACGGCTCGATCAAGGGCATCAACCTGGCGGCCATGGTCCGCAACGTCACCACCGCCTTTACCGGCGGCGCCAAGGAAATGGAAAAGACCGACTTCGCCGAGTTGGGCGGCACCTTCACCATCACCAACGGCATCGTCAACAACCAGGACCTGTCGATGAAGTCGCCGCTGCTCAGGGTCGAGGGCAAGGGCACGGTGGAAATGCCGCCGCGCACCGTCCATTACCGCATCGAGCCCAAGGCGGTGGCCAGCCTGGAAGGCCAGGGCGGCAAGGCCGACGCCGCCGGCATCTCGGTGCCGGTGATCGTCGAGGGGCCGTGGGACAATCTGTCCTATCGCCCCGATTTGGGCGCCATGGTCCAGGGCGCGGCCACCAAGGCGGTGGAAGGTGCGCTGAGCGGGGCCAAGGGCGTGGGCGGCCTGCTGGGCGGTGGCTCGTCGGGTTCGTCGGGTTCGGGGGCGAGTAAGAGCCCGCTGCCGATCAACCCGGGCGGCCTGTTCGGCCGGTAAAAGAACGGGCCGGCTCCGCAAAGAGCCGGCCCCTAACCCGATCAGGCGCGATCTCAGTTGATGATGACGTCGGCCGCCGAGCCCAGCAATGCCTCCATCAAAATCGCCATGCTGTTGGGGGAATGGGAATTGTAGCGGATCGACATCAGGATATCGTCGGACATCCTTTTCAGACGGCGGTTCACGACGCTCCGATATTCCTGGAACTGCCGACGCATGTCCTCGTTGACTTTGCCTTCGGAACCGAGGGCATCCAGGTGTCTATTCTCGACCGCGTTGACAATGGCACGGGCGACGAACAGAGCCGCGTACTCATTGACCAGGATGAAATCACGATTTTCAGCGGTCAGCATGTCCTCGGGGCAGCTGCACTGAATTCCCTTGTCGCGCAGGATAGCGACCGCACCGGCAATCGAAATGATCCGCAAGGGCTTCAGCTTGCGGACCCAATATGCGTAATGGCCCGCTTCTTTGAAATGATTGGGCGCGGAATGCTCGCCTTTCGTGGCGTCCATGTTATAGGTCGCCAGGGAATGGCGCGTCTGGATCGCGCAATCCTCGACGATCTTGTTGTCCATGACCAGGAAAAGATCCCTGTGAGCGCCCGTCAACGACTCGCATGAGTCCGAGATCAAGGCGCCCAGTTTTTTCATATCCAACTGTGACTGGGGCACCCCACCAGGCTCAACTCTCTCACGCCCCATACCCATCACACCCATGAAAAATGGCGTCCGTTTTCAACGAACGCCACGCTAAAACAGAGAGGGCAACACGTCAATCGCGCAAAACAGCCCGCATCGCAACGTAATGGGCGACCTCGACATCCTCGTCGGACGCCTTTCCGCGGTCTTCATAGGCGGCATCAAGACCGACGCACAGACGGCGATTGGCAAACGGGCGATTGGCGCGGGAACGCTCCTCGTCGCTCAAACCACTCTCGTTGACCACATACACGCTCCGAGCATGATCAGTCATGCTTCCCTCCAGCTTGATCACCCAGCAGCACCCACTTGCGTCTTTAGTGCGAATACCATATGGTGATAAGTTTTGTCATTTTTATGAACGCCAACCTCTTGACAAATCCATTTTATACGCAAAGCCTAGCCCAGCAATCCTTTTTTGCGCCGGTCAAGGCTGACATGCAAAAAATCGCCCGACCGACAATGAAAATAACATCCAACGCCACCACCCTCGCCGCGAGACATGCCATGACATGTCAGCTACGGATGGTTGCTTAAAGGGCAAGCGACGAGACTATCGCCACCATAGCTCGTCTCGTCGCCACATGTAAAGGACTTTATTCTTAGACCGCCGTCACTCCCCTACATCCGCATCATCCTCGAACCGATCAGGTCCGACGCCGCCTTCTTCTGGTCGGCGCTCAAGACCGGCTCCAGCTTGGCCCAGGCGGCATGCAGGCGCTTGGAGTTCTCGAGCTTGGTGGTCAGCAGCCGTTCCTTCTGGGTGAACATCTCGCCCACCGATGCGGCGGGGCCGGTCTGGCCCATCATCGGCCCCATGGTGGCGGCACCGGCCCGCAACGCGTCGGCGAAGACGGCCCAGTCGGCTTCCTGGGCCGGGGTGATCTTCAGCTCGGCCTTCAGGAAGGCGAGACGGCCGTCAAGGTGACGGGTCATGTCGGCACCACCGCAGCCAGGCATGCCGCCATGCATCCCCATGCCCCCATGCATGCCCATACCCATCATCGGCATGGCCGGGGCTTCGGCAAGCGCGGGGGTGGCAAGCAAGGCGGCGCCCAGCGCCAGGCCGGCAAGAATCTTGGTCATGTCTGTTTCTCCATCGATTTCGACACCCTGTCGATGGAGGCATTCCACCACCCGCCGGTAACCGGGTGATGTCGGACGTCGCACGATTTTGTAACGAAGGGTATCAGCGCCCCTTCGGCGGGCGCGAGCAGCAGCCATGGCCGGGATCGGTGGCGGCCGACAGGGCATTGTCGTCGGTGAAGCGGATCCAGGCCCGGTGCAGCCGCGCCACCATCGACGCCTTCGGCGCGATTCCGGCCAGACGCACCACCGTCAGGATGGAATCGAGCGAAACCCGCCGCAGATCGTAGGCAAGGTCCAGGCGCTGGCCCCGCCCTTCCACCCGCACCAAGCCGTGCAGGCCGGCCAGGGCAGCGGCGGCATTCTCGGCCGGGCCGGCCAGCGATATCCGGTGGCGCACCTCGAGGGCGGCGACGTCACCCACCGGCTTCGGCCCAGGCTTGCGCATCAGCCAACGCACGCGCCAGTTCGGAATCGGGGGCCGCGCCGCCCCAGCGATCCATCGCCACCAGATCGGACAAGGCCAGGCGCTGGCGCCAGCCCTTGCTGGCCAATTCCGGCTTGGCCAGGAAATGGCTGACCTTGCCCAGGCACAGATAGGCCACCGGCACCACCCGGTCCGGCAGACCCAGGATGTCTTGCAGGCGCGCGGGCTCGATGATGCTGACCCAGCCGACGCCCAATCCCTCGGCGCGGGCGGCCAGCCACAAATTCTCGACCGCGCAGACGGTGGAATAAAGGTCCATCTCGGGCATGTGGGTGCGGCCCAGAACCACCGGGCCGACCCGGTCGCGGTCGCAGGTGATGCACAGGTTCAAGGGCGCGTCCAGGATGCCTTCCAGCTTCAGGGCGCGATAGCTGGCGGCCTGGTCGTCGGGGAACAGGGCGGCGGCCTCGGCGTTGGCCGCCTCGAAGGCCGCCTTGACCCGGGCGCGCACCTCGGGCGAGCGGACCAGGATGAAGCTCCACGGCTGCATGAAGCCGACCGACGGCGCGTAATGGGCGGCCACCAGCACCCGGGCCAGCACCTCGTCGGGCACCGGATCGGACAGGAACTGCCCGCGCACGTCGCGCCGCGACAGGATGGTACGGTAAAGACCGCGCCGATCCTCGTCGCTCAGGGCGATTTCAGGCTGGCGGGCGCTCTCGGTCTCGGTCATGGTGCGGGTCTTGATAAGGCGGAAAAAAAGTTCGCCACCTTACCCCCTTTGGCGCTTCATGACCAAGCACGACGATCTTTGGGTATTCGGATACGGTTCGCTGATGTGGCGGCCGGGCTTTGCCTATGCCGAAGTGCGGCCGGCCTTGCTGAAGGGCTGGCACCGCTCGTTCTGCCTTTACTCGATGCATTATCGCGGCACGCCGGAACAGCCCGGCCTGGTCCTGGGGCTGGACCGGGGCGGTTCGTGCAAGGGGCTGGCCTTTCGGGTCCCCGCCGCCGAGGCCGACATCACCATCGACTATCTGAACGAACGCGAACTGGTCGGCTATGCCTATCGCCCCCATTGGGCCGGAATCACCCTGGATGACGGCCGCAAGGTGCGCGCCTATACCTTCGTCGCCGATCGCGGCCACCGCCATTATGCCGGCGACCTGGGCCTCGAGCGGCAGGCCGCCATCATCATGGACGGAGCCGGCGCCACCGGCCTGAACCGCGACTATCTGATCAACACCGTCCGCCAGCTTGAAGCCGACGGTTTCATCGACAAAAGCCTGCACGCCCTGTTGGTGGAGGTCGAACGACAAACCGGCCTGATCGACATGGGGGCCGGCATTTAGGCCGTTGCGAAGCGCCCGACATCGCCCCACACTATCGGGGAGCAAAAGCCGCCGGAGGTGCCTTGGCAGCCTTGGTCCGCATCCTTGTTTTCGTGGTTGTCGCCATGGCGGGTGTGACCGGCGGGGCAAGCCGCGCCATGGCCGTCGAGCTGACCGCCGAGGAACGGGCCTTCCTGGCCGCCCATCCGACCATCCGTGTCCGTCTCAACGGTGACTTCGCGCCCTTCCTGTTCCAGGACCAGGGCCAGGGGCGCGGAATGTCCATCGATTATCTGACCCTGGTTCTGAAGCGGCTGAACCTGACCATGGAGCCGGTCGATATAGGCGGCTTCGCCGAGGTTCTGAAGCGCCTGCCGACCGGCGACGGCATGGATTTGCAGCCGGTCACCCGGCCGACGCCCGAGCGGGCCAAGGAAATCGGCTTCACCCGCCCCTATCTCAGCTTCCCGGTGGTCATCGTCACCGGCACCAACGCCGACTTCGTCGGCTCGCTCGAGGATTTGAACGGCCACGTCGTCGCCGTCGAAAAGGCCTATTGGTACACCACCGAATTGCAGCGCCGTTACCCCGGCATCGAGTTGAAGATCGTCGATGGCAGCTCCCAGGCGATGCGCGCGGTGGCGGTGGGCGAGGCCGACGCCTATGTCGGCGTGCTGGCGGTCGCCGCCTGGCAGATGGAAAAGAACGGCTACACCAACCTGAAGATCGCCGCGCCCACAAACCTGCCAGGGGCCGAGTTGGGCATGGGGGTGCGCGGCGACTGGCCGTTGCTGACCAGCGCGCTCGACAAGGCCCTGGCCTCGATCACGCCCGAGGAACACCGGGACATCAGGCGCAAGTGGCTGCCGGTCAAAAGCGAATTCGGCATCGCGCCGCGCCAGGTCATGCTGTGGGGCGGTTTAGCCGCCGGCGGCTTCTTGCTGTTCATCGCCATGCTGATCCTGGCCAACCGCCGCCTGATCCGCGAGGTCGGGCTGCGCCGCGCCGCCGAACAGGAAGTGCGCTCGTCCCAGGCGATCGCGCTGCAGATGCTGAACGCCTCGACCGATGCCTGCATGCTGTTCGACGTCGATGGCACCATGCGCGGCTTCAACGACGTGTTCGCCAAGCGCCTGGGCGTCGATCCCGCCACCATCCTGGGCAGTTCCCTGTGGAGCTATTTCCCCCCCGTCAACATCGAGGCCCGCAAGCGCGCGGTGGCCGGCGTGGTCGCCTCGCGCGCGCCGGTCACCCTGATCGACGTGCGCGGCGGCCACCATTTGTCGAACACGATCTTTCCGCTGATCGGCCCCGATGGCGAGGTCCGCCAGGTCATCGTCTATTCCCGCGACATCACCGAGCAGGTCGAAGCCGAGGCCCGCATCCAGGCCCATCTGGCCGAGATCAAGCGATCCAACGCCGAGCTTGAGCAGTTCGCCTATATCGCCAGCCACGATCTGCGCGAGCCCTTGCGCCAGATCGCCAATTTCGTCGCATTGCTGGAACGGCGTTTCGCCGACCAGCTCAACGACGAGGCCCGCGACTATATCCGCTTCGCCCATGAAGGCGCCAAGCGCCTGGACAATCTGATGCTGGACCTGCTGGAATATTCCCGGGTCGGGCGCGGCGAACAATTGGCGCCCGTCACGTGCGACGAGGTGGTCGCCGCCGCGCTGGACAATCTGGCCACGCGCATCGCCGAGACCGGCGCCGAAATCCACATCGCGCCCGGCCTGCCCACGGTGCTGGGGGCCAAGACCCACTTGATCCACCTGTTCCAGAACCTGATCGCCAACGCCCTGAAATACCGCTCGCCCGAGCGGACGCCCGAGGTCAGTCTATCCTTCACCATCGACGGCAAGGTGGTCACCTTCAGCATCGCCGACAACGGTATCGGCATCGATCCCGACTATCACGAGCGCATTTTCGGCATCTTCCAGCGCCTGCACGGGCGCGAGGAATATGAAGGAACCGGGATCGGCCTGGCCATCTGCCGCCGCGTCGTCGATCATCACGGCGGACGAATCTGGGTCGATTCGGCTCCCGGTCAGGGCTCGACCTTCCACTTCACCGTCAGCTTGGCAACTGGATGATCACGCCGTACCAGCCCATGCCTTCATAGGTCTCGTAACCGGGGGTGGCGGCGAAGCCGACGATGCGGCCGACCTCATCGACATACGAGCCCATGTCGGTCGAGCCTGTTTCCAGGCGGATGGTCTCGCTCAGGATGCCATTGCCGTCCGACGAGGCCAGGACCTTGCGATTGGCGTCGATCAACAGGCAACGGGTCCGCTCCTTTTCCTCGGGCCGCAGGCGCACGCCCTTGACCACCCCGTCGGCCTGCGGCCGCCAGTCGAAGAAGATGCCCAACGCCCCCAACGGCTCGCCGTTGACGTCGCCGCCGGCACGAATGGCGGTGGCGTAGGTCGCGACCAAGGCCCCGTCCAGCGCGCCGACCGATGAAATGTCGGCCATGGCGAACTCGGTCCCGTCGGCGGTCGCCATGGCGTTCTGGAACCAGGCTTCCCGGCTGACGTCGGTGCCGACCGCGCGCGGATAGCGATCGGGGCGGCCGGTGGCGACGACGCGGCCATTGGCATCGACCACCCACAGATCCAGATAGACGGTGTAGGAATCGAGGATCACCCCCAACCGCTTCGACGCAAAGGCGGTCGCCGCCGGGGTGGCGTCGGCCAGGCAATCCACCATCGCCGAATCGGTGGCCCACCAGCGCACATCGCACGAGCGTTCATACAGATTGCGGTCGATGATCTCGATCATGTTCAGGGCCAGGTCGGCCAGGCGCGAGCCGCGCAACTGCCCGATCAGGGTCTCGCCCAGATTCATCAGGTCGGCGATGGTCGATGACAGCTCGCCTTCCAGCGACTGGGTGATGGAATCGATGCTGGTCGAGACGTTCTTGACCTCGTTGGCCACCACGGCGAAGCCCTTGCCGGCCTCGCCGGCCCGTGTCGCCTCGATCAAGGCGTTCAGCGACAGGATGCGGGTGGTGCCGGTCACACGCTTGATCTCCTGGATCTTGTCGCTGGCGACATCATGAACCGCGCGCGTCAATTCCAGGATTCGTTCCGGCTCGGACATAGGCTCCCCCGATCACATGCTGTGCACAAATGCTAAGCACTAACCCCAACTTGGTGAAATTATAGGCATTACAGACATATTTCAAGCGTCATGTCGTAATCTTCATATTGCGCCGCAGCATTTTTGTTGCATCGCAGCAAAGAACCGTTTTAGATTCAATCCAGGGAGCGCCGCCGGAAGGAGCATGATCATGCTGATCCGCAAGCTATTACCCGACGAACGGCCGGATTTCGCCGTTCACCTCAAGGGGTTGGCCCCGGCCGACCGTCGTTTTCGTTTCGCCCACGGCACGGTATCCGACGATTGGATCGACACCTATGTCGGCGGCATCGACGCTGACGATTTGATTCTGGGTGTGTTCGACGGCCAGCGATTGGTCGGCGCCGCCCATGTCGCCTTCACCGACGCGGTGGCCGAGGTGGGGGTATCGGTCGATCCCACCCATCGGTCGGCGGGCATCGGCGCCGAATTGTTCAAGCGGGCCATCCGCTGGGCCAGGAATCGCGGTGCCCTGCGCCTTTACACCCTGTGCCTGGCCGACAACCGGGCGATGATCCGCCTGGCCGGCAAGCTGGGGATGGAGGTTCACCGCGACAGCGGCACCGCCGAGGCCTATCTGGCGCTGGACCCGCCCGATCTGCTGACCGTGGCCGACGAGATGTCGTCGGGGCTGGACACCATCATGACCGACTGGACCGACGCCTGGCGCGCCTGCCACCGCGCCCTGCTGCCGGGCGGCAAGATTTAGCCCATCAGGGCCATGGCCTGCAGGATTTCGGCGACACGGTCGCGCTTGGCGTTCTTGAAGCGGGCGGCGATGGCCTCGACCGACGGGGCCGGGTCCAACTCGGCCAGCGCGGCGCGGACGGCCTGGACCTGTTCCGGCAGCGTCTTGGGCCACGGCTGGCGAGCGGTGGTGTCGGTGCCGGCCGCAACATCCAGCGTGGTCTGGGCCGGCCCGGTGGCGGCAATCCCCCGGCTGGTCTGGAAATCGGGGCGTAGCCAAAGAACCTTGCCGGCCACCTCGTCGGCCCAGCGGGCCTTGTTCAGCGCCACCAGCCGGGTCAGGATATCCTGATCGGCCAAGTCGGCGGTCCAGCCATAGGCGGCGGCGACGGCCGAATCCAGTTCGTCGTGCAGCCGCTTGAGGGTGGCGACCAGCCCCTTGTCGTTGACGGTGCGGTCGGCGTCGGTCAACGGCTCGTTTTTCCTCAGCTTGTCCAGCACATTGTAAAGCCCGGTCAGGGTCAGATCGGGGTGCAACGCCAATTGCCGCTTGCGCAGGCCGTCCAACTCCTCGGCCAGGGCGCCGATCGCTGCCTGCTGGTCCGGGCTCGCCTCGGGGAACGGGAAGGTGTCGAAACAGGCGGATTTGACGTAGACGGGGTCGTTGCCAACCCCCAGCCGCCCGCCGGCCGCCAAGGCCCAGGTGACATGGATCCGGCTGGACAGGATGCCCAGATGGTACGGATCGGCACTGGCGACGGCGATCAGTTTGTTGTCGGGGCGGATGGCGGCGTCGAGGAACTGGAACACCCGGTGCTTGGCAGTTTCGACGGTGGCGATGTAACGGGGCAGTGGGCCAAGGGCTTGCCTAAGCCTGGGGAGGTTCTCGCCGAACAGCCACCAATTCTCGCGCCTATAGTCCCGATTATTCTGGTCACGCTCGGGCTTCACCCGTTCCAGCACCCATTGATAGACTTCGGGGAAGCGCTGGCGAACCGTCACCTCGTCCAGGCCGAACAGGTCGATCACCATCACCCCGCGCGGCCGGCCGGTCAGGTCGCGGCCGTTGCGGTAGTCCAGGATGTGCTGATCAAGCCCCGGAACCCGGCCCAGCCCCAGGGCGCGGGCCTGGTCGGGGGTGACGATGAAACCGGCGCCGTGCAAGGCGACACCCCGGCTGGCCAGCCCTTCGGCCGCCCGCAGGGACTGGGCGGCGGCGACATCGGCGCCGATGGTCAGGTCGGCGTTGATCGGGCCGAAGCTTTCGGCGAACTCGATCTCGGCGGAATCCTCCTTGCCCGGCCGTTCGCTTAAGACCGTCAGCAACTTGCCGTCGCAGGCCCCCTTCACCCCCACGGTCATGGCGATGCGCACGGCGGCCGCGTCGCGCACCGCATCCTGCTCGTTCTCGTTCAGCGCTTTGACCCACGGATGGTCGGGGATGGCGAAGATCAGCCCGATCGGGTGCCGGCCGGATTTGTGGTGTTCGACCACCCGGCGCGAAAAGGCCTGCGGCAGCGAATTGGTGGTGATGAAGCCGAACCGCTTGGCCTTACCGGTGCGCACCTTTTCGGCCGCCTTGTGCCACCAATACATCACGAAATCGGCGGAATTGGGCACCCGCTTGCCATAGGCGCCCCACAGCGCCTCGGCATAGCCGTCGCCCAGTTCCTGGCGCAGATCCTTGCCGCCGATGAAGGGCGGGTTGCCGACGATATAGTCGGCCGCCGGCCAGTCGGCCGCCTTGGCCCCGACATAGCGCTCGACCGGGACGCGGGCCGATTCGTCGGGAACCAGCTTGCCGGTGGCCGCATCGCGCTTCCGGGTGATCCCGTCCCAGCGGCTGACCGGCTTGCCGGCTTCGTCCCTGACCAGAAGCACGTCGCGCCAGGTCAGCAGCGCGTCGGCATGACGGATGTTGCCGTACTGGCGCAGTACCGGCTTGGGCCAGCCGGCGGCCTGGGGACGCGAGCGGGCATAGCGCTGCAGATGGCCGATCCACAGTACCATCTCGGCGATGGGGACGGCGCGTTCGTTCTTTTCCAGCCCCAGGAACTGGTGCGGATCGACGGCGTGGCTGGACAGGTCCAGTGCGTCCTGGCGCTGATCCAGCTCGGTGGCCAGGAAATCCACCACCTCGGCTTCCAGATGCTTCAAATGGTCCAGGGTGACGTACAGGAAGTTGCCGCTGCCGCAGGCCGGGTCCAGCACGGTGGTCGAACACAGCCGGCGATGGAAATCGGCTACCGCCTGAACCGCGTCCGCCTTGGTGGGGGCGGCCAGGGCGGCGACCTTGACGTCGTCCCATTCGGCCCGCAACGGCTCGATGATGGTGGGCAGGACCAGCCGCTCGACATAGGCGCGCGGCGTGTAATGGGCGCCCAGGCGGTGGCGTTCGTCGTGGTCGAGTGCACGTTCCAGAAGCGTGCCGAAGATGGCCGGCTCGACGTCGCGCCAGTCGGCCTGGGCCGCCTCGATCAGCAGATCGATCTGCGCCTGGGTGACCGCCAGGGCCTGGGCGCCGGCGAACAAGGCACCGTTGAATTGCGGCACCGCGCCCTGGATCGCCGCCGAGAAGGCCGAACCTGCATTCATGTCGGCCCACAGCGAGGTGATCATCTGGCGGGCCACCGCCGGCCGGTCGCGGGTGGTCTTCAACAGGTCGGTGAAGGCGTTGGCCTTCAAGATGCCGACATCCTCGGCGAACATGGTGAACAGGCACCGCATCAGGAAGTCCGACACGGTCTTGGCCGAATGGTCGGCCTCCAGCGACTGGGCCAGGCGGGCCAGACGGTCGGCGATCAGGCGGGTCGCCTTGGCCGCGCGCCTGGACGGGTCCAGCGAATGGGGGTCTTTCCACACCGCCCGCAACCGTTCGCGGATGGCCGGATCGGCCAGCTTGTCCAAGGTGAAGCGAAAGCCGGCGGCGTCGGGGAACTGGATGTAATGGCGGCCGGTGCCGGTGAAATCGGCGAACAGTTCGAACGAATAGCCGACATCGACGACGATCAGGAACGGCGGCACCGGCTCGGACGCCGGCAGGTTGTCGACATAGCGCTTGGCCTGGGCGCGGGCCTGGACCATGGCGTTGTCCCACTGCTTGGTCCCGCGCACGCCATGGCCCTTGCCGCCGCCCTTCCTGGGGGTATAGCCGGCCAGGCCGGGAAGTTCGGGCAGTTCACGTTCGGGCTTGAAACTGCCCTGCTTGGCTTCCAGCACGAAGCAGCCGCGCTTGTAGAGGTCGATGCGCCCCGAGCTGACCGTGCCGTCCCAATAGCGGATGGGGACGCGCCGTTCGAAGCCGTATTCGTCGCCCGCCGTATCGGGAAGACCGACATCCAGCAGGGCGCACAATTCGGTCAGAAACATCTGGTAGGTGCGGTGCTCGCCGCCGCCCGACGGGCGCCAGCGTTCGATGAAGGAAGCCGCCTGCTTGTCCTCGTCCTCGCCGCTCACCCGCAATCCCCCACCGCAATCATCGGGGCCAGCCTAGCCGAGCGGCCCGATGGCGGCAATCACCGGTTTACCCCGCAGGTGTCGGGAACAATGCCTTCAGTTCAGCCCAGCCGGGTGCGGCGGCCGCACGGCTCGGGCGGCTCATCTTGGCGGCGGCTTCCTCGATCTTGGTGATGCGCTCGGTGGTGCCGGGGTGGGTCGAGAACAGCGAGGTGGTTTCCGATCCCTCGGGGTGCAGCTTCAAAAGGGTGCGGAAGAAATCGTCGGCCTTGGTCGGGTCATAGCCGGTGCGCTCGAAGATCTGCAGGATGTGGGCGTCGGCCTCGAACTCGTTGGTGCGCGAATAGCCGGTCAGGACCAGGGTGTAAAGCGGGCCTTCCAAAGCCCCCAGCACCTGCGCGGTCAAGGCCCCGGCAGCGCCGCCGAAGGTGGCCAGCGCCTCCTTGCCGATGGCGCCCAGGCCGGTCATCAGATTCTGGTTCTTCATCTGGGCCAGGCCGTGGCCGCGATCGGCGTGGCCGATCTCGTGGGCGATGACGCTGGCCAGTTCGTCGGGGCTTTGGCTGTACTGCACCAGCGCCGAATTGATCGCCAGCTTGCCGCCCGGCAGCGCCCAGGCGTTGACCTGCTTGTTCGAGACCAGGGTGATCTCCCACGGCAATTGGCGGCGGTCGGCGGCATTGATCAGCGGCTGGGCGAAGCGCTTCAAGGCCTCTTGCGCGTTGCGGTCGGGGTGGATACCGCCCGATTTCTGCAGATATTGCTGGTAATAGGTCTCGCCCAGCTTGACCTCGTCGCCCTCGCTGGCGGTCATGGCGCCGACGATGTTGGCGCCGCCCTGGATCAGGTTGCCCAGGTTGAACTGGGCCAAGGCGGGAGCGGTGATCAGGCTGCCGGCCAGGCCGGACAGAAGGGCGCGACGATGCATGGAAACCCCAAGTCAGCAAGAAATGTGCGGCGCAGTATAAAAGGCTGCGCGTGCGCCGTCATCAGGTGAGGACATCAAGGAACAGCCGACCGTAACGTTCCAGCTTGCGTTCGCCGATGCCGTGAATGCCCTTCATGTCGTCCAGGCTGGCCGGTCGCGCGGCGGCCAATTCGACCAGGGTGCGGTCGGGGAACACCGCATAGGCCGGAATGCCCTGTTCCTCGGCCAGTTCGCGCCGAAGCTTCTTCAAGGCGGCCAAAAGGTCCGAATCCACCGAGTCCGGCACCGTCGCCACCGGCCGCTTGGCCTTGCCCTTGGCCTTCAAGGTGTCGGCGCGCAACGCAATGGTCGCGCGTCCGCGCAACACCTCGGCGCCGGCTTCGGTGATCGACCACGAACCGTGTTCGGACATATCCTGGGTGATCAGCCCGGCGGCATAGATCTGGCGGAAGATCGAGCGCCAGCGGTCGCGATTATGGTCCTTGCCGACCCCGAAGGTCGGCAGCCGGTCGTGACCGAAGCGCAGGATCTGGTCGGTGTCGGCGCCGATCAACAGATTGACCAGATGCTCGGTGCCGAAGCGCTGGCCGGTCCGCCAGATGGCGCTGAGGGCCTTTTGGGCATCGACGGTGCCATCGGTCGATTGCACCCCGTCGATGCACAGGTCGCAATGGCCGCAGGGCGCACTTTGCTCGCCGAAATAGGCCAGCAGGGTCTGGCGGCGGCAGCGCGGCGCCTCGCACAGGGCCAGCAGGGCGTTGAGCTTCTGACGCTCGATGCGCTTTTGCTCGTCCGAGGCCTGGCCGTCCTCGATTTGCATGCGGCGCAGGCGCACGTCGCCCAGTCCGTACAGGGTCAGGGTGTCGGCCGGCAATCCGTCGCGGCCGGCGCGGCCGATTTCCTGGTAATAGGCCTCGATGCTTTTGGGCAGATCGGCATGGACGACGAAGCGGACGTCGGGCTTGTCGATGCCCATGCCGAAGGCGACGGTCGCGACCATGACGATGCCATCCTGGCGCTGGAAGGTGTCCTGGTTGGCGTCGCGCAGGGCCTTGTCCATGCCGGCATGATAGACCAGGGCGCGATGGCCGGCCTGGTTCAAGGCCTGGGCCAGGTCCTCGCAGCCGGCGCGCGAGCTGCAATAGACGATGCCGTTCTGGCCCCGCCTGGGCTGCAGGAAGTGCAGGATCTGGCGCCTGGGGCCGTCCTTGGCCTGCATCGCCAGCATCAGGTTGGGGCGGTCGAAGCCGCCGACGAAGATTTCCGGGGTCTGGTCGAACAGCCGCTCGACCATGTCGGCGCGGGTGGCGGCGTCGGCGGTGGCGGTGAAGGCCAGGGTCTGCACCTGGCCCAGCGCCCGCTTCAGCTCGCCCAGGGCCAGATATTCCGGGCGGAAATCGTGGCCCCACTGGCTGACGCAATGGGCTTCATCCACGGCCAGGCGACGCACCCCGGCCCGGCGCAGCATGTCGGCGGTGTCGGGCTTGGCCAGCCGTTCGGGGGCCAGGTACAACAGCCGCAGCTCGCCGGCCCGCAGGGCATCGAACACCCGGCGCGATTCGGCGGCGTCGTTCGAGGAATTAAGCGCGCCTGCACTGATTCCCAATCCGGTCAATTGCGCCACCTGGTCGCGCATCAGGGCGATCAGCGGGCTGACCACCACGGTCAGTCCGTCATCCAGCAGGGCCGGCAATTGGTAGCACAGCGACTTGCCCGCCCCGGTCGGCATGATCGCCAGCACGTCGCGTCCGGCCAGAATGGGCGCGATGATGTCTTCCTGACCCGGGCGGAAATCCGCGAAGCCAAAGACGGAAGCAAGCAGGGAACGGGCACGGGTGATCATGGCGGCGACTTTAGAGGGCTTCCGTCCAAGACGGAAGCCTTAAGCCCGAACGGGTTATGCCTTTGGCGCGCCCGATCCCGGCTCCGCTCGGGCCTTTTGGCGTGGCGCCAAATTCCGGCACAGCATCAAGCCCGGCGGCGTCTGAGCCGGCCCGGCACC
>NZ_LR746519.1:2168-5456 GCF_902729445.1 Magnetospirillum sp. LM-5 | reverse complement strand
GTGACGCCCGGTATCTTGTGTCCGCGTCGCGGGGGCTTCTCCACCCCGCGGCAAAAAGCAGAAGGCCCGGGGTTTCCGGGCCTTGCTGATGTCGTTGTGATAGGTTTCACCGCTTTCTTGGAAGACCTGGCAGCGACCTACTCTCCCGTGCCTTAAGACACAGTACCATTGGCGCTGGGGGTTTTCACGTCCGAGTTCGGGATGGGATCGGGTGCGGGCCCCCCGCTATGACCACCAGGTCGTCGAAGAAAGCGGTTTTTCTGATCCCATGCAAAGAAAAGTTCTGACGAATGATTGGGCTTGCCGCTGCGCAGGATGCGATCAAGCCGGTCGAGCGATTAGTATGGCTTAGCTTCACGTGTTACCACGCTTCCACATGCCACCTATCAACGTCGTGGTCTACGACGGCTCTGATAGGGAAACCTCGTTTTGAGGGGAGCTTCCCGCTTAGATGCATTCAGCGGTTATCTCGTCCGCACGTAGCTACCCGGCAATGCCGCTGGCGCGACAACCGGTACACCAGAGGTGCGTCCATCCCGGTCCTCTCGTACTAGGGACAGGTCCTCTCAAGTTTCCGACACCCACGGTAGATAGGGACCGAACTGTCTCACGACGTTCTAAACCCAGCTCACGTACCACTTTAATCGGCGAACAGCCGAACCCTTGGGACCTGCTCCAGCCCCAGGATGTGATGAGCCGACATCGAGGTGCCAAACCTCCCCGTCGATGTGGACTCTTGGGGGAGATCAGCCTGTTATCCCCGGCGTACCTTTTATCCGTTGAGCGATGGCCCTTCCATGCGGGACCACCGGATCACTATGACCGACTTTCGTCTCTGCTCGGCTTGTGGGCCTCGCAGTCAGGCGAGCTTATGCCATTGCACTCGACAGCTGATTTCCGACCAGCTTGAGCTCACCATCGCGCGCCTCCGTTACTCTTTGGGAGGCGACCGCCCCAGTCAAACTACCCGCCATGCAGGGTCCCGGGCCCCGGTTCAGGGGTCGCGGTTAGATACCAGGAAACAAAAGGGTGGTATTTCAAGGATGGCTCCACACCAGCTGGCGCCGATGCTTCAAAGCCTCCCACCTATCCTACACATTCATTCCCTAGTACCACTGCAAAGCTGTAGTAAAGGTGCACGGGGTCTTTCCGTCTAGCCGCGGGTACTCCGCATCTTCACGGAGAATTCAATTTCGCTGAGTTGGTGTTGGAGACAGCGGGGAAGTCGTTACGCCATTCGTGCAGGTCGGAACTTACCCGACAAGGAATTTCGCTACCTTAGGACCGTTATAGTTACGGCCGCCGTTTACCGGGGCTTCAATTCAGTGCTTGCACACCTCCTTTTAACCTTCCGGCACCGGGCAGGCGTCAGACCCTATACGTCGTCTTTAGACTTCGCAGAGCCCTGTGTTTTTAGTAAACAGTCGCCACCCCCTGGTCTGTGCCACCCCCACCTGCTTGCGCAAGAAGGGGTACCCCTTATCCCGAAGTTACGGGGTCAATTTGCCTAGTTCCTTCAACACCATTCTCTCAAGCGCCTTGGTATGCTCTACCAGTCCACCTGTGTCGGTTTCGGGTACGGTCTATACGCTGGCGTTATTTCCTGGACCCTCTTCACCGCACCTCCAATCCGATAAGGAAGTACGATACACGAGGGTCGTCACGTCCAGCAGGCCCTGGAATATTAACCAGGTTCCCATCGACTACGCCTTTCGGCCTCGCCTTAGGGGCCGGCTCACCCTGCGCGGATTAGCCTTGCGCAGGAACCCTTGGACTTTCGGCGAGAGTGTTTCTCACACTCTTTGTCGCTACTCATGTCAGCATTCTCACTTCCGATACCTCCAGCGCCTCTCACGATGACGCCTTCGCAGGCTTACGGAACGCTCCGCTACCACGTGCATTGCTGCACATCCGCAGCTTCGGTGTATGGCTTGAGCCCCGGTACATTTTCGGCGCAGGATTGCTATTAGACCAGTGAGCTATTACGCTTTCTTTAAAGGATGGCTGCTTCTAAGCCAACCTCCTGGTTGTTTTGGCCTTCCCACATCCTTTCCCACTTAGCCATAACTTGGGGACCTTAGCTGGCGGTCTGGGCTGTTTCCCTCTCGACAATGGACCTTAGCACCCACTGTCTGTCTGCCGAATAGTACTCACCGGTATTCGGAGTTTGGTTAGGTTTGGTAGGTCTTTGGGACCCCCTAGCCCATCCAGTGCTCTACCCCCGGCGGTATTCGTTCGACGCGCTACCTAAATAGCTTTCGCGGAGAACCAGCTATTTCCGAGTTTGATTGGCCTTTCACCCCTAGTCACAGATCATCCCCGACTTTTTCAACAGGCGTGGGTTCGGTCCTCCAGTGGGTGTTACCCCACCTTCAACCTGTCCATGACTAGATCACTCGGTTTCGGGTCTAACGCATGCAACTCGGCGCCCTATTCAGACTCGCTTTCGCTACGCCTTCACCTATCGGCTTAAGCTTGCTGCATACGCTAACTCGCTGACCCATTATACAAAAGGTACGCCGTCACCTCTCAAGGAGGCTCCGACTGCTTGTAGGCATTCCGTTTCAGGGTCTCTTTCACTCCCCTTGTCGGGGTGCTTTTCACCTTTCCCTCACGGTACTTGTTCGCTATCGGTCACTGAGGAGTACTTAGGCTTGGAGGATGGTCCCCCCATGTTCAGACAGGATTTCACGTGTCCCGCCCTACTCGAGTCCGTTGCTCGTTTTACTCCTACGGGGCTATCACCCGCTATGGCCCGACTTTCCAGACGGTTCAGATTATATAAGCAACGGCACTGGCCTGGTCCGCGTTCGCTCGCCACTACTAACGGAGTCTCGGTTGATGTCCTTTCCTCGGGCTACTTAGATGTTTCAGTTCGCCCGGTTCGCCTCCCGCACCTATGTATTCAGTACGGGATCACCTTACGGTGGGGTTTCCCCATTCGGATATCCACGGATCAAAGCCTGCTCTCGGCTCCCCGTGGCTTTTCGCAGAGTGCCACGTCCTTCATCGCCTCTCAGTGCCAAGGCATCCACGAAATGCCCTTATGACGCTTGATCACATCCTGGACAGGGACAAGCCCAACCAGAACGTCAGAACTTCAGCGATTTGCGTGTTATGTCTGTGACATGCCCGTGCCGGGCCGGCTCAAACGCCGCCGGGCTTTGGACAAGCTTCGACATAACATTCAGATCAGAAAAACCTATTCACAATGACAAAGAGCCTCACACCAAAAGGTGTGAAAGCCTTCGACCAAGTCGACGGCAAGGAAGTGTCCTTCTCGAACGA
>NZ_LR746518.1:8700-30618 GCF_902729445.1 Magnetospirillum sp. LM-5 | reverse complement strand
TCTAGTGTCACCAGCCACCAGAGTACTGGCATTGCTATGAAAAGCCACATAGCGCCCATCGGCGGAGATCGAGGGTTTGTATGAATCTCCATTCGCCTGCACCCCGCTCGTCGCCACAGATACCCGGCTGGTGGTGCCGGTCTGGCGGTCATGAACGAAGATGTCGGCATAGCCATTAGTGTCCTCGGCCACCAGATTGCTTGAATAGCTATAATAGGCCACATAGCGCCCATCGGCGGAAATCGAGGGGAAGTATGAAGTGTTATTCCCCTGCGCCCCGCCCGTCGCCACCGATACGCGACTGGTGGTGCCGGTCTGGCGGTCATGGACGAAAACGTCGAAACGGCTATTGGTGTCCCCGGTCACCAGATTGCTTGAATGGCTATTGAAAGCCACATAGCGGCCATCCGCTGAGATGGATGTGCGGCCCTCTAAACTGCTATTTCCCTGAACTCCCGCAACTCCCACCGACACCCGGCTTGTGGTGCCTGTTTGCCGGTCATGGACGAAGATGTCACCATTGCCGTTGGTGTCCCCTGGAACCAAATTGCTGGCGTCGCTGTAAAAGGCCACGTAACGCCCATCGGCGGAGATTGAGGGGGTGTATGAACCGGAATTCCCCTGCGCCCCCCCCGTCGCCACCGACAACCGGCTGGTACTGCCGGTCTGGCGGTCATGAACGAAAATGTCGAATGCGTTATTGGTGTCCCCTGGAACCAAATTGCTGGCGAAGCTGTAAAAGGCCACATAGCGCCCGTCGGCGGAGATCGAGGGGAAGTATGAAGTGGCATTCCCCTGCCCACCGCCCGTCGCCACCGACACCCGGCTGGTGGTGCCGGTCTGGCGGTCATGGACGAAAGTGTCGGCGGCGTTATTGGTGTCCCCTGGAACCAAATTGCTGGCATAGCTATAATAGGCCACATAGCGTCCATCGGCGGAGATCGAGGGGGTGTATGAAGGGTAATTCCCCTCCGCCCCGCCCGTCGCCACCGACACTCGTTCCGTCACGGGACCACTGATCACCGACAAGGTCAGGTCGTCGCTGACCGTATGGCCCTGACCGTCATTGGCAATCACCCGGATGGTGAAGCCGCTGCCCGCCGCCGTCAGCGGTGCGGTGCCAGACAGGGTTCGGGTTGTGGGGTTGAAGGACAGCCAACCGGGCAGGGCGGCTCCGCCAGCCTGGGTGGCGCTGTAGGTCAGGGTGTCGCCATCCGGGTCGCTGAAGCTGTTGGCGGCGAAAGCATAGGAATGCGCCGTCCCCGCCATCACCAACTGGTCCAGCAACGGATTGGCCAAAGTGGGCGCCCGGTTGACTGCCGCCACGGTCAGGTCGATCAGGTCGCTGCCGACACCCAACGATCCATCGTCGGCGCTGATCCGGATCGACACCGTTCCGGCGTCGGCATTGGTGGGCGTGCCGCTGAAGGTGCGGCTTGCGGCATCGAAGCTCAGCCAGGCGGGCAGCGCCGATCCATCGGCCTGGGCAGCGGAATAGGTCATCACCGCGCCTTCCGGATCGCGGAAGCTGTCTTCCGCGAACTGCCAGGAAAAGGCGCTGTAGGCCGTCGCCGACTGGTCGGATAGCGGGCTGCTCACCGCTGGGGCCAAATTCTCCATCCCCAGCAGCACCGACCGCGTTCCCTCGGAACGATTGCCGGCGGCATCGGTCGAGGTGATGGTGAAGCTATGCTTGCCCGCCGTCAGTTCCACGCTGGAATAGTCAAACACCCACTGGCCGGTATTGTTGATGGTTCCGGTCGCAAAAATCGCTCCGCCATCCACGGCCAGGGTGACGAAGGACCCCGCTTCGGCGGTGCCGGCCAGCATGATGGTGGTGTCGGTGGTAATGAAATCCAGGTTGCTTGCCCCGTCATCCTCGCTGATGGCCAGGATGGATGGTGTTGCCGGCGCAGTGGTATCAACGATAATCGCGCGGTTCGCGGCCAAGGATCCTGCCTGCCCAGGGCTGGCCAGGGTCAGATTGGCACTGTTGCCGGCGAGATCTTCGATGGCGGCACCCAGCACATCCAGGGAATAGGTCGCCGCATAATCCAGATCGGCGGAATTGTCGCCCGCCTGGACGGTGTAGGTGAATTTCAGTACGCCGGTGCCCGATCCACTGACATAGGTCGCCTGACGGTCGGTCGTCCCGGTTTCCAGCGTCAGGGTCGGCGTGCCATTGACATAGACCGCCTCGCTGAAGGTGGCGTAAAGCTCGATGGTGGAGCCAAGTCCGTGGATGCCATCGGCGCCAAGGCCTGCGGTTATGGCGGTGACCGTCGGGACCGTGGCATCAAGCGTTCCGACGATGCCGTCATATGACCCTGCTGTTGCCAGGGTTCGGGTGGCGATACCGGGAGCGGCATCCAGGCTGGCGGTGGCGAAGCCGGTCCAGTGGACGTCGCCGTCGCCGTCCACGTCGAGGGCCATGATGCGTTCGTAGCCGGCACCACCATAGGTGCGCACATCCTCGAACGTGCCGTTCGACGAATAGGACGCGATATAGCCGTCGAACGATCCGGCCGAGGTCTTCGATTTGGTTCCCGCGCCGGTATCGAAATCGACCGTGTCGCCGAAGCGGCCCGAGACATAGACGGTGCCGTCAGCGGCCACATCCAGCCCGACCGCCTCGTCGCCCAGTGTACCGCCGATATTGGCTGCCCAGCGGAACGCGCCGTCGGCCGCCGCCAGCGTCACCACCACGCCATCCTCGCCACCGGCCGAGGTCAGATTATTGGTTCCCGCGCAGGGGTCGAAGTCCACAGTTCCCGAGAAAGCTCCGACGACATTGACATCGCCACTGGCCGGGTTGATCGCCAGCCGCCCGCCGTAGCTTCCCAGTGACGTGGCCCACTGCTCCGTTCCATTCGAGGCCATCTTGATCACGAACATGTCGAGACCTTCAGTCGGATTCAGCTGGGTTCCCGTTCCGCCTGGGCCGGTAAAGAACAGGTTCTGATAATAGCCGCCGACATAGATGTTGTCCGAGGCATCCACCGCCACGCCCTGGACCCAGTCGCCCCACCAGCCGCCCATGGACTTGGCGAAGGTCAGCGCGCCGGAGGCAGTGTACTTGGCGATAAAGGCATCCTCGCCCGAGCCGCCGGCAGCCGCCAGGGTGCCGCTACCGGCGAAGCGTTGCGCCCGGATCGCGTAGCCGGAGGCATCTCCCCCCGTCCCGCTATTGTCCTCCCAGGCGGCGACGATCTGGCCATTGCCCAGCACCGTCATGGCATGGGATGCCTGTTGCCCGGCCGTCGTGGTGTTGACCAGGAATTCCTGGCCCACCTTGTTTCCAGAGACATCGAACAATTGCGCCCGGACTGCCCAGGACGACGTGCCCGATTCCGCCCCGGCACCGCTATCGTCGCGCCACGACACCATGAAGCCACCGCCCGGCAGCCCCTGCACCGACGGCCAGCGCTGGTCGCTTTGCGTGGTGCTATTGGCCAGGAACTCGCCCCCCGCCTTGCTGCCATCGGCGGCGAAACGCTGCCCCCGGATCGCGTAGGCGCTGGTGTCGCCACCCGACGCGCTGGCATCTTCCCACACCACCACGAAGCCGCCGTTGCTCAAGGTGGAAACCACAGGATTGCCCTGCGCCCCGGCCACCGTGGTATTGACCAGGAATTCCGAGCCCACCTTCGCACCCGACGTATTGAACAACTGCCCCTTGGTCGAGACATTGCTGGTGTCGGTACCCAGGGCACTGCCATCCTGCCACACCACCACAAAGCCACCCGATACCCGGGCTACCGACGGATAAGCCTGATCGTTCAAGGTCGACGTGTTGATCAGGAATTCCGCGCCGGACTTGCTGCCATCAGCAGCGAAGCGCTGGCCCCGCACCGCATAGGAACTGCTGTCGTCGGCGCTGGTCGAGGTGTCGTGCCACACCGCCACGAAGCCGCCATCGGCCAGTGATGTCGCCTCGACGCTGCGCTGGTTGCTCGACGTGATGGTGTTGACCAGGAATTCCGAGCCGGACTTGCTGCCGTCGGCAGCAAAGCGCTGACCCCGGATCGCCATTCCCGACGTGTCGCCGCCGGTGGCGCTGCCGTCTTCCCACAGCACCACGAACGTCCCATCCTCCATGCCGACGATGCTGGGATGCGCCTGATCGTAAAGGGTCGTGCTGTTGACCAGGAATTCGGAACCCGAGGCCGTGCCGTCGGCATTGTAGACCTGCCCCCGCACCGCCGTCAGCGATGTATCCACCGCACTGGCGCTGCTGTCGGTCCACACGATCGCGAAACGGCCATCCGCCAGCGTCGTTACTGCCGGTGCCCATTGATCAGACGTCTTGATGGTGTTGACCTGAAGCTCGGCCCCCAGCTTGGTCCCCGCCGCCGTCGCCCCACCCGAGGCGGTGAAGTCCATATTGTCGGTGAAGGAGCCACCGATAATCACATTGCCGGCATTGTCCAGCGTCAGGGCATAGCCGTAATCGTCGCCGGTCCCGCCCATGGTATCGGCGAAAACCAGTTGTCCCGACGCATTGAACTTCACCAGGAAGATGTCCCGCACACCCGCCGACGTGCGTGACGCCGTCCCCGCGCTGGGATCGAAATCCACCGTGCCGGAGAACACACCGACAGCGTAAACGTTGCCAGAGGCATCCACCTTCAACTCACGCAAGCCATCCGCCGCCGAGCCACCCAGGTTGTGTGCCCATTGCAATGTCCCGGTGCTATCGTATTTGGCAAGGAAAGCATCCTGGGTACCACCCGCAGACAAGGTGGTCGATCCAACCCCCAAGTCGAAATCCGCCGTGCCGCCGAAATCGCCACCGACATAGATATTCCCCGAGGCATCTTCCGCCACCGTGTAGGACCACTCGAAACCAGCACCGCCAAAGCTCGCCGGGAATAGGCCCCCCACCGAGGAATCGATGGTCACTCCGAACAGCGCACTGGCGGCCCCGGTATTGTCCAAACCGTTTGTGGCCCTTGCCCAAAGCAGATGTCCTCCGGCGGACAGACTTGAGGTGGTGATACTCCAAGCCCCGGCATTGTCGGCGATGGCATTGCCCAGTTCGGTCGTGCCTTCGTACAGACGCACAGTCGCACCCGCTTCCGACGTGCCGGTAATAGTTGGCGTGGTATCGCTTGTGACGTTATCGGTCGTCGAAAATCCGGTGTCGCTGGCCGATACCAGATCAAGTCCGGTCGGAGCCGACGGTGGTGGCGGAGAGACGACAATGCTGGCCGTGGCTGCCCCACCCAAACCCTCGCCGGCGGCCGACGTCGCCCCCTGGACCTGGAAGGTAGCCGTGCCGGTCCAGTTTGCCGTGGGCGAAAATTTCAGCCCGGCATGGCCTTCGGCATAAGTCAGGAAATCGCCATTGGTGATCGCCGTTACGCCGTCATTCTTGTAGAGAGTTCCGCCGGTGATGCCGCTGATCTTGAAATGGCTCACCTCGGCCCCATCGGCCGCGTTGCGGCTGATCACCAGACCGCTGACGCTCTGGGTGTCCTCGGCCGTCACGGCGTTCGTGACACCGACCATATCGGCAATGGGCGTGACGGTAACCGTGGCGACTGTCGCCGCTCCCAAGCCATCGCCGGTGGAAGACCTCGCCCCCTGGACCTGGAAGGTTCCGTTACCGCTCCAGTTCGCCGTGGGCGAGAATTTCAGCCCCGCATTCCCTTCGGCATAGGTCAGGAAATCGCCGTTGGCGATCGCGGTCACACCGTCGTTCTTGTAAAGCGTCCCGCCGGTGATGCCGGTGATCTTGAAGTGGCTCACCTCGGCCCCATCGGCCGCGTTGCGGCTGATCACCAGACCACTGACGCTCTGGGTATCCTCGACAGTCGTCGCGCCGCTAATGCTGGAAAGGTCGGCGACCGGGGCGATGCTCAGGGTACGGGTCACCGTGCCAACCGAGAACGGTGTGACACCGCCGGTCTGACCGATGACCAGGCGCTCACCGTTGCTGCCTTCGGTCTGATCCCACCCCGCGAACGAGAGCGATGGCGCCCCACCCGCCGTATGCGCGTTCGCGGCGGCCAAGAACCGAACCTTGGTGTTGGCATCGGACGCCAGCAGCAGCGATGCACCGCCGCTCAGGTCAACCGCCTGCCACGTCACGCCGTCGGTGGTGTATTGCCACGTCCCCTGAATCCCATTGTTGGCAATCGCCGTAATGGCGATCCCTTCGACCGTCTGGCGATCGGGGTCGGTCAAAGCGGCGGCATTGGCCAGCAGGCTTTGAACGCTGGTCCCGGCCGAAGCCCCAGCATCCTCCAGCAGTGCAGCCAATTCACCGGCGGCGGCCCCCAGGGTCGGCGCAGCATTCGGATGAAACAGCCGGTCAACCACCGCCCGCCCATTGCCGTCCTGATCGTTGCTTTCCCACACCGCGACGAAACCGCCCCCCACCAGGGACGCCACGTCGGAATCCATCTGGTTAAGCGTCGTGGTCGTGTTCAGGCGGAAAGCGGCACTCTGGGCCACTCCGGCATTATCGAAGCGCCGCGCCATGACATCCCAGCCGGAAACCTGATTGTTGTCGTGCCACGACACCACGAACCCGCCGCCCTGCAGCGCGGAGACCGAGGGACCTTCCTGGTCCCCGGCAGTGGCCTGGTTGATGATGAACTCGGACCCAAGCGGCGTGCCCGAACTGTCATACAACCGCCCCATGATTTCGTACTCGGCGCCTGCCTGGGTATAGGACATCCAGGTCGCCACGAATGTGCCGTTCGACAACCCGGCCAGCGACGGCATCCACTGTTCGCTGGTGGTAAACTGGTTGAATTGTATCTCCCCGGTGATAGCGGTCAGACTGGAATTGTAAACCCGCCCGATCACCGCTTGCTGGGAACCGTCTTGGCCCGCCGACGACCAAGCGAACATCAGCGACCCGTTCGATGCCTCGGCAACAGAAGAAAACCACTGGGTCGAGGATGCTGTACTGTTCAGGATGAATGGTGCTTTGACAACCTGACCGGTCGAACTGAACTTGGCGGCAACAACCGCATATTCCTGTCCGTCCTCCAAATCCGACGTCCAGGTCGCGACAAAACCACCATCCGACGTCGCGGTAACCGCGGGCAAGCTCTGGTCGCCATAGGTGTAGGTATTGAGCGCAATCTCACCGCTGGTCGCCGTACCGTCCGAACCGTAAAGCCGGGCATAGGACCCGTAGCCCATGCCATCTTGGACCGACTGCCAAACCGCGACGAAACCACCACCCGACAGCCCGGCGATCGATGGCCATTCTTGCACATTACTGACCGTCTGGTTGATCCGGAACGCGCTGCCCTGGACCGCCCCATGGGAATCATAGCGCTGCCCATAGACCCCCGAACCACTGCCATCCTCGCCGATCGATTCCCACATCACCACATAGCCGCCATCGGCCAATGCCGCGACCGAGGCATTCTTCTGTTCGCCCGTCGCGTAGGTGTTGACGACTCGCTCCGGACCGGCCTGGAATTCATCGATGACATAGACCGTCGAACTCAACTGATGCGACAGACCACCAGCATCGGTCGCCCGTACCGTAATCGTCTGATCCGTCCCCGAGAACGTCGCCGTCGGCGACCAGGTCACAACCCCCGTCGATGCATTAATACTCATCCCCGAGGGGCCCGAAACCAGGCTGTAACTCAGGGCATCGCCATCGACATCGGTGAAACTCGCCGACGTCGCCAGACTTAACGTCGATCCCACGCGAACCAGACCACCCGGCAACGACGCCACCCGCGAAGGAGCGTCGTTGACCGCCGTCACAACAACCGTCGCCGTCGCCGCTGGACCCAAACCAGCACCAGCCGCAGACGTCGCCCCACGGACCTCAAACGACCCCGTCCCATTGAAATTCAATGTGGGACGGAAATAGACATTGGTCACCGATCCAGCGCTGGCGATGAAGCTGTCATTGGTGATCTGGGTGGTGAAGGCGGCATCGGCATATAGCGTGCCGCCGGTGATGCCGGTGATCTTGTAATAGCTGGTATCAGCGCCCCCCCGAGTGATGGAGATTGCAGCGCTGTCACTGTCTTCGGCGGTGGTCGCGGCGCCGATGGTGGGGGCGATGGGCCCCATGTCGCCAGACGCATTCATGCGGGTGATGAAAGCGGCGTTACTAGTACCAAAACTGGTCAGGAACGCGGTCCCCGCCCCGGGGTCGAAATCCACCGTGCCGTAAAAGATTCCGGTCACCAGGACATTGCCGTCGCCGTCAACCGCGATGCCTGCGGCATTCTCGTAGCTGCTTCCCCCCACCGCCTTGGCCCAGACCAGGGCGCCACTGGCATCCAGCTTCTGAATGTAGATATCATTCGACCAGCCTGTGGCGGTCAGGCTGGTGGTTCCCACCCCAGGGTCGAAATCCACCGTGCCATAGAAGGTTCCGGTCACCAGGACATTGCCGTCGCCGTCAACCGCGATGCCTCCGGCATTCTCGGAGCTGCTTCCCCCCACTGACTTGGCCCAGACCAGGGCGCCACTGGCATCCAGCTTCTGGATGAAGATGTCTTGCGACCCGCCTGTGGCGGTCAGGCTGGTGGTTCCCGCCCCGGGGTCGAAATCCACCGTGCCGAAAAAGATTCCGGTCACCAAAGCATTTCCTGCGCCATCAACCACGAGAGCGACGGCATTGTCGTTGGAACTTCCGCCTATAGACTTGGCCCAGACCAGTGCGCCGCTGGAAGTCAGTTTCTGGATGAAGATGTCTAGCGACCCACCTGTGGCGGTCAGGCTGGTGGTTCCCGCCCCAGGGTCGAAATCCACCGTGCCATAGAAGGCTCCGGTCACCAGGACATTGCCGTCGCCGTCAACCGCGATGTCTCCGGCATACTCGGAGCTGCTTCCCCCCACCGACTTGGCCCAGACCAGGGCGCCACTGGAAGTCAGCTTCTGGATGAAAATGTCCTGAGTGCCGCTATAGCTGACCAGATTGGTGGTTCCCGCCCCAGGGTCGAAATCAACCGTGCCGGAAAAAGTTCCGGTCAGCACAACGCTGCCGTCGCCGTCAACCGCGATGCCTGCGGCATTCTCGTAGCTGCTTCCCCCCACCGACTTGGCCCAGACCAGGGCGCCACTGGAAGTCAGCTTCTGGATGAAAATGTCCTGAGTGCCCCAGTAGCTGACCAGATTGGTGGTCCCCGCCCCGGGGTCGAAATCAACCGTGCCTTGGAAGGTTCCGGTCACCAGGACATTACCGTCGCCGTCCACCGCGATGCCTGTGGCATTATCGTGGCTGCTTCCCCCCACCGCCTTGGCCCAGACCAGGGCGCCGCTGGCATCCAGCTTCTGGATGAAGATGTCTTGCGACCCGCCTGTGGCGGTCATGCTGGTGGTTCCCGCCCCGGGGTCGAAATCCACCGTGCCGGTGAAGGAACCGATAACATAGGTGTTTCCGGACGCATCCATGACGGAATTCGGCATGATTGCCGAACCGCCAGAGGAGCTTCCTTTTGCCCATCCCAAACTGCCCGATGACGACAGGCGGACGGCATAACCGCCATTGCCGTTATAACCAGATCCCACAAGCTGGCTGGTTCCCGCGCCGGGGTCGAAATCCACCGTGCCAAAGAAAGTTCCGGTCACCAGGACATTGCCGTCGCCGTCAACCGCGATGTCTCCGGCATTCTCGTTGCTGCTTCCCCCCACCGCCTTGGCCCAGAACAGGGCGCCGCTGGCATCCAGCTTCTGGACGAAGATGTCATTACCGCCATTGCTGACCAGATTGGTGGTCCCCGCCCCGGGGTCGAAATCAACCGTGCCATAGAAAGTTCCGGTCACCAGGACATTGCCGTCGCCGTCAAGCGCGATGCCTGCGGCATTCTCGTAGCCGCTTCCCCCCACCGACTTGGCCCAGACCAGGGCGCCACTGGCATCCAGCTTCTGGACGAAGATTTCATTACCGCCATTGCTGAACAGATTGGTGGTCCCCGCCCCGGGGTCGAAATCAACCGTGCCATAGAAAGTTCCGGTCACCAGGACATTGCCGTCGCCGTCAACCGCGATGTCTCCGGCATACTCGTAGCTGCTTCCCCCCGCCGCCTTGGCCCAGACCAGGGCGCCACTGGAAGTCAGCTTCTGGATGAAAATGTCCTGAGTGCCACTATAGCTGACCAGATTGGTGGTTCCCGCCCCAGGGTCGAAATCCACCGTGCCGTAAAAGGTTCCGGCCAACAGCACGTTGCCATCGCCATCCACGGCGATGGATGACGCATACTCGGAATTGCTTCCCCCCACCGACTTGGCCCAGACCAGGGCACCGCTGGCATCCAGCTTCTGGATAAAAATGTCAGAAGAACCACCAATGCTGACCAGATTGGTGGTCCCCGCCCCAGGGTCGAAATCCACCGTGCCATAGAAAGTTCCGGTCACCAGGACATTGCCCTCGCCGTCCACGGCGACGGAACGAGCCCCTTCGTAATTGCTACCCCCCACCGACTTGGCCCAGACCAGGGCGCCACTGGAAGTCAGCTTCTGGACGAAGATGTCATAAGAACCGCCATTGCTGACCAGAGTGCTGGTTCCCACCCCAGGGTCGAAATCAACCGTGCCGTAAAAGGTTCCGGCCAACAGCACGTTGCCATCGCCATCCACGGCGATGGATGACGCATACTCGGAATTGCTTCCCCCCACCGACTTGGCCCAGACCAGGGCACCGCTGGCATCCAGCTTCTGGATAAAAATGTCAGAAGAACCACCAATGCTGACCAGATTGGTGGTCCCCGCCCCAGGGTCGAAATCCACCGTGCCGGTGAAGGCTCCGACGACATAGACATTGCCCGATGCATCCACCACCGTCGCGCGATTGTCCACCGTGCCGGAATTCAAGCCCAACCCGACGGGGAAGGCCAATTCATGGGCATAGGAATCCTGCGTCGCCTGGGTGACGACGATTTCAGTCTCGACTTGGCCTGCACGGTATTCAAGGGTCCAGTTCCCCGGAGTGCCGGTGGAATCGGTGGATCCGGCCACGTCAGCACGGGTGATCTGGGCCAGGCGGTCAACGAACATCTGCCCAAAGGCGCTTTCCGCCACATCGCAGCCATAGATCAGAATATCGCCACTGTCGGTCAGGCTTTGGCCCAGGGCGGACAGTTCCCCAGACCGCTGGTCCAGACCGGCCATGGATAGCGCCTCACCACCCAGTTGCACCTGTCCGTCGGCGCCATGGCTGATGATATGGATGGCATCAAAACCACTGCGTCCGGCAAGCGCGGCATTGATCTGGCTGAGGCCATCTTGATCGGCCTCGAGAACATGAACCTCGACGTTATCGCGCAATCCATCAGCCAGAGCCTGGAAGTCAGCAATATTGGCGTCGATGAAGGCGATTTCGTGTGGAGGAGGGCTCTCAGCCGTTGCCGCCGGCCCCTCGGTCGGGGCAAGGACTTCGTTGGCGGTCATGACGGCAGCACCATCGAACATCATTCGCGGTTCCAGCGCGAATGCGTTAAATCGTCTCCGCCCAGTTTTACGGCTGAACGCGCCCATAGCCCCAACCACAGCCCAAAGCATGGACTTTATGCATACCATCGATTGAGGTGAATACCCACAAAAAATCCTCGCCAATATGGCCTTTGGTTGGATAGCGGCGAAAGCTGCGTAATTTATTCTTATGATTGCAATATCCTGGTTTGCGCTAACGCAATTGAGGAAACAGGCTAACAACTAGCCTCGCCGCCCCTCTCCAGACGTCTACCAATGTGTCCGGACTGAACACAGACACCTTTGATTCGGGGGCAGGATTTGAACCTGCGAGCTTCAGATTTCCATCGCCGAGTTTGCCTCCGTGCCACAGCCGTTGCCACGAGATCAAAAGGCCCACGCCCGATCCCTGCGACATTGTCGAAACAGCGCCCCACACCCCAGCAGACATGCGGGCTTCGGCCCCAGAGAAAGCCTGACAACAAGCGCCCCCCGGCTGGGATCAGCCAGACACGCGCGCGACCTTTTCGTCTCGGCCTGTCCGCCGATCCGATTTTTGCGTCATCGATATTGGGTAAATTTTGGGTAAGTTCCGACCTGGAAAAGCTAACCCATTGATTCGCTTGGCGTCCCCACGGGGATTCGAACCCCGGTCGCCGCCGTGAGAGGGCGGTGTCCTAGGCCTCTAGACGATGGGGACGTCCGGGCGCGAGATGGGGTTTATGCCGAAACGGGCGGGCTGGCGCAAGCGGTTTTTTTTGGCGTGCGAATCGGAACCGGCCTGAAGTTTCCCCGCTTCTCGTCCAGACGGTGCGCCAGGGTTTGAATCGCCTGGCCCTCGACCACGCCCACGATCACCCAGGCATGGTCGGGCTCGAATGCCATGGCCCGGTCCGTCGCCGACGGCTCGGCAGTGCCGTCGGTGTGGGAATGAAAGTGCCCGATGATCCGGTCCTTGCCGCCACGCTCGCGCAATTCCACCTCAAGGCGGATGCGCGCCGCCGGATCCAGCTCGAAACGATCAGGGGTGTCGGCCAGCAGGTTGGCGGCAAGCTCGACCCGGGTGACGCGGATCAGCTGGCCCTTGCCGCGACCGACGATCAGGCCGCAGGCTTCCGCCGGCCAGGCGGCTTCCGCCGCATCGACCATCAGTTTCATCAGGGCGGCATCGATTTGCAGGATCATCGCGCCACCGCCGGGGCTTCCGGGGTCATGACGAAGCTGCCGGTGACGGTGCCGCCGGTCGGGTCAAGAACGATCAGGCGTTCCGGCCCGGAACCTGCGATGCGCAGGATCACCCGTTCGCCGGCGACCGCCATCTGCTCGACGCGGGCCCCGGCCGGCAGCGGAATCGAGACGGCGCCGAAGTCGGCCAGCGCGGTCGGCTTGGCGTTGCGGCCGGTCTTGGTGGTCAAGCCATAGCCCAACAGGCCCAGCCCGCCCAGCAGCAAGATCCCCATCACCGCAACCAATGTCTTGATAGCTTTCATGTCCTGTGATTCGATCCGCTGAATTGTTCGGAAGTGTCCATGCCCATCATCGCCCAGACCCTTTACCCCGAGCCGGTCGCCCCCGAGGAAGCCGGAACCCGCCTCGACAAATGGCTGGCGGCCCGTCTGCCCGACCTGTCGCGCACCCGCATCAAGGCGTTGATCGACGAGGGCCAAGTGTCGGCGGCGGGCCTGACCATAACGGACGGATCGGCACGGGTCAAACCCGGCCAGACCTTCGCCGTCGCCGTGCCGCCCGACGCCCCGGCCGAGCCCGAGCCGCAAGACATCGCCCTGACGGTGGTGCACGAGGACGAGGATCTGATCGTCATCGACAAGCCGGCCGGGCTGGTGGTCCACCCTGCCCCCGGCAGCCCCGATCAGACCCTGGTCAACGCCTTGCTGGCCCATTGCGGCGACAGCCTGTCGGGGATCGGCGGCGTCCGCCGCCCCGGCATCGTCCATCGCCTGGACAAGGACACCAGCGGCCTGATGGTGGCGGCCAAGAACGACCGCTCCCACCACGCCCTGGCCGCCCAGTTCGAGGCCCACACCATCGAACGGGCCTATCAGGCCCTGGTCTGGGGCACCCCCGTCCCACCGGCCGGCGAAATCGAAGGCAATATCGGCCGCTCGGGGACCGACCGCAAAAAGATGGCGGTGGTGAAGTCGGGCGGCAAGCCGGCGCTGACCCGCTACAAGGTGCTGAAGACCTTCCTGGGCGGCGCCGTCAGCCTGGTGGAATGCCGCCTGGCCACCGGCCGCACCCACCAGATCCGCGTTCACATGACCAGCATCGGCCACCCCCTGGTCGGCGACCAGACCTATGGCCGCTCGCGCGCCGCCCGCCTGAAAACCGCCTCGCCGGACCTACGCGAAAGCTTAAGCCGCTTCCCCCGCCAGGCCCTTCACGCCTATCTACTCGGGTTTTTGCATCCTACTTCAGGATATATGCTAAAGTTTTTAGCGGATTTCCCTTGTGATATCAAAGAGCTCATCCATTTGTTAGAGCTAGAGTAATTACCCTATATACCCGAGTTACGAAGTATGGCATTCTCCTCCTTAGGCGAATATGATACTCATTGTCAGACACGCTGTTGACAGCGCGGCTGGCACGGGGAGCCCCAAGGTCCCCCGACGCGTAAAGGAGATGGAGAGATGACGGCCATATCCACCAGCCTGACGATCGCGCCCGAGGGCAACCTTTCGCGCTACCTGCAGGAAATCCGCAAATTCCCGATGCTCGGCTCGGAAGAGGAATACGTCCTGGCCAAGCGCTATCGCGACACCGGCGACGGGCGCGCCGCCGACCAATTGGTCACCAGCCATCTGCGCCTGGTCGCCAAGATCGCCATGGGCTACCGCGGCTATGGCCTGCCGGTAGGCGAGCTGATCTCGGAAGGCAATGTCGGCATGATGCAGGCGGTCAAGCGCTTCGATCCCGATCGCGGCTTCCGCCTGGCCACCTATGCCATGTGGTGGATCAGGGCCTCGATCCAGGAATACATCCTGCATTCGTGGTCGCTGGTGAAGATGGGCACCACCGCCGCCCAGAAGAAGCTGTTCTTCAACCTGCGCCGGCTCAAGGGCCAGATGCAGGCCATCGAGGAAGGCGACCTGTCACCGGCCAACGTCACCCACATCGCCACCGTGCTGGACGTGCCGGAAAACGATGTGGTCAACATGAACCGCCGCCTGTCCAGCCCCGACCATTCCCTGAACGCCCCGGTTCGGGCCGACGGCGACGGCGAATGGCAGGATTGGCTGGTCGATGACCGCGACGACCAGGAAACAGAACTGGCCGAACGCGAAGAGATGGGGCAGCGCCGCGAGATGCTGACCTCGGCCCTGAAGTCGCTGAACGAGCGCGAGCGCAACATCCTGACGCTGCGCCGCCTGCGGGACGACCCGGTGACGCTCGAGGATCTGTCGCAGCAATACGGCATCAGCCGCGAGCGGGTGCGCCAGATCGAGGTGCGCGCCTTCGAGAAGATCCAGAAGACGATCCGCTCGAACGCCTGATTGATGAGAGTGTGTCAGCCACTGGCCTGAACGTGCCCCCGGCCCGTTCAGGCCTTTCTTTTGTCAGCCGTTCTTCTTGGTGACCTCGTCGCCCCATTCCTCGACCAGCTTCTTTTGCGCCGCCTTCAAGGCCGCCACGCGGCGATCGGTGGTGAAGGACAGCCAGCTGGCCACCATCGGCGGCATGGCGGTATAGATCAGCCAGCCGATGGCGCTGGTGCCATAGGCCCACAACAGCAGGCCGCCGTCGGACAGCATGTTGAAGGCCTCGTCCAGGGTGTGCACCCCGAACCACAGGGTGAACAGATAAGGGATGACGCCCGAGAAGTTCAGCCCGCCGACGCACAGCCAGGCATATTTGTGGGCGCCCTTTTCGCTGGCCCAGGCGCCCATGGTCGGCAGCATGGTGAAGAACAGCACCACCACCGTCGGCAACGAGAACGGCACCAGGGCGGCCAGGATCATCAGCACCGCGACCTTGTTCATGCCGCCGCTGCCGGCCGGTCGGGCCTGCTGCTGAACCTTGCCCCTGGGTGGTGGTTTCTTGGCCATGCTCACCACACCTTGGCGATGACGACGAAGGTGGTGGTGATCAGCGCGATCAGGATGCCGACCACCGCAGCCGTCTGCTTGCCGATGCGCACCGCCTCGACCGAGCGTTCGTCGGATTCGGTCTGGATGCGCTTCACTTCCTCGTCGGCGGCATGATACTGGGCCTGGGCCCAGTTGAATTCGTGATCATCCTTGGCGCGCGCCTCGGTATTTTCCAGCAGATTGTAAAGCTCGACCACCGAGCCGCGCCGGATGATCTTGGGGATCTCTTTTTCCAGTTCCTTGCGCTTGTCGCGGGAATGGAAGGCGGTCACCACCGGGCCGACCAGCGAGCCGACCCAGGCGGCCAGCGCCGGCAACGATTCCGGCCCCAGGCGATACTGGAACACGGCGAACAGGTTCAGCATCGCCATCAGCGATTTCGACGGTTCCGGATCGGCCAGTTGCACCAGGTTGCGGTCGATGTCGCTGCGCGCCCTGGCCCCCATGAAGGCGGCGATATGGCGATCGACCGGCCAGGTCTTGGCGTCCGACCGCTTGGCGGCGGCGGCGTTCAGGGCCGGCAGCAGCTCTTTCAGTTCGACGACATATTCCTCGCCCAGCAACTGGCTTTGACAGGGCATGGAATCGTTCATCTCGTAAAGGCAGCGTTCCAGGCCGAAGCCCATGGCGGTCTGGGTCAGATAGGCCTTCAACTCGCGGAAATTGCCTTCCATCAGCGAATTGTCGGGCAGATAGGATTTGCGGGCCTCGAACCACAGGGACGGCACGCCGCGCAGGATGATTTCGGCCATCAGGCGGGAATCGCCCTTCTGGGCCATCACCGCCGCCAGGGCCGAGCCGAAGCCGTCGGGCATGGCGTTGAAGCCTTTGTAACGGATCGGCGCGGTGGGGTCCAAGATGATCAGCACCTTGCACAGCATCAGATCGACGCCGGCCCGCTTGTCGCTACCGGAATTGAGCGCCATGCGCACCTGTTCGGCGATCACGCCGGCCCGCTCGGCGTCTTCGACGGCGCGGCGCAGCCACAATTCCAGCTTGCCTTCCAGCACCGGCGGAATGGCCAGTTCCCAGTTCTTGGCCATGGCCTGGGCCAGTTCGCGGCAATTGCCGTATTCCTTGCCGTTGAACGGGAATCCGCGGGCGGCGCGCTTTTCCATCCGGCTTTGCAGCGGCGACAAGCGCCGGCCCGACAGCCACAGATCCAGCGATTCGATGTCCCAGCGCTGGTCGGGATCGTCGCACAACAGGCCGCGCAGCAGCTCGACCAGCGGCAACGGCAGGCGTTCGTCGCCGACCAGGGTGTTGTACGAGCCCTGCTGGATCTTCTGCTTGAGCAGTTGCTCCTCGTCCAGGTGGGCGACCGGATTGCGCCCCAGCAGCAGGAAGATGATGGTGACGCCCAGCGAATAAAGGTCGTCGGAAAAGGTGCCCGAGCCGCGTGCCACCGGATTGGCCATGCCCGACTCGACGGTCTCGAACACCAGCGGCTGGTCGAAGGCCGGCGGCTGGCTGACGCAATCGCCCAGGGTGATGCGTTCGCTGCCTTCATCCATGAACCACATGTTGGTCGGACGGATCGAACGGTGGGTGATGCCGCGCGCGGTCAGTTCCTTGATGGCCGCGACCATCGGCTCGACCACCCTGCGGGGGATGTCGTACTCGTCGATGCGCTTGAATTCGGCGCGCAGGCTGGTCATCAGCTTGCGGCCCTGCGGGCGCTCGTAGATGACGGTCATGCATTGGCGGCCGATCGGCGGCCACAGCATGGTGCCCCACTCGACCAGCGGGACGAAGCCCATGGTGGTGGCGCCCTTCAACGCCCGCATGACGTTGACGCGCGGCGGCAATTCCGGGCGGCAGATCAGCGCGAACAATTGGCGATTGGGATCGCGCTTGTCCTCGGCGACGAAGGCCTCGGCGTTGGGGGTGGCGAAGTCGGCGATCGGCTGGTTCGAGCGGACGGTATAGCGGTCGCGCAGCACACCCGGCTGGCTTTGTGCCGCCGCTTTTCCGCTGTCGGCCTGTTCCGCTGCTTCCGCCATTCTCGCGTCCGTCCAGGGCTCAGGGGGCAAAACCAAGGACGCCCCCACCCCGTTCTTTGTACGGGGCTGGGGGCGCCTGCTCAAGCGACAATATCCCGGCGGCGCCTTATGACGCGAAGGGGTCGTGCACCAAAATGGTGTCGTCGCGTTCCGGGCTGGTCGACAACAGCGCCACCGGCGCCTCGATCAGTTCCTCGATGCGGCGGACATACTTGACGGCGGTGGCCGGCAGATCGACCCACGAGCGCGCACCCCGGGTCGAATCGGTCCAGCCGCTGATGCTTTCATAGATCGGCTCGACCTGGGCCTGGGCCGATTGCGACGACGGCAGGTGGTTCAGCACCTTGCCGTCCAGCTTGTAGCCGGTGCAGATCTTCAGTTCCTCGAAGCCGTCCAGCACGTCCAGCTTGGTCAGCGCGATGCCGGTGATGCCGCCGACCTTGACCGCCTGGCGGACCATGGCGGCGTCGAACCAGCCGCAGCGGCGGCGGCGGCCGGTGACGGTGCCGAATTCGTGGCCGCGATCACCGATCAGGTGGCCGATATCGTTGTCCAGCTCGGTCGGGAACGGACCCGAGCCGACGCGGGTGGTGTAGGCCTTGCAAATGCCCAGCACATAGCCGACCTGACCGGGGCCGACGCCCGAGCCGGTGCCGGCATTGCCCGACACCGTCGAGGACGAGGTGACGAAGGGATAGGTGCCGTGGTCGATGTCCAGCATGGCGCCCTGGGCGCCTTCGAACAGCACGCGCTTGCGGGTATGGCGGATTTCGTCCAGGCGCTGCCACACCACGTCGGCGAACGGCAGGATCTTCGGCGCGACGGCCTTGATCTTGGCCAGCATCTCGCCCGCATCCACCAGCGGAGCCCCCAACGCCTTCAGAAGCGCGTTGTGGTGGGCCAGCATCTTATCGACCTTCTGCTCCAGGATGGCATCGTCGGCCAGATCGCAGACGCGGATGGCGCGGCGGCCGACACGGTCTTCATAGGCCGGGCCGATGCCGCGGCCGGTGGTGCCGATCTTGGCCGAGCCCGAGGCTTCCTCGCGGGCACGGTCCAGATGGCCATGCACCGGCAGGATCAGGCAGGCATTCTCGGCGATCTTCAACAGGTCGGGGGTGATATCGACGCCCTGGCCACGAATGCGCTCGATCTCGTCCAGCAGGGCCCAGGGATCGACCACCACGCCATTGCCGATGATCGACAGCTTGCCGCGCACCACGCCCGACGGCAGCAGCGACAGCTTGTAGGTCACGCCATTGATGACCAGGGTATGGCCGGCATTGTGGCCGCCCTGGAACCGCACCACCACGTCGGCCCGCTCGGAGAGCCAGTCGACGACCTTGCCCTTGCCCTCGTCGCCCCACTGGGCGCCGACCACTGCAACATTCGCCATCTTCTTAGGCCCCCTGTTCCACGATCTTGATTCCTTCGGCCGTCAACACATGGCCGCACTTCAAACGCTTCGCCTCGAGCTCGGCATCGACCCCCGGCTCGAGGCCGGCCACCGTCACCCAGCCCTGGGCGCGATAGGCCGAGGACCAGGCCGCCGGAGTGCCGGCCGGCACGAACAGACGCTTGGCCGGCTTGGCCGGCGGCACCGCCGCCAGCACCGAATCGAGAAACAGGGTCGCCCCGGTCGCCGGCTCGGTCCCCCCGGCCAGATAGCGCCCGCCACGCCCCAACTCGCCGGCCAGGTTACGGCCGAACAGGGTGAAGGCGACACCGGTATGATATTCGAAACCGCGATTTTCCACCGGATCGACCGTCAGGATCAGATCGGGGGCCATGGCCTGGACCAGGGTCACCACGGCGGCCAGCCGGTTGCGCTCGGCGGCGGCGGCCGGCGGCAGGTCCAGCCGGCCCAGAATCTCCAGCGCCCGATCGGCCGGGCCCACCGCCTTCAGAAGCGCCGACAGCAGCGGTGCCGCGACACCGCCCAGGGCGGCGACCGCCGCCGCGTCCTTGTGGTCCAGGCTGCCACGCAGCGCCTGGTCCGACAGGTCAAGCTCGGACAGCAAGGCCGGCACCAGGGTCGGCAGCGACAGATCGATCGATACCCCGGTCACCCCCAGGGCAACCAAGGCCAGGGAGGCCAGCACCGCCACCTCGGCATCGGCGGCGGCCGAATCCGAGCCGATCAGCTCGATCCCGGCCTGGCCGAACTGGCGTTCCGGGCGCAATTGCGTCCCCTTCACCCGGAGCACCTGTCCGGCATAGGACAGCCGGAGCGGCCGGGGCTCGCCGGCCAGGCGGGTGACGGCGATGCGGGCCACCTGCGGCGTCATGTCGGCGCGCACGCCCATCATCCGCTGCGACAGCGGGTCCATGACGCGGAACGCCTGCGAGGCGGTGGCGCCGCCGGCGCCGTCCAGCAGCGTGTTCTCGAATTCGATCAAGGGCGGCTTGACCCGCTCGTAGCCATGGGCGGCAAAATGGCCCATGACGCGGCCAACGACTTCGGCCTCGTGCTCGGCATCGAGAGGAAGGATATCGCGCAAGCCCGCAGGCAGCAGCGCCCGGTTTACAGGATCGGTCATCACGTCCGACTGGTGAGTTCGGGGTCCGGTGGCGTCTCGTCCCGGCCAACGCCGAGGCGACGGATGGATTTAGCGCGTTTGGCCCAGCCGGGCAAACCAAATTCGCGTTGGCCGCGCGCTTGGGCTTCGGCTAACTTGGCGCCGCCTGTGAACATCGAAAACCGGGGACCGAACAACCCATGAAATTCTTCATCGACACCGCCGAAGTCGCCGACATCAGGGCCATGGCCGAAACCGGACTGGTCGACGGCGTGACCACCAACCCGTCGCTGATCGCCAAGTCGGGCCGCAACATCCTGGATGTCATCTGCGAAATTTGCGACATCGTGCCCGGCCCGGTGTCGGCCGAGGTCGCCGCCACCGACTTCGAGACCATGCTGGCCGAGGGCCGCAAGCTGCGCGCCCTTCGCCCCAACGTCGCCGTCAAGGTGCCGCTGACCTGGGACGGACTGAAGACCTGCAAGGTGCTGGCCGACGAAGGCACCAAGGTCAACGTCACGCTTTGCTTCTCGGCCAACCAGGCGATCCTGGCGGCCAAGGCCGGCGCCGCCTTCATCTCGCCCTTCGTCGGCCGCCTTGACGATATCGGCCAGGACGGCATGCAGCTGATTTCCGACATCGTCGAGATCTATCAGCAGTACCCCGACTTCACCACCGAGGTCCTGGTCGCCAGTGTGCGCAGCCCGATGCATGTCACCGACGCCGCCCGCCTGGGCGCCCACGTCGCCACCATGCCGGCCTCGGTGATGCGCCAGATGGCGGCCCATCCGCTGACCGACAAGGGCCTGGCCGCCTTCTGCGCCGACTGGGCCAAGACCGGTCAGAGTATTTTGTGAAGACCGGCGACTTCAACGCCGCCGCCGCCCTGGCGGCGATGAAATCGGGCGGGCGTGGCGGCCCGCCCCCGCCGCCCTTGGAACAAGCCGCGTTCGACGCGGCCGGCAGCGCGGTGATGGCCGCCCTGCCCCGGGGCGCCGATGCCGTGCTGGACGCCGTCGTCACCGCCTGGGGCCGCGCCGACCGCCTGTTCGACACCATCCGCACCACCCCGGCTTTCGCCCTGGGGGTGGCGCCGGCCGCCTGCAAGAAGGGTTGCGGCTGGTGCTGCCACCAGCCGATCGGCGCCGCCGCCATCGAGGTGCTGACCATGGCGCGCGCCTTGGCCGACCGCCCCCAGGCGGCGCTGGTGGCCGACTGGAAGCCGGGCGCGCCCTGCGCCTTCCTGAAGGACGGCGCCTGTTCGGTCTATGATATCCGGCCGCTGAAATGCCGCAGCCTGTGGCACCTGGACGTGCGCCATTGCATGGCCAAATACGCCAACCTGCCGGTGATGGCGGCAAAAGGGGTGTCGGCCGCGTTCCAGCTGGAACCCAAGATGATCTATGAAGGGGCGTTGAAGGGCCTGGCCCTGCCCTTGATCAAGGAAGGACACGATTGCCCGGGGCTCGAGATGATGCCGGCCCTCAAGGCGGTGCTGGGCGACCCGACCGCCCCGGCCCGCTGGCTGGCCGGCGAGGCGATCTTCCCCGACACCGCCCGCCTGGACTGGTTCCCCCGGCCGCTTAGACCATCCAGCCTTTAATCTGGTTCACACCCTCTGCCGTCACCCCCGGACTTGATCCGGGGGTCCATGCTGCCGGAGGCAGCTTCGCCACCATGGATTGCCGGGTCAAGCCCGGCAATGACAATCAAGAAAGGCTGATCCGGGCTTTATGCTCGCGGCTCTAAGACACAGATGAACACAGATAAACACAGATGAAATTATTTACTTTTCATTTCATCTGTGTCCCGCGAAGCGGGTATCTGTGTTCATCTGTGTCTGAACTCCCGCCCTCTACGACGAGATGGTTGAGCCTTTAATCTTCTATG
>NZ_LR746518.1:0-8675 GCF_902729445.1 Magnetospirillum sp. LM-5 | reverse complement strand
AGCCTTTAATCTGGTTCACACCCTCTGCCGTCACCCCCGGACTTGATCCGGGGGTCCATGCTGCCGGAGGCAGCTTCGCCACCATGGATTGCCGGGTCAAGCCCGGCAATGACAATCAAGAAAGGCTGATCCGGGCTTTATGCTCGCGGCTCTAAGACACAGATGAACACAGATAAACACAGATGAAATTATTTACTTTTCATTTCATCTGTGTCCCGCGAAGCGGGTATCTGTGTTCATCTGTGTCTGAACTCCCGCCCTCTACGACGAGATGGTTGAGCCTTTAATCTTCTATGGACGTGATCCAGTGGTCCATGGATTGCCAGGTCAAGCACGGCAACGACGATCAAGAAATGCTGATCCGGATTTTAGGCTCGGCGCGATAAAAAGAAGCGGAAATAGTCCCGTCCAGATAGGGCACCACGCGTCCGCCGATCCGCACCCGATCGCCCGCCATGTCCAGGTGCAGCGTGCCGCCGCGCGCCGACACCTGGCGTGCCACCATCTTGTCCTTGCCCAGCCGCTTGGCCCAGAACGGCGCCAACACGCAATGGGCCGAGCCGGTCACCGGGTCTTCCGGCACGCCCTTTCGGGGCGCGAAGAAGCGCGAGACGAAATCCACCTGATCGGTACCCGGCGCGGTGACGATCAGCGCCCATTGCTTCAATGCCGCCACCCGATCAAGGTCGGGCGTCAGCCGGGCGACGATGTCCGCCGCATCGACCACGCACAGCAGATGGTCCTGGGTGGCCAGCACCTCGCGCACCGGGGCGCCGACGATGCGGTCGATGCCGTCGGGGAAGACGGTCGGGCGCGGCTTGTTGGCGGGAAAATCCAACACCAGCCGGTCGCCGTCGCGGGTCACCGGCAAAGGTCCGCTTTGCGAGGCGAAGGTGACCGCGTCGCCCGGTTCCAGATGGGTCAGCACCACCCAAGCGGAAGCCAAGGTGGCATGGCCGCACAAGGCGACCTCGACCGTCGGCGTGAACCAGCGCACCCGCCAGCCGGAAGATTCCTTGACCAGGAAGGCGGTTTCGGACAGGGCGTTCTCGGCGGCGACCGCCTGCATCCAGGCCTCGTCAGCCCAGCGATCCAGCACGACCACGGCGGCCGGATTGCCGGTGAACGGACGCTCGGCGAAGGCATCGACCTGCCACAGGCGATGGCTCATGGGGTGAACTCGGCGACGGTGTGCATGTGGTTCAAGGGGCCGTGGCCGCTGCCCAGCCCCGGCGCGGTCTCGATGGCGCGGCGCACATAGGCGCGGGCGCGATCGACCGCCGCCTCCAGCCCCAGCCCCTGCGCGATGGAGCAGGCGATCGCCGAGGCCAAGGTGCAGCCGGTGCCGTGGGTCGAGCTTGTATCGATGCGTTTCGACGCCCAACGCCGGGTGCCGCCGCTCCAGGCCAGCAGATCGACCAGATCGTCGCCGTCCAGATGGCCGCCTTTCAGCAGAACCGCCGCGGGTCCCTGGGCCAGAAGGTCGCGGGCGGCGGCTTCCATGTCACCGGCACCCATGATGCGCCGGCCCAGCAGCACCTCGGCTTCGGGGATGTTGGGGGTGATCAAGGTGGCGCGGCTGACCAGCCGTTCGACCAACGCCTGACTGGCATCGTCGGCCAGCAAGGGGGCGCCGCCCTTGGCCACCATCACCGGATCGACCACCAGGGGCACGTTGGGGGTGAAGCGTTCCAGTGCGTCGGCCACCGCCTCGATAATCGGGACGGTCGCCAGCATGCCGGTCTTGACACAATCGGCACCGATATCGGTGGCGACCTTCTCAATCTGCAAAGCCACGAAATCGGGCGGCACCGGATGGATGCCGAACACTCCGTGGGTATTTTGTGCCGTCAAGGCGGTGATGGCGGTGGCGGCATAACCGCCCAGCGCCGACACCGCCTTGATGTCGGCCTGGATGCCGGCACCACCGCCCGAGTCCGAGCCGGCGACGATCAGGACGCGGCCTTTCATGATGTCCTCCCGGTGCGAGCGGCAACGGTATTCTTGCCGATCAGGTAACAATACAGGGCGGCAGGGGTGTGGGTGATGCCGATGTCGTCCACCCTGGTAAAGCCCTGCTTCGTTCTGGTGGTCGCCCGGACCTCTTCCAGGTCGTTCCTGCGTGCGAATTCGACCAGCCCGTCCAGTTCACGCGGATGATCATGGAACCGGTCGCTCCATTTGGCTTCCACCGCCCAGAGAGGGGCAAGGTGCGCCGGATCGACATAGACCATGTCCACCTCGCCATCACCCTTGCCTCGGCCACGTTTCCAGCGGGCATAATGCAGATTGGCGAACCCGTCCGAGTGAAACCATTGACTGAACAAGGCGGTCTCGACCACGCTGCCGACGTTTTCGCTGTCCTCGGTCACTGGACGAAACAGGGCGGCACGCATCGACGGGTTGGTCAGATAGACCTTGAACTCCCGCTCGCGGGCGAAGGTGTTCGCTTTTTCATCGACGCGCCTCACTCTAACGATCAGGAAGGCGGCCTCGAGATAGTCCAGATAACGCGAAATCGTCGGCTTGGATACGCCCGACGACTGCGACAATTTCTCCAGACTGACCGCATTGCCGGTGTTATAGGCGATACTGGTGAACAGCCGGTTCAGTTCCTGAACGTCGCTGATCCCGTAAAGGCTGGGCAAATCCCGCAACAGTACCTTCTCGATGATGTCACTCTTGACGTAGCGGGCCGGATTGTCACGCGCAAGGTCCGAGAAGACCGCCTCGGGATAGCCGCCGTAATTGATGTAATTGATGAATTCCCGGTTCAAAGCCGCAATATCGTTCGATACGTACTCTTCGCCCTGCCTGGATACCAGCGACCTCTCGCATTCCATGAAGGCCAGGTATTCGGCGAAGGTCAGGGGTGGCAGATGGAAATCGGTGAAACGCCCCGCCCCCGATTCTTTGGACGCCCGCGCCAGGGCGGCGGCCGACGATCCGGACGCTACGAAATTCGCCATCGGATATTTATCGACCAGGGCCTTAAGGTGGGTTTCCCAATCCTTCAGATATTGAACCTCGTCGAACAGGACGAAGCACTCATCGTCGCGGCCCAGGGCGTTGGCGTCGAGGAACAGGCGGAGCAATCGCTCCAACCCCATCCCGGAATAGGTGGGAGTATCCACCGAGACGTAAAGGATGGACGCTGCCGGAACACCATCGCGGATCAAACGCCCGATCGCCTGCTGCATCATCACCGTCTTGCCGACCCGCCGCGGCCCCATCAGGACCACGGCACGCCGGATAGACCGCTCCACCAGCAATCCAAAGAAGCTGTCGAAATAGGCCCGACGCGGGAGCGCCTCGTATCTGCGGTCGATCCGACCCAGTTCCCACCAGGGATTTTCAGCCCGCAGGCTGTCCAGGACTTCGTTCTTGGAAATCTCCAGCATCGCACACCTTAAGCAAAGACAACTTTGCCTAACACGGAAACCTTTGGGAAAACAACAGAATTAAGGCGACGCCGCCTGCTGGATCACCCCGACGATGTCATCGACGACCTGGGTGACCAGCGTCTGGTCCTCGCCCTCGGCCATGACGCGGATCAGGGGCTCGGTGCCGGATTTCCTGATCAGCACCCGGCCGGTGCCGTCAAGGCGGCCCTCGCCGCCCTTGATCGCCGCCTTGACCGCATCGGACTCCAGGATCGCCGACGGCGAGCCCGACACCCGGACATTCTTCAACACCTGCGGGAACGGATCGAACAGATGCAAAATCTCGGATGCCTTCTTGCCGGACCCCACCAAGGCCGCCAGCACCTGCAGCGCCGCCACCAGACCGTCGCCGGTGGTGGAATGGTCGGACAGGATGATGTGGCCCGATTGCTCGCCGCCGACATTGAAGCCGTCGCGCCGCATCCGTTCCAGCACATAGCGATCGCCGACGGCGGTGCGGAACAGGGTCAGGCCCTGGCCCTGCAGATACTTTTCCAGGCCCATGTTGCTCATGACGGTGGCCACGATGCCGCCGCCCTTCAACAGGCCGCCCTGCCCCCACGAGGCGCCGATCAGGCCCATCACCTGATCGCCGTCGATCACCGTGCCCTTCTCGTCGCACAGGACCAGGCGGTCGGCGTCGCCATCCAGCGCGATGCCCAGATGGGCGCCGTGCGCCACCACCTGGGTCTGCAGCGTCTGCGTATGCAGCGAGCCGCAATCCTGGTTGATGTTGACGCCGTCGGGATGAATCGCAACCGGAATGACCTCGGCCCCCAGTTCCCACAGCACGGTGGGGGCGACCTTATAGGCGGCGCCGTTGGCGCAATCGATGACGATCTTCAGGCCGTCCAGGCGCAGCCCGCGCGGGAAAGTGGCCTTGGCATATTCGATATAACGGCCGACGGCGTCGTCCAGGCGCCGGGCCCGGCCCAGATGGTCCGAGCCCACCCGGTAGGCGGCCAGCCCGTTTTCCATGCTGCCCTCGATGGTCAGCTCGTCCTCGTCGGACAGCTTGAACCCGTCGGGGCCGAACAGCTTGATGCCGTTATCCTGATAGGGATTGTGCGAGGCCGAGATCATCACGCCCAGATCGGCGCGCAGCGAGCGGGTCAGCATCGCCACCGCCGGAGTCGGCAGCGGCCCCAGCAGCACCACATCCATGCCGACGGCGATGAAGCCGGCGGTCAGCGCCGGCTCCAGCAGATAGCCCGACAGCCTGGTGTCCTTGCCGATCACCACGACATGGCGATGGTCGCCACGGGTGAAGTGACGCCCGGCGGCCATGCCCAGCTTCAACGCCGTCTCGGCGGTCATCGGGTCGACATTGGCGGTTCCGCGGATACCATCGGTTCCGAACAGCTTGCGGCTCATGCGGCATTACGTCCTTGTTACGGGTCAGGCCCATGGGAATAGCCCCAAATCCCCCGCGAAGGGAAGGGGTTGTATGTCAGGCGACGGCGCCCCACCTGTCGCTAAAAGGTCCAAGGGAGGCCGCCATGGGTAAAAATCGCAACTATCTGGATGCCGTCAGCGGTCTGATGATCGCCGCCTTGTTCGCGCTGGCCGGGCTGGTGGTGCTCGCCTGGGCGGTCAAACCCGACTTGCCGCTGACCTAGCGTTTTCACGCCAAGCGTGAACACGCGGGCCAGCCCGAGCGGCGCCTGAGCGGCCCGGCACGGGCCAAACGTAAGATTCTAGACCGGTTTCCGCTCGGGCGGAAAACGGTCTGAGCCCCAAAAGCGGTCATTTCTTCGATCCGGGCGGAATCAGAAACGACTTCTTTTCGAGAACGTCACGAATATGCGTGGAAAAGCCCTTCGGATTGAACGGCTTGACCAGGAAGCCGTTGACGCCCAGGTCCTTGGCCTTCTTGGCCACCTCGCCTTGCTGGGTCGAGGTGAACATCACCACCGGGATCGACGACACCTGCGGGTCCATCGAGCCGCGAATGCCGCCCAGCAGGGCCAGGCCATCGACCGGCTTCATCTCGACGTCGGAAATGACGATGTGGGGGTGGCGTTCGCAGACCAGCCGCAGGGCCTGGCTGCCTTCCTCGGCGATCAGGACCTCGGCCGCGCCCATCGCCGTCAGCAATCGGGTCACCAGATCGCGGGTGGTCTCTTCGTCCTCGACCACCAGCGCGATGGTGTCGTTTCCCGCGAACTTCTCCAGCATTCCCCGCTCCCCCACTCGCCGACGCCTGAGAATACCAAGGAGGGCCTCGACAAGCAAAGCCTCGGCGGGCACCATCGGCGCCGACAAGGGGGATGAATGATGTTGGAACTTCTCCGTACGCACGATCACTACGTGCTGGCGGCCGTCGCGCTGTTCGGCACGCTGGCGGCGGCCGCGGCCTTTTTGTGGCTGGCCCACCGATCCCGGCTGGCGCCGCAGATCGCCAGTTTCCGCGGCCTGTCGCCGCCCTTCGTCAACGTCGTCGGCGTCCTGTTCGCCCTGACCCTGGCCTTTCTGGCCAACGACACCTGGAACGCCCATGACCGGGCGGTGACGGCGGTCTATCACGAGGCCGGCGCGCTGCGGACCATCCGCGCCCTGGCGGTCGAGCTGCCCGAAGCGAGCCGGGACGGATTGGATCGGGCCATCGAGCGCTATGTCGCCATCGTCGTCACCGAGGAATGGCCCCTGCTGGCCAACCGACGCGCGTCGGCCGCCGCCGTCGATGCCCTGGCCGTGTTGCAGGCCGAATTGTCGCGGCCGGTCATCGCCCATGCCCTGGCGCCGGCCGCCCACGCGCAGATGCTGCAACAGGCGATGGAGGCCCGCGACGCCCGCGAGACCCGCATCGCCCTGTCGCAAACCCACGTCAATCCGCTGAAGTGGCTGGGCATGGCCTTCCTGGGGCTGTTGACCCTGATTTCCATCGCCATGGTCTATGTCGATCAGCCCAAGGCCGAATTGCTGGCCATCGCCCTGTTCGCCGCCGCCGCCGCCCCCACCGCCGCCATCGTGCTGATCCAGGGCAACCCGTTCCAGCCGCCGGGCGCCGCCTCGCCGGCGCCGTTGCAGGCCCTGCTGAAATAGGCCTCGTGTGGTGGCCTGCTTATCCCAGAAACTCGCATGCGAATTTCTGGGGCAGGACACTAGTCGAAGTCCGCCGCCAGCGCCGCCTGCATGGTCGCGTCGATCATCGCCATATGGCCGTAATGGGGGTGGTCGACAACGAAGACCGGCCGGCTGGCGCGATCGCGAAAGGCGGCGACCTGGGCCGGGGTGAAGGGGAAATGGATGAAATGGACGCTCGACGCCTTGCCGGTCTCGTCGGTCCGTTCCAGGTCGGCCTCGGGGATGCCGGCCACCCGTTCGCCGGCCACGGCGATGCTCATCGAATGTTCGATGCCGCCAAGATCGGCCAGTACGGCCCGGCGCAGACGCTCGTCGTCGATTTCGATCAGCACCGTCGCCACCAGTTCGCCCCCTTGCGGGATCAGACTGTTATAGGCCTCGAGCTCGCCGGGAATCTGGGCGTCACCGCCCTTCTCGACCCGCAGCATCTCGTGCACCTGCATCCACATGCTGTCGTAGGATTCGAACAGCACCGTCATATGGGGACCGACCGCCAGCCGGCGATGACGCTTGGCCTCGATCAGGGCGCGGCGGCGGTCGGCCCGCACCGCTTCATAGGCGGCCATCGGCATGATGTCGGCGGCGGTGAGGACGCGGGGGCTCATGACGCTTTCTCCAATCCATAGGCACGGGCGAGAATTTCGATCGGGTGACGGGCTTCGCTGCTGCCGCCGCCCATGTCGGCCATGCCCTGGACCAGATGGGCGCCGGCCAGCGGGCATTCGGAACAGGTGGTGGCGCAGCCGGAATCCTTCAACTGGCGCATCGCCGGCCGGCCGACCTTCATAGCCAGCGGAAAATGCTCGACCGCCACGCCCCAGGCGCCGCCATGGCCGGAACACCGTTCGATGGCGGTGACCGGGGTGTCGGGGATCAGGCGCAGCATCTCGGCCCCCTTGGCCCCGATATTCTGGGCACGGGCATGGCAGGCGACATGCAGGGCGACACCGCCGGCAATCGGCGTCAGGCCGGACGCCAAGCCATGGTCGCGGGCCAGCATCACCACATATTCCGAGACGTCATAGACGGCCCGCGCCAGGCGGGCGACATCGGCGTCGTCGGGCTCGATCAGCGGCCATTCGAACTTCATCATCAGGGCGCAGGACGGCACCGGGGCGACGACGTCGTAGCCCCGATCAACCCATTCCAGCAAGAACTTGGCGATCCGCCGCGCCTTGGCCCCGACGCGGGCCAGGTCGCCATGTTCCAGTTGCGGCATGCCGCAGCATTCGGGGTGGACCGCCTCGACCTCGACGCCGTTATGGGCCAGCACCGCCAAGGCGGCGGTACCGATCGACGGCGTGTTGAAATTGACGAAGCAGGTCGAGAACAGCACCGCCTTGCGCCCGAAGGCCGGCGCCAGAGTGTTGACGACGGGCTTGGTCTTCCGCGCCCGCCCGAGGAAGGTGCCGCTTGCATAGGTCGGCAGTTCGGCGTCGCCTGCGGCATCGATCAGGTCGAACAGGCGGGGAAACGAATCGCACAAATTGAAGCAGCGGCGGCAACCATGGCAGATCTCGAACTGCCGGCGCATTTCCGCATCCAGCGCCGCCGGATCGGTGAAGTCCGGATCCTTCCAGGCATAGGGGTGGCGCACGGGCGCCTCGAGACTGCCTTCCCGCATGATCGCCTCCATCGGGCAAGCGACCCGGAGCCGAAGCTCCGGGCCAGATCAGGGAAAATCCAGACCGTTTTCCGCCCACGCGGAAACCGGTCTAGAGTCTTACGTTTGGCCCGTGCCGGGCCGCTCAGACGCCGCTCTGGCTGGTCCGCGTGTTCACGCTTGGCGTGAAAACGCTCTAGGAGCCCAGATTGTCCAGCGCCTTCTGGAAGCGCCCGGCATGGGACTTTTCGGCCTTGGCCAGGGTTTCGAACCAATCGGCGATCTCGTCGAAGCCTTCTTCGCGGGCGGTTCGGGCCATGCCCGGGTACATGTCGGTGTACTCGTGGGTCTCGCCGGCCACCGAGGCCTTCAGATTGGCAGCGGTCGAGCCGATGGGATGGCCGGTGGCCGGGTCGCCCACCGGTTCGATGAATTCGAGATGGCCGAAAGCGTGGTCGGTCTCGCCCTCGGCGGTCGAGCGGAACAGGGCCGAGACGTCGTTATGTCCCTCGACGTCGGCCTTCTGGGCAAAATACAGGGCA